>CACJUX010000007.1 GCA_902596655.1 uncultured SAR116 cluster alpha proteobacterium | reverse complement strand
CGCCGTCGCCAGCGCCGCCACCGGAAAAAACCTATCCTCGGTTTTCGTTTCCTGCAGGCACAGAACATCGATATCGGAGTCGTTCAGGAATTTCATCACCAGATCAATGCGCAGGCGGACGGAATTGATATTCCAGGTTGCTATTCTCATGTTGTTTCCAATCTCGCTGAGTACGTGATCGCACCCAATTTCGGGCTGGGTGGGGTGGCTAACGCTGATAATTGGATGGGGTGAAAAATTTATTCTCATATTTATGACCAAAGCGCATGTTTTGCAGGGTAACGGTGGTCGTGATGTCTGCCGCATCAACGATTGTCCAGCGTCGCAGCTCAAACGGCCTCTCGGTAAATTCCAGCGTCAGAACTCCTGCCGCCTTACCGGTTCTCTTTTCCATGACGATGCTGATGATGCCGTCCCGCAGAAAACTTTTAGTCTTGAATTCATCCGAGCGCAGTTTGACCTGCTCCTGCAGAATCAACGAGAGCGGTGTCTCACCGATGGGGTAGCTGGTCAGCGTCTTCTTCTCTGGCCGGTCAACATGCAACCACACCGGCGTGGTCAGCAGCACCAGCGGTTCATCCAAGTCATAGATGATTTTCATACGATGCGGACGGCGCAGATGAAGCTCACCCTCGGCCATTGTGCCATCGGACACGATCTGGGTGAAATCAGCTTTCATCGTGGTGATTTTGGCAAACCAGCTCTCAGCCTCATCGATGTAATTGATGGCGTGCGCCGGCACCGCAATCAACAGAAACAGCGCCGATAAAACAAGCGATAGACCTTCTCCAAATCTCTGCCTTGATCTGCCCATCATCAAAATCCGTCCGACGTATCATCATTCATCAGAACTTCGCGTTTGCCAACATGATTGGCCGCGCTGATGATACCGTTACTTTCCATCTCTTCAATAATTGTAGCCGCCCGATTATAGCCAATTTTCAAATGGCGCTGCACAAAACTGGTCGATGCCTTCTGTTCCCGAACAACAAGCTGGACTGCCTGATCATAGAGGCTGTCTCCATTTCCGCCAATATCACCAGCAACTGACCCATCACCCTGATCCACCTGCTCGTCCGCGACCACACGCTCATCATATTCCGGTGCCCCCTGCTGGCGCAGGAAATTCGCCACCGCCTCAACCTCGCCATCCTCGATAAAAGGGCCATGAACACGCAGCAGCCGTCCACCACCCTCCATGAACAGCATGTCACCGCGCCCAAGAAGCTGCTCGGCACCCTGTTCTCCAAGAATGGTCCGGCTGTCAATGCGCGAGGTCACCTGAAAGCTGATCCGTGTTGGAAAATTGGCTTTGATCGTTCCAGTGATTACGTCAACTGATGGCCGCTGTGTCGCCATGATGACGTGGATGCCAGCAGCCCGTGCCATCTGCGCAAGACGCTGCACGGCCGCTTCGATCTCCTTGCCGGCAACCAGCATCAGATCCGCCACCTCGTCGATCACTACTACAATGAAGGGCAGCGGTGCCAAATCCAGCACCTCTTCCTCATGCACGGGCTTGCCCGTCTCCTGATCAAATCCGGTCTGTACGCGCCTTGTCAGAACCTCGTTGGCGGTGCGCGCCTCAGCCAGCCGTTGATTGTAGCCGGTGATGTTCCTGACTCCCATCTTGGCCATGTTGCGATACCGGCTTTCCATTTCCCGAACCGCCCATTTCAGCGCCGTCACCGCCTTGGAGGGGTCCGTCACTACCGGGCTCAATAAATGTGGGATGCCATCATAGACTGATAGTTCAAGCATTTTTGGATCAATCATGATCATCCGGCAGGTCTCGGGCGTGTGCCGATAGAGCAGCGAGATGATCATCGCATTGATGCCAACCGATTTGCCCGACCCGGTGGTTCCTGCGACAAGCAAATGCGGCATCCGCGCCAGATCAACCACTACCGGCGTGCCGGCAATGTCCTTGCCAAGTGCCATTGGCAGGTCGCTCTCGTCCTCCTGCCAAATGCCATGGTCAAGAATTTCGCGGAGCAAGACTGTCTGCCGGTTTTCATTCGGCAGTTCAATGCCGATGACATTCTGCCCAGGGACAACGGCCACGCGAACTGATACAGCACTCATAGAGCGAGCAATGTCATCGGCTAGCGCGATGACGCGCTGCGATTTTGTGCCTGGTGCCGGATTGAGGTCATGGCGTGTCACAACCGGCCCGTAGCGGGAGTCGCCAATGCTGCCATTGACGGAGAAGTCAGAGAGTACATTTTCTAAATCAGCGGCCCGTTCGGCAAGCTCCTGCCTTGATGGCCCAGCTGCTACCTTTTCAGGCGTCTTCAAAAGATTTTTTGCTGGCAGCTTGAAAGCTGTGCCCAATCCAAAATCCAGAATCTCCTGCTTGCTGGCTGAGCGTTTTCGCGGCTTGGCTGCATCGCTTTCAAGCGGCGTTGCACCAGCGACAAGAACCGGTTCCTGACGCTGCTTCTTGCGGCCAGCCGTCACGCGCTTGCGCTTTGATTTTGCCAATGGTTGCTGGTCAGTAGCCTTACTCGGTCCAGCGGCAAGGGGGAGCAGCAATGTGACGAGCTTTATCGCTCCGGCGAACAGCCAACCTGCAGGCGCGGCGACAAGAATGAATTGCGCGCGAGACAGCGCCGCCGACCAGGCCCAGATCACGAGTCCTAACAGTCCGAGACCAATTCCGATGTAATGCGTCGTAGTCAGCCCCACAACCTCAGGAAGCTCAGGAATAACGGATGCAACAAAATCAAAAAAAATCTTGCCAAGAGCGCCACCATCCGTGGTCACGCCGCCGCCCTCAATTCCGGCATCACCGCCAGCTATGCCATAAAAACCAGTGGACAGAAGCGCCATAGCAATTGGCGCGGCAATCAGCCGGAGACGCTTTTGACTGATTTTCTGTTTACGAATCAGCCTGTACCCCCAGCAGACCGGGAAAAGAGCGACTCCATAGGAGGCATGGCCCAGCACCTGCTCGAGAACATTGGCAATATTGGCACCTGTGACACCAAGCAAATTGACAGTTTCATTCGTCGACGCGACGCCGATCGAGGGATCGCCCGGGCGAGCAGACACAAGCGAAATGAGCAGACCGGCGCCAACCAGCAGTAGCAGTGTACCAAGGAGTTCCAGGAACCGCCGGCGCAGAAATTGCGAGAGCATCGGCGACAGGATCGGTTTTTTGATTTCAGGATCAAACATGCCGCCGTCAGACCATCTTCTGCTCATCTTGTCGCCAGTGTCGCGCAACCCGGGACATGGCATCCTCAATCTTCGGGTGATCATGAACAAGCGCCAACCGCACAAAGCCGGCGGCCGGGTTGGAGCCCGCGCCCGGCGCCCCCATGAACTGGCCCGGCAATGCCCGAACACCCTGTTCGGCCATCAATTGGCGAACAAAGGCAACGTCGTCTCCAACCTCAAGCCACAGGAAAAACCCACCCGGCGGTGGATCAATGCCGAGATGGTGCCTTGCAATGGCAAAGGATTCATCATAATGCGCCCGGATCTCCTCGACATGACGATCATCTGCATAGAGGTCCGCCGCAACTGCCAACAGCGGTGTGGGAACAAGCGAGCCCCCATTTGCGACAATTTTGCCATATTGGGCAATCACGCTGGCGTCACCGATGATGAAACCAGCCCGCAATCCAGCCGCGCTTGACCGCTTAGAGAGCGAGTTCACCACAACCAGATTTCGCAGCGGATCCTCGTCGCCCTCTGCAAGGCTGGCGGCGGCCTCAAGCATGCCAGCCGGCGCTCTATCCCCACGCCAGATATCCGCGTAGCATTCATCCATGATCAGCAGAAAATCATGCCGCCGTGCCAAGCTAAGCGCGTGGCGCAGATACTCCAGATCCATAATACTTCCCTGCGGATTCGTCGGGCTGCACAGATACATCAATGTTGTCCGGTGGAGCATGTCAGGCGCTATGAGCGAGAGATCAGGAATGAAATCATTAGTCTTGTGACTGTCAATGAAGGTAATCTCTGCCCCACTTGCCAGAGCCCCCGCACGCCAGGCGTGGTAGAATGGATTTGTCACCAGCGCCACAGCATCTGGCTTTGTGTTGCAAACCAGACCGCCGAGCAAGGCAAGCGGTTCGCGTGTGCCGGGTACTGGTAAAATCTGTGCGCGCAATCTGGCAAGACCTGCTGCGGCAGGCCAGCGCCGCCCGATATAACCACAGACAGCATCGATGAAGGCCGGCGTTCCCGGCACTTTGGGATAGAATTGCCAATTGCCATTGTGGGCGACAACGCTGTCAGTCAACAGGGGTCCACCCGAGAGCTGTGGCTCACCAATCGACAGATCAAGCATTTCCATGCCAGCCGGCGGAGAGATGCCCTCAAGCGCGGCCCGGAGCTGCATAAACATGTTGGTGTCAAACATGCGATATTCAGGGTTAAGTTTCATTGAGTTAAACCCCGTGCGTGGCGCGGACAGTTAAACTGTACCATGATGAACTAATAATTTACCAATGCGGCAAGAAAGTCACTGTGACAAGTGTTACCGCATCTGTAGAGTCGGAGCAATGCGGCTAAAAAATGAAACTATTGATCGGCCATATCGGTGACCGGCATAGTCATGCAGGCGATCCGTCAGGCTTTTACACAGAGGTAAGATGAAAAAACAACCAGCAATATTTCTTGATCGGGACGACACATTAAACGTTGATGTGCAATATACCCATAAAATAGCCGATTTCCGCTGGGTACGAGGCGCACCTGAAGCATTGCGACTGTTCTCCAAGGCCGGGTTGGATGTCTTTATCGTCACCAATCAGGGCGGTATTGGTCGCGGCCTTTTTACCGAAAATGACATGCACCGCTTCAATAACCATCTGATTGCCAAGGCGGCAGCGCAGGGGGGTCACATAAAGGATGTTGCATTCTGTCCCCATCACCCCAAAGCTGTCATAAGCTCTCTCCTGACACCCTGCCCATATCGTAAACCTGGACACCAGATGATTACGGATCTGGCAAAGAAATGGTCGCTTGATCTTGCAACCTCGGTAATGATTGGCGACCGTGAAAGCGATGTTGCTGCCGGTAGGGCGGCTGGCTGCCATGCCTATCTTTTCGACGGATCGGACCTGCATGAGCTAGCGAAACATATTGTGAACCAGCACTTCTCCGACTTGTCGATGGAGAGTTCCTGATGCCAGACATCGTTGTTGTTGGTGGAGGGCTGACAGGGCTGATGACAGCCCTGACACTTTCACACAGCCCCTATCGGATAGCGCATATCCAGCGCCAACAGGCGAATGTTGACGGCGAGACAATCCGCACAACGACGATTAGTGCCGCCGGTAGGCGCATGCTGGAGACTCTTGGTGTCTGGCAGCACCTTACCTCAGCACCAACACCCATAGAGGCTGTGAAAGTTGCCGATGGCGAGCCGTCAACTGGGATAAAAGCGCGCCGCGGCAAGGCTTTTGACCTTGAATGGCAAGACCGGGATGAGCCTATGGCCTTCGTTGTGCCGAATGCCACTCTGCTGACAGCGCTTGAGCGTCAAATGCGGGATGCGCATGTCGAACGCCTGGCCGACAGGACGGTGGCTGGTTTCGCCATCTTCAACAAGCAGGCACATCTGACACTCATCAATGACAGAGGAGTGACTGACGAGGTGATATGTGACCTTGTCGTCGGATGCGATGGCCGCAACAGCATGCTGCGCAAATCCGTCGGAGTCAGGCAGCGTACGCTGCTCCACAGCCAAACAGCGGTGGTTGCGCTCGTCGCCGCCGAACGTCCCCACAAGAACGCGGCGTTTCAGAGGTTTCTGGCTTCCGGCCCTATTGCCCTGATGCCGCTAGCTGACAATCTGATGTCACTTGTCTGGACCCTGCCAAAACACGAAGCTTCACAATATCAGACGTGTGATGTAGGTAAATTCAATCAGACGATCACCATGGCGATTGGTGATGAAGTGGGGTTCCTCACCCTCCAATCAGACCGCCTTATTTGGCCAATAAAGCCAACCTTCATTGCCAATCCGACAGCCGACAATCTAATCCTTGCAGGCGACGCAGCGCATGTCATCCATCCACTCGCTGGCCAGGGATATAATCTTGCGTTGGGCGATGCGGCGGTGCTACTTGATATTCTGTGCGCCACCAGCGCGCGTGGTCTGCAGGCGGGCCATTTCTCGGTGCTAGCCGATTATCGGCAAAAACGCCAGCTTGACGTGGGGGCAATGAGCCTTGCAACATTAGGCTTGAACGCGCTTTTCACCACAATGCCACCTGGATTCGCTAGGATCGCTGGGCTGGGGATGAGTCTGCTCAACCGATCACCTGCAAAATCCATTTTTTCAACAATTGCACGCGGTGGAAAACTTGCTCGGGCCAGCCTTCTTACAGGCAAATTGCCACAATAGAATGAGCGTCAGTGGTAAGGCCTAGCCGCGATTTTGGCCCATTTCATTGAGGCGTTTTTCATAATCGGCCATCAGTCTGTCATGTTGCTGGCCGTAGTCATGCAGAGTTTCCCAGGTAAATAGACCCGTATCATGGCCGTCGCTGAAGGCGAGGCGTACGGCGTAATTGCCAACCGGATCAATGCGGCTGATAGTTACATTTCGTTTCCCACCTGGCGTTGTCTTCTGTCCGACGCCATGTCCTTGAACCTCTGCCGAAGGCGACTCGACCCGCAACAACTCGGCCGTTATTGATGTCACTGTTCCATCGTCAAAACGGACATTCAGTTGGCGTTTGTCACTGCTCAAGCGGATTTCGGTCGGCCAGCGCTGGCTAGCGGTTTGGCCTATCTGATTACGCACCTGACTGTCCCCCGTCCGAATCCAGATCGCGTGCCTCATCAACCAGCATGATCGGCACACCAGCGCGAATAGGAAAAGCCTTGCCGAGCTGGCGGCTGATCAGTTCATCGTTGTGTGCGTCATATTCAAGCGGTCCCTTGGTAACCGGACAGACGAGAACGGCAAGCAGACGGCTGTCAACAGGCTGCGCCGGATCATCCTTAGCATTTCGGTCATCAATGCCGTGCGTCATTGCCACTCTCCTCTTCATGCAGCGCCATTTCCATGATGGCGATTAAGAGATCAGCCCGTTTGGCCAGTCCTTGCGCCTCTAGCAGTGCTTGTTTTTCTGCAACGTCGAATGGACAGACGGTAGCCAGTGTGTTCATAATCTGCTCATTTCCAGATTGTTCAATCTGCGCCCAGTCCGCCTCAAAACCCATGACACCAAAATACTGTTTCATCACAGCTAACAGCTTTTCCCGGTCTGCAATGCTGTCATCTGTCGATTTCAAATCATCAGCAAAGCCACCCCAGTCAATCGTCGCACGTTGATAGCCACGATCTGTCGGTTGTTCCCCTTGCAAGGTGAAACGGCAGATGCCAGTCAGGGCAATCATGTACCGTCCGTCTCCACTTTCCTGAAAATAACTTATACGACCAGCACAGCCGACATCAAATAAGGCTCCCTCATCATTAAGCGGCTGCACCATGCCAATCATACGCTCATGCGTCTGCAACGCATCCTCAACCATTGCCAAATAACGTGGTTCAAAAATGTTCAGTGGAAGCTGTGATCCGGGCAGCAGCAAGGCACTCGGCAGCGGAAACAACGGCAGGGTTGGCGGCAGGTTACTAAGTTCAAATGTCAGTGGATTCATGAAAAAAACCTCATTATAGCCAATTGACCCCCACTTGACTTCAGACAAACAGAACCGTTGACAGCCTGCGGCGCGCCTTTATCACATCTGGGTTAGCAGCTCCCAGAGACTTGAAAAATTCAAGAAGCTGCTTACGGGCAGCCTCATCGTTCCAGGCACGATCGGCTCTGATAGATTCAAGCAGCTGGTCCATTGCTTCGGCATGCTGGCCACCAGCATACAGAGCCATAGCCAAAGTCTGCCGCGCCTCCAGATCATTGCTATCAGCTGCGACAGCCGCCCGGGCAGCATCCAGTCCATCCGCCGACGCCGATGCCTTTTCGGTGAGATCAAATGCGGCAATCGCCACCTGCATCGCCTCTTGTTCGCGAAACTCATCACTGAGCTGGTCAATTATCTCGCGCGCCCCAGCTACATCACCCATCCCGGTAAGGCATCGAACCACGCCCGCAAGCGCCGCTACCGACTCTGGCTCCAGGCCCATAACCTGTTGGAAATGCTCCATAGCAGCATCAAAATTCCGCGTCGCTAGCGCGGTTTCTCCCGCGCTTAGCATTTCTGCCACATCAGCCCCGGTGCCCCCTATTTTTGCCAGCTTTTCAATAAATTGTGTAACCGCTGATTCAGGCTGTGCACCTGAAAAGCCATCAACCGGCTGGCCATCAACAAACCCATAGACTGTGGGAACTGACTGTACCCGCATCTGTTGGGCAATCTGCTGGTTTTCATCAATATTGATGCGGACGAGCTTGATTTTGCCTCCCTTGCCGGCAACCACCTTTTCAAGAACCGGCCCTAGCTGTTTGCAAGGGCCACACCATGGTGCCCAGAACTGTACGACGACCGGCGAGATGGACGATCCTTCAACAACCTCAGCCATGAAATTGTTCATGTCGACATCGACAGACGTTTTGCTTGCGCCCGAGATTAATTGTTCCATTTTCCCCTCAAAATCTGCGTCTTGGCAAATGTCGGCTTCCCGCGCCACTGGCTGGAACCATTAAAAGCCGAAAAGAGCAGGTTGCCCAGAGCTGCCATGTTTCCAATTTAGGTGTCCAAAACGACGAAACAAGGGTTGTGTAAAGACAAAGAAGTGTCTGGCAGATATCCAGTGAATATCTATTTCATGAACAGATTTCCCCAGCACGATGTGGCGTTCAGAAATTGACCAGCTGTGGCTGGTGTCCTGTAGCCGCGAGAAAGCGCAACAATCCCTCGGGTGTCACGCCCAAGGTTATGTCATTGACCAGCGGGTGAAAATAAAGTCTTTTCGCCATCATCAACTCTGCATCGATTACAAGGCTGACAAAGTGTTTGGGATCATTGATAAGGGTAAACGGGCTCACCGCACCCGGGCAGACGCCAAGCATCTCAAAGAGGCGGTCAGCACTGGCAAAGGACAGTCGGTCTGAGCCGATGGTGGCATGCAGCGATTTCAGATCAATCACGCGATCCTCATCGGTAACAATCAGATAATTGCGTTTCTTTTTGTCACGTAGGTAGAGGTTCTTCACATGCATACCCGGCATGTTGTCGCGATACACTTTCGACTCCTCAACGGTTCGCAACGGCGGATGATGGTGCGAGGTAAATACAATATTGAGGGATTCGAGTTTGCCAATCAGCGACTCCGGTGTTGTTGGCAGACTATCTTTGAATGCGGATGAAGCGTCCATCTTAAGTCCCTTGATTTTAATGGATACGAAAGGCAGCTGGATGTTGAAGCCGACACCCATCCTCAACCGAATGTTACAAAATGCAACTATTGACGCGAATTTAGTGCCGCCGTAAACCACTTGTAGCACTAAACATCGCGGTTTCACATGGCAAATATAGGATTAATTGGCTGCGGCATGTGGGGTCGCAATCTGGCACGAAATCTAGCGCAGTTGGGAGTGTTAGCCGGCGTTGCGGACAGGGTGCATGCCAGCGCAGAAGAATTCGCCACCCAATTCGACGTCTCAGCGAAAACCATTGACGCTTTGCTTGGGGATGAGGATATAGATGGCATAGTCCTCGCCACCTCAGCGCCAAGCCATGTGGATCTTGCAACTCGAATTCTCGATTCTGGCAAACATGTCTACGTTGAAAAGCCACTAGCATTAGATCTTATTGGCGCGCAGAAAATTGCCGTCACTTCCGAGAAGAACAGCCGGCGGGTGATGGTTGGTCACCTTATCCGGTATCATGCCGCCTTCATTGAATTGCAAGCACAGGTTCGTGCGGGTGCCATTGGAACATTAAGACATATCCAGGCAAATAGGCTGGCGATGGGGCGGATCCGTAACACTGAATCCGTCCTTTTTGATTTATGTCCCCATGACCTCTCACTCATTCAGGCGCTGACTGGCTCTGAGCCGACAAAAGTCAGTTGTGCCGGTGCCAGCCATGTCAGCCCAGGTATCGTTGATACGCTGGCAACGATGCTTGGTTTCGCGGGCGGTGTCTCAGCGAGCCTACAGACTTGCTGGATTTCACCTTACAAAGAACATCGTCTCACCGTCAGCGGCACGGCTGGATCAATCGTTTTTGACGACACCAAAGCGTGGCCAGAAAAGCTGGTGCTGTTTCAGGATCATATCCGTCCCGACAATGAGAGCTTCATTATCGAGCGCGCTAGTCCTGTTGCGCTGCCGGTTGCCGAGGGCGAACCGCTAAAAGATGAGATGCGCGCTTTCATCGACAGCTGTCTGAGCGGCAAACCCGTTCCCAGCAATATCGACGAGGCGTTGGCTGTGCAGCGCACCTTAGAGACCATGCAGGCAGCGTTGCTCGACATGGGCAAAACCGAAGCGTCCAAAAACCCCAGTAGGACCGATTGAATGAGCATTCCCTTCATTGATCTGAAATCACAGCAGGCACGTATTCGTGACAAGATTGACACAGGCCTAGCAGCTGTGTTGGATCATGGCGCGTATATCATGGGACCAGAAATCACTGCACTGGAGGAAAGGCTTGCAACATGGTCTGGAGCCAAACACAATATTACCTGTTCTTCGGGAACGGATGCGTTAATACTTGCGTTGCAGGGGCTTGGCTTGAAACCCCGGCAGGGTGTCATCGTGCCTTCCTTTACCTACACCGCAACCGCCGAGGTCATGCCAGTCATGGGGGCCATTCCGGTTTTCGCTGAAGTAGACCCGGTGACCTTCAACATCGACCCCACCCAGCTTGATGCTGCCTGCGCAGCGGCAAGAGATGCTGATGTTAAAATTGTCGGTATCATAGGCGTCGGCCTGTTTGGGCAGCCCGCTAATTATCAGGCATTAATGCAATATGCGGAAGCAAATCATTTATGGCTTATTGATGATGCCGCACAGAGTTTTGGCGCAAGCATGAACCGTCACAAGGTTGGCACAATGGCGCATGTGACATGCACCAGCTTTTTCCCTGCAAAACCACTTGGCTGCTATGGCGATGGTGGGGCTGTCTTCACCGACGACGATGGCATCGCTGAAATCATCCGGTCCTGCCGAGTTCACGGCATGGGCATGAATAAATATCAGAATGTCCGTATTGGCATGACTGGCAGGCTCGATACGATGCAGGCTGTCGTGCTTGACGCCAAGCTGGATATTTTTGCCGAGGAGCTTGTGCTGCGCCAGCAGGTCGCTGACAGGTATCAGGACAAAATTGGCAACATCGTTGAAACACCCAGCCTCGCCATGGGCGCATCATCAAGCTGGGCCCAATATACCATCAAGCTTCTGGATGGTGTTGATCGTGATGCTGTTAGCGGCAAAATGCAGGCAGCCGGCGTGCCGACGGCCATCTATTACCCTGTGCCGATGCATTGCCAACCGCCCTACAGTCATTTTCCGGTTGCTGGCGGTACGCTGCAGACAACCAACAATCTCAGCAAATGCGTAATGTCATTGCCAATGCACCCCTATCTGGATGCGGACACACAAAATATAATTGTCTCTGCTTTGAAGGATGCCCTCCAGAGCGCAGGATAAATCCGCTTTCTGTGTGGCTATCTTGTGGTGGTTCTGCATAAAGTGTAAATCAGTTACATAAAGGTTATCCCACGGCTCAGGGCGACCAGAAATGACAGGCAAACAAAAAATAGATCGGGCCAGTGTTGACAAGTCGATGTCCCTAGCAGAAATAGGCGCCGCAGGGTTTTAGTGCATCACCAAGCGGCAAGCTCATTTGTCGCTTGCAAGGTTTCAGCTCTTAGATTATACCATCGGGCAGTTGGTCGCAATAACCGCATCACGCCTCAAAAAGCAGATGCGACGCGGGTGTAGCTCAGTGGTAGAGCACAACCTTGCCAAGGTTGGGGTCGAGGGTTCGAATCCCTTCACCCGCTCCAATTTTCAGGCCAAAAGGTCCGTAGACTGTGGTTCAAGTGACTGTTTCCAAACGATTAACGTTCTGGAACAGGAACGTGTTTCTGTGGTGTGGGTAAGGTCTCTGGTATATTTTTACAATCGAAACGGCGCGTACTACTTCTCTCGTGCTGTTCCCTCTGATCTCCAGCATCGCTTTCCCGACCTGATGCAACTGCGTGGACTTTTGAAACCATTGGAACCAATGATTATTCACTCTCTGGCTTTGTTTGATCGTCATTAATGATCTTTTTCTTCCTGAAAAAGACAAATTTTTGTAACGTGATCATTGGTGCTTTTGATTTAAAAAGTAGGGCCACCAAAACAAATGCTAAAAAATAAGACACTTGCAAGTTTGGTAAAGATTAAATGGAACTAACCATCGAACAAACACTGCAACGCGGAATTGAGGCTCATCAAAAAGGAAATCTTGGAGAAGCCGAAAAACTATATAGGTCGATACTGCGTGCCAAGCCAAAGCATCCTCAAGCAAACCATAATCTGGGTTTAATAGCAGTCTCACTAAATAAAAATGAAGACGCTATTGCCTTGTTAAAAAATGCATTAGACGAAGACCCACGATCTGAGCAGTTCTGGTTAAACTATGTGAACACACTAATTAAAATCGAGCGTTTCACACAGGCACAAGAAGCAATATCCAAGGTTGAAAAGAATGGTATTGCCTCAAAAGAATTTGCGACACAATGGACTCAGTTGAAAAAAGTGGCCGATGGAATATACCCCTCCCAATTTGACATTTCAGATTTATTAAATTTTTTCAACGCTGGAAAATTTGAATCCGCTGAAAAACAAGCAATATCTATGACAAAAAAGTGTCCAGAGCATGAGCTCGCCTGGAAGGTCCTAGGTGCAGTGATGAAACGAACGGGCCGGCTAAAGGAATCTTTGATACCCAATGAAAAAGCGGTTGAATTGGCCCCCGACGATTCTGAGGCCCATACAAATTTAGGTATTACTCTTCAAGAATTGGGACGGCTAAACGTTGCCGCCAAGAGTTATGAGCGGGCGATAGAACTGAAATCGAAATCCGCAAAGCCGTACAATAATTTAGGCGTTATCAAAAAACAATTGGGCCAAATAAAAGAAGCCGAGGCAAATTACCGCCAAGCAATAGAGTTGCAACCGACTTTTGCTGAAGCGCACAACAATCTGGGCATAATTTATCGAGAAAAAGGACAGTTAGAGGAGGCCGAGACAAGTTATCGGCGAGCCGTAGAGTTGCAGCCAAAGTACGCTGAAGCTCATAATAATCTTGGTATTACTCTTCAAGAAATGGGTAGGTTGCGTGATGCTGAAACAAGCCTTAAACAAGCCATCTCGCTCAAATCTAATTATACAAATGCCCATCTTAGTTTAAGCAGGGTTTTAGGAGAATTAGGTGACATAGATGCTGCATTTATAAGTTGCAATAATGCAATTTTATCTAGAGATGACTTACCAGAGGCTCATCAGTATCTGGGTACTTTATTCAAGCAGATTGGCGATTTAACCGAGGCTAAATCCTGTTTTGAAAAAGCCATCCTTTTAAAACCTGATTATGCAGGTGCGTATGACGATTTGGGTGTTGTTCTTCAGGAATTGAGTCTGACTGAGGAAGCCGAGGAATGTTACAGGCAATATGCGTCACTTGAACCAATACACTCTCCAAAAATGATCAGCAAAGCCGGTATTTTTTACAGGCAAAAAAAATATGAAAAGGCCCTCGAACTTTTCGATAGTTATAACACCTTTTATGATCGATTGCATTCGCTAGAATGCTTGTTCTCCCTTGGAAAAAATGCTGAAATTTATCAGCGTCTTGAGGAAAAGGCAGATGTGGACGCTCACAATCTGGGAGTAGCAGCATTCGCATCATTTATGCAGGGAACGCAGAAGAAAGCTTTTCAAAATAAATTCTGTGGCAATTCGCTTGATTACTTATATTTCTCAAATATTTCAGAACATGTGAGAAATACAAAATCTTTTGTTACAAAAGTGATTGATGATTTGCATTCTGTTCCAAAGGTTTGGCAGCCAAACGCGCAATCGGTTCGGGGGGGGTTTCAGACATCGAGTAATTTATTTAATTTTCCAAAAGAGAACGTGATGGTCTTAAAAAAAATCATTTATAATGAAATCGACAATTACTACGAAAAATTTAAGGAGCAGGACTGCACATTTGTAAACGACTGGCCAGATCAAAAAAAAATAAAGGGATGGCACGTTGTGCTAAAGGAACAAGGCTACAATACGATGCACATTCATCAAGACGGTTGGTTAAGCGGTGTCATTTATTTAAAAGTAGTTCCGCCATTGGATAAAGATGAAGGCGCTATAAAGTTCAGTCTTGGTAATCCAAAGTTTCGCGAAATCGTTGCGCCTGAGGTAATTTATAATCCAAATGTGGGGGACATAGTTCTTTTTCCATCATCGCTGTATCACGAGACGATCCCCTTCTCGACAAACAGTGAAAGAATCATCGTATCGTTCGATTTAATGCCTGGATAAATCCAAAAAAAATCACAGTGCATGAGAAACAATGAAGAAATTTTGATGCTATAAGCGCGACCTTCAATAATGCGAACGAAACCTTGCCAGCCAGACAAAACAAACAAGTGGCAAAGATAAGTTTAAAAGTCCACCCAGATATTAAAAGCCTTGTTCCAGCGATATGATATGCCAAAACCAACTAATGACAACACCCTCGGCCCTAGCGTGATTAACAAAAGGACTTTAGCAAAAGCGAGTTCTAAAATAATTTTGACAGTTAGTTGCAAGCATTTAGATGTATGTTCAAACATGAGAAGTGGTTAAGACGCCAAGATAAAATACCCTTCATTTTACGGTGGTTAATGGGTATCGGTATCAAATTTCTTTGACTTTTCTGATCTCTTGTAAGGGCGCGTAGAAATACTCCATTAAGCAAAAAGTTGATGTTCTATTTCATTGATCATAGAATCACCCAAGTGGATGCCATCGATGTGGTGTTTGAGGTTGGAGAACCCGAGATTGTTATTCGTTCCATTGTAAACGTCAATCAATCGCAAATGATTTTTTCCTAAATTAGAAACCAGCCTATCATTGAAAAGCATTACAACTTCCGCTACTGCCTCATTATCGTCTGATGATCGATCATTACGGAAAACTGGTGCGGGGACATTAAAAAACCAAAATGAATGGTTGTTTGTGGTGTTGGAATCTAAAAACCACTTCACGTAACCGTCGACCGTTTTCTCAACTAGCGTTTTAATTTTTGCATTAGTCTTTTTTTGCGCTGGTAGAATGCCTTCGCTCAATCTGCAATCAATTTCGCCAAAAGATAAAAAAACGTCTGAATTTCTCGGAATTCTGTTCAGGTTTTGCAAGGTTATTGCTTTAAAATTGTTGTTTTCTTGCGTGGAAAAATGAAATGCTTTCGCGCCAAAAGTGATCACCGGTGTAATGTATTTTTGAAGACCGTTTTTTGTGATCAAACGATGAGCAAAACTGAGGCAATGGCTCTCGCCAAAGTGAAATACCTCATTATTCGTTTTCAAGTCATCTACTGATATTTTTTTGACCAAGCGGGACAGTATGCCATAAAAGGCATTGCAAAATTGACGATTTTTATCCGATAAGCTAGTTGCTTCTTTCATCGACTGTAGATAAGCGTATCTTTCTAGATGGTATTTACAAGATTCCAAGTCCTTAACTAAAAAATCAAAAATGGATTTATAAATCTGAAATCGTGGGTGGTTTTCAAGCTTTTCAGCCAATGATGGGGAGACGTGAAATATCAATGCAGTGTTAATTGCTGAAAAATCACCCAACTGTACCTTCAGACTCATCCAGCGAGCAAACGACTCCACATGATCACTATTATTTGCTCGAATTTTCTCGTAACATTTTAACGATTGGCTTAGTTCTCCCGTATCCTTATGCACTCCGCCCAAACTCAATAAAATCTCAGTGTCATTTGGTGAATATTCTAAAGCTGACTCAAATATATTAGCAGCGTCTTTCTTGCGTCCCATTTTCAAAAACGTAGCACCAAGATTTTGTGATGCTTGGGTAAGCCTTGGATTTATTTCCAAGGCGAACTTGTAATTAATCTCCGCCTCCGAAAAGTCAGAAATTTGCAAATAAAGATTTGCCAAATTGAAAAATGCCTCTGAGTAATCAGGTTTAAGTGTTATTGACTTTTTGAATGCATTAATCGCACCCTGATAATTTCCCAGCAGCCTTTCTACCATTCCAAGATTATTTAACGGATCGGGGAAGTTTGGCTTAAGCTCTATTGCTTTGTAATAGTTTTGTTTTGCACATTCATAATCTTTTAGATTGAAATCAACCAAACCAAGAACATTAAAAAGAAGAGCAGAATTTGGATAATGTGGGAGAATACTCAAGATATAATTTTTTGTATCGGGAAATTTTTTTTCAATAAATAAATCGTGTATGTTTTTTAGCTCAGCTAAATCAGGATCAATTTTTTTTGTTGGAATTTGCATTGTCAACCCACGCCTCAAAGCTTTCAATTTTTCACGTGTAGTTCAAATCAAAATTTCGTGATAAGCACTCTCATATTCACAAATTGTTCGACTCCTAATACAAATATAATACGCAAAATTAGATGGCTGTAATTGTTTTGTAAGCGCAATCACAAAAATTTTGTAAAGCTTAATTAAATTTTCTGAATTCACCAAGCTTAGAGCAAGTAAAGGAGTTTGCTCCCTTAACCTATCATTTTTTGATAACCCAAATGAACTTAGTCATCAACAGTATATATCTGAAAATTAATGTAATTTTTAACGGATAGAACCATATGCAAAGGTGGCGTTGTCTTAATCCTTAAGGTATACAGTTGTCAGAGATGACACCTTTTCAGAGTAGGCTAAAGTTTCTCGTATCACCGAAAGTATCCACAAACATGAGCTTTATTGTTGAAAAGTTGCTGGCAAAAATTGGAATTGAAGCACCAATTCGTTCAAAACAGCGTCCATTCAACCCGCGCTATTATAGAGGGTTCTCTCTCGAAAATACAAAAGACTATGCTCTTTTGATGATTGGGGCTCACAACGGTTTGAAAACAAAATACTTTGTTAAGGAGGCTGCAGAGTACGGGAAAGTGTGCCTTGTCGAACCGGTACCACATTTATTCAAAACACTAATCAAAACACACTCTAAATTGAAAAATGTTTTTCTAGTAAACAAATGTGTAACGAATAAAACAGTGGATATGGTTGACTTTTTCGCTCCTACGCAGAATGCAAATAGACTGCAACATTATGGAGATCAGCTTGGCTCTTTAAACAAAGAACATGCAACAAATCACGACAAAAGGATGATTGGATACATTGAAAAAATAAGAGTGCCATGTATTTCCGCAGAGAACCTGCTAAACGCGATGAAGTGTGTGGATATAAACTTGCTATACTTAGATACCGAAGGTCACGACGTTGAGATAATTAAAAATTTCCCATTCGATAAAATACAACCTAAAGCGATTTTATTTGAGCACAAACACGCCGACGGTACTCACAATTTAGGCCCCAAATTTGCAAGCACAATCAAACTTCTCAACAAACTTGGATATCGCCTGCAATGCGTTGACCGAGAAAATTGTCTAGCAATTCATGAGAGTTAGAGTTGCCAGAAATCAGTTACAACAGACAGCGAGGTATTTGAGACGTGTCACAAATATGTCAAGATATTGCTTCCCTAAAATACTTTACAGTTTCTTCTAGGCCCTCTTCCAACGATACCTTTGGTGTCCAGCCAGTCTGATCACGTATTGCACTTATATCTGGTTGACGTCTGGAAGGGTCATCAGACGGTAAGGGTCTAAAAACAACTCTGCTTTTTGAATTCGAGACTTTGCAAATCAATTTAGCCAAATCGCCTACCGAAGTCTCACAAGGGTTGCCGATATTAAACGGACTCGCAACTGGATCACAATCAACAAAAGCTAAGATCCCCTCAATGAGATCATCGACGTAACAAAAGGATCTCGTTTGCTTACCATCACCATAGATCGTTATGTCCTCTCCCTTCAACGCTTGAACTATGAAATTACTTACGACACGTCCATCATCGATTTGCATTTTTGGGCCGTAGGTATTGAATATCCTCGCAACCTTGATGTTCGTTCCAAATTGTCTGTAATGGTCAAAGAACAGTGTTTCAGCGCACCGCTTTCCTTCATCATAACATGCGCGGAGACCAATCGGATTAACATGGCCCCAGTATGTTTCTTTCTGGGGATGCACTTCAGGATCACCATAAACTTCAGAAGTTGAAGCCTGAAAGATGGTCGCTTTTGTCTCACCAGCTAAATCAAGCATATTAAGTGCACCAAGGATTGCTGTTTTTGTGGTGGATAAAGGGTCTTGTTGATAAGCTACTGGACTGGCAGGACAAGCCATATTATAGATTTGACATATCTGTGTGTTAAAAGACTCGAAAATCCGGACGTGAATTGGCTCCCAAACATCATGCTCAATTAAATGAAAATCGTTGTTTCTAAGGAGATGAGCAATGTTTTCTTTTCGTCCAGTCAGGAAATTATCCAAGCAAATTACTTTTTTTCTCTGCCGCAAAAGACGATCACAAAGGTGAGAGCCAAGGAAACCTGCCCCACCAGCAACTAAAATTGACGAATCCATGTTCTATTTCTCATTTATTTTGTTCAATTTAAAAATCATATTTTCGAAATTGGTAGCAAATGACTTAGCGTCAAAAATACAGCTTTTCAAAACCTGCTCACGTTGCTTTGCTCTGGTTTTGCTCAAAAATGAAATGTCTTTTACCAACTCCACTGCGTTCGACACATACTCTTCATTGTTTCTGGCACAAAGATCTCCATTTCCAGTGTTATGGAGGATGGTTTCGCCCATTCTGGAGAGAAAGTTAAACCCCTTTTTTGTGATTACGGGCACCCCCATCCAAAGCGCCTCGCAGGTCGAAGTACCTCCAGGGTATGGGAAGGGGTCTAGCGCAACATCTATCTGATTATAAGACGAAAGAAATCTCTTGCGACTCGTCATTTCCGCAAATTTCAAACGGTATTTTTCTACCCCAAAACTCTCAAAATTATCAATTATGCTACTGCTGACTTTGCCACTATATCCTCCACCTCTGAAAAAAAGCTGGGATTTTGGGACCTTTTTTAAAATTTGGCTCCAAACACTTATTACTTCTTTTGATATTTTATCTGCTCTATTTAAACAACCAAATGTAATATTTTTATTTTTTATGGAAGGAGGCGGTCCAACTTCAATATTGAATTCAGGTTCGGAAAAACACAAATAACAACCTGGCAGTTGAATAATCTTTTCTGTAAATTCACATTGCGAATCATGCGGCGTAACAAATTTATCACCTATAATATAATCCATAGCTTCTATGCCCGTTGATGCAAAATATCCAAGCCAGGTCGCTTGAATTGGGGCCGGCCGTAAAGCAAAAACAGGCAGTCTGTTTCCACCAGTGTGGCCAGAAAGATCTATCAGTACATCGGGTTTTGCCTCGTAAATAAGCGAAGCCGCATCCGTATCTGTCATTCCATATATCGAATGCCATTCTGTAAATTGGGACTTGATCCTTTTTGTCAATGTCGTCTCTTCAGGCGAGTTGCTAAATGCCAAACAGTCTAGCTTATCTTTGTTCAAGTTTCTGATAAGACTCTCTAAGAAATAACCAACGGGATGGTCTCGGAAATCAGCTGAAACAAATCCCAATCTGACTCTGTCATTAACAAGTCGTTTTTTCTCAAAAACAAATGAAGTGGCCAAATTTTCTCTTATTCTTCTATTTAAACGCGTTACCTCATCAAGATAGCACTTCGTCCCACAAATATTTTTACTAGCTAAGAAATATGCTTTTTTGCTAGCTGCACCAAACAAACTAGGTTTCAACGTCACAGCTCTCTCGAGCGCTTCGATGGCTTCTTCTGCTCTTCCTAAATCCCACAAAACATTGCTCATGTTGTTATATGCCTCAGGGTAATCCGGTTTTGAACTTATGGATTTTTCAAAATTAATTAATGCCAAATCTATAGCACCTTTTTTATGGTAAATTTGAGCCAATAAATGAAATGCCTCGGCATAATTTTCATCAAGCTCTATTGCTGTTTGTAGATCGTTTTCAGCTATTTCAATTTTGCCTTGTTCGTTATGAACATGTGCTAAATTAAAGAAGTTTCTGGCGTTTTTTGGCTGAAGATTTGCTGCCTTTGCGAATGCTTTTTCAGCCTCTTCAAATAAGCCCTGATGGAAAAGAGAATTACCAATATTAAAGTATGCCTCAGCATAATCTGGATTAATCAACAACGCATTGTGATAGGCGTCTGTTGATTTTTTTTTCTCTCCAACTTTTTTGTACAAAACACCCAACAAATTCCACATAAAGAATGAATATGGAAAACTCTCAAGAACTTGCTCAGATTTTTTGATAGCAAGCAAAAATTCACTGCGTTTTTGGCAAGTAATGATTTCATCAATTGCAGCTTTTGGAGGGTGAGAAACTTGGTTGTGGTCTGCGTTTACAAATAATTTTCTCACCCCATTTTGAGCTCTTTTATTTGAAGGATATTTAGCCAACACTTGTCTTAATAATGCCACGGCTTTTTCCGTCTCACCTTTTTTAGCTA
Source organism: uncultured SAR116 cluster alpha proteobacterium (assembly GCA_902596655.1). Lineage (GTDB taxonomy): Bacteria > Pseudomonadota > Alphaproteobacteria > Puniceispirillales > Puniceispirillaceae > MED-G116. Next base: position 59,016 of record CACJUX010000007.1, on the reverse strand, counting down.
AAGACATTGCTTTTTGTATGAATTGATCAGCGTTCATTCTTAAAATACCATAAATAATGAGCGAAAAATTGTTTCCCTTGAATATTCCACCTGAACCATCAATTATCATGGATTAACATTTTGGCAAAAAAGCTCAAGAGCAACTAAAAAAGGGGCGCGAAACATGGTTTCCATCAAGATTACTTTTGTTTTAGCGTTCTCAGCATTTATTATTTTGTTTGCAAAAAATGTCCAAGCTCACCTCCAAAGTAACCACCCAAATGGAGACCAATGCCAATGTGCACAGATTAAAGAGTCATGGCATTTCCATTTTCTTCAAAAAACATCCAAACATAAAACAGAGAAAAGGAGCGATTTCGACCTCCTTTCTGACGCTGATTGCAATGAAAGAAGGCACCAACGACTTAAATGGGACGTTTTTATTTGTCCCTAAAAAATATTGAAGTTTTTCCTTATCATAGCATGTTTTTTATGCGGGACGGCCAATGGAAAAATAATCCAAACCTGATCTAGTCATTTCTTCTGGGGAATATACATTCCTCAGATCTACCATAACACTGCCTCTCAATAAGGTAATGTAGCGCTTTGGCGTCAAAGCCCTAAACTCATTCCATTCTGTCACCAAAACAACGGCATCAGCATCGGCGATACAGTCTTCGGCATTCTCAGCAAAATGAACCGAACTTGGCAAGAGAGGCTTTGCCTCTTCCATTGCTTTTGGATCATAAACGCGGATGTCTGCGCCTGCCGCCAACAGGTGCGGAATGATATCTAGTGACGGACTGTCCCTCATATCATCTGTCTCCGGTTTGAAGGCAAGACCCAAAATCGCGATGCTCTTGCCCTCAACCTCGCCGTGAAGCGCCCTAATGACCCGCCTCGACATGGATTGTTTGCGCGCATCATTATAGTCAACAACCTCATTGACGATGCCTATGCGAACATCATGAGCCTGTGCAGTTCTAACTAGGGCCAATGTATCCTTAGGAAAACATGAACCACCGTAGCCCGGCCCCGGGTGTAGAAATTTACTACCAATCCGTTTATCGAGTCCGATGCCCTTGGCAACATCATGCACATTCGCACCAACTGCTTCGCAAAGATCTGCCATCTGGTTGATGTAGGAAATTTTAACGGCAAGAAACGCATTGCCTGCATATTTGATCAACTCTGCGGTCTCGAGACCGGTGAACATAATAGGGGTCTCAATCAGAAAAAGTGGCCGGTAAAGCGCCCGCAGAACGTCTCTGGCGCGGTCGGATTCAGTGCCAACCACCACCCGGTCCGGTCGCATGAAGTCACCAATTGCTGCACCCTCACGCAGAAATTCAGGGTTTGAGGCAACGTCAAAATCAGCGTTGGCATTGGCCTTGCGAATGATTGCACTTACCTCTCTGCCAGTGCCAACAGGAACCGTCGATTTGGTGATCACAACGGTATAGCCCCTAAGGTGGGATGCAATCTCCTCGGCAACAGCATAGACATAGGTCAGGTCAGCATGTCCATCACCACGGCGCGTGGGGGTGCCAACAGCGATAAAAACTGCATCTGCGGCCGTTACTGCCGGGCCAATATCAGTAGAAAAATGCAACCTGTCGGCATCCACGTTGCGCGTGACCAAATCTTCTAGCCCAGGCTCATAAATCGGCATCACGCCAGCGGCAAGTCTTGCAATTTTGTCAGCATCATTGTCGATGCAGGTAACGTCAAAACCAAACTCTGAAAAACACGCGCCAGACACAAGGCCGACATAACCAGTACCTATAATCGCAATTTTCATGTTACCATTCCCCAAAGATTAATGATCAGTTTCCCGGCTACATCTGCCGCACCCCCTTGGAATCAGCCATGACCAAGAAGCTGCTCAACGGTGAGTGTGATAACATGGCCAAGTGCTATATGAGCTTCTTGAATATGCATCGTCGTTTGGCTAGGAACGCAAATGGTAATATCAGCATGATCACAAATCTCACCGCCTGCTTCACCACTAAAGGCAATTGTGCTGATGCCACCGGCCCTTGCAGCATTCATCGCAGCAACGACATTTTTTGAATTCCCACTCGTTGAAATACCGACCAGAACATCACCTTTCCGGCCGAGCGTTTCCACCTGACGTGAAAAGATGCCGTCAAAGCCAAAATCATTTGAATAGGCTGTGATAAGAGAGGTATCAGTGGTCAGAGCGATCGCGGCGAGCCCCGCACGCGGTCGCTGGTGATCAAGTGTCGCAACAAATTCAGCTGCTAGATGTTGCGCATCACCAGCAGAGCCACCGTTACCACAGATCATTAATTTACCACCACCCTTAAGCGCAGTTGCTATCATCCTGCTTGCCTCAAAGGCGGCATCGCTGCACTGCTCTGCCGTCGCTAGCTTGACAGAAGCGGATCGCGTCAAAATATCGGAAATTGCCTCTGCGGACATTGATTTCACTCTTGTCGCCCGGTGTTGCTTGACCATCTCTTTATGGAGCGGTAATTCATGTTTATCAATAGCCGAACTTCCTCCTTGCCAATGAAAGTTGTTTGATGATCAAAAAAGCGATTTTTCCGGTTGGTGGTCTGGGCACCAGATTCCTGCCCGCAACAAAGGCCCTGCCCAAGGAAATGCTGCCTGTAGTGGACAAACCTCTAATCCAATATGCAGTAGAAGAGGCAGCCGCTGCTGGTATAGATGAATTTATCTTTGTAACGGGTCGAAACAAGAGCGCCATCGAGGATCATTTTGATCATTCCTTCGAGTTAGAAAAAACTCTCATCACCAAAGGCAAGGCTGACGCGCTTGCAATGGTACATGACATGATCCACAAACCAGGATCGGTGAGTTATGTTAGACAGCAGGACCCGGCGGGCCTTGGACATGCCGTCTGGTGCGCTCGAAATATGGTCCATGATGAGCCCGTGGCCATTTTGCTGGCAGACGATCTAATTCTTGGCCAAAGCTGTATTGCGGAAATGGTAGCGCATTACCGGGGCGGAAATATGGTTGCAGCGATGAATGTTCCAACAGACCAGACCCAATCCTATGGCATCATCACACCTGGCAAAGATGACGGCAAACTGGTCGAGGTCAAGGGGCTTGTTGAAAAACCGGAGCCCAAAGACGCCCCATCAACCATTGCCGTTGTTGGCCGCTATATTATCGAGCCGACGGTTTTTCAGACCTTATCCAATAGTGAGCGAAGTGTGGGTGACGAAATCCAGCTCACAGATGCACTGGCCCAGCAGATTGGAAAATCTGAATTTTATGGCTTTCGCTTTTCTGGGGAACGCTTCGACTGCGGATCAAAGGTCGGATTTTTGCAAGCAAATATTGCCTTTGGTATGGCGAATGAGACACTTGCTCCTGAACTGATGAGCTGGATCAGGGGTCGGCTCTCATGAATACCGTTACCCTTCACCCCAGCATTCTGCGTGCCTATGATATTCGTGGCGTTTACAATCAAACCCTCAGCCCCGCGGACGCAACAGCAATTGGCCGTGCTTTCGCCGCCTGCCTTGCCAGCAAGTCGTTGGGAAACAAAGTTGTTGTCGGCCGAGATGGGCGCCTCTCATCCCCACAGCTTGCCGCTGCCTTGATCGACGGATTGGTTGATGGCGGCGCTAATGTAACGAATATTGGCTGTGGACCGACACCAATGCTGTATTTTGCTGCGACGCATCTTGATGCAAACGGCGCGATCCAAGTTACTGGCAGCCACAATCCGCCAACACATAACGGTTTCAAGATGGTCATGGACGGGAAGTCATTTTTTGGTGAGGAAATCACCGATCTTGGTGCCCGATGCGCCGCAGGCGTTCCCCCGAAAAAAGGGGGTAAATGTGAAGTGCAGTCAATATTTAATGAATACATAAACCGGCTTTTGCAGTCTGCTGACGCCGGCGATCTGTCGGTTGTATGGGATTGTGGCAATGGTGCCAGCGGGCCGGTCACTGAGGCAGTAGTTAGGCGTCTGACAGGAAAACATCAGGTCCTTTTCTCCGAGGTCGATGGCACTTTTCCCAACCACCATCCCAATCCGGTGGACCCTAAAACACTGGAAATCCTGCGGGCAGCAGTCAAATCAGAAGCGGCCGACCTGGGAATAGGTTTTGATGGAGATGGTGACCGCATTGGCGTCGTTGATGCTCAAGGCCGACAAGTGCCGGGCGATCTTTTGACGGCCTACCTTGCTCAGGATGTCGCCAAACGGCACCCAGGTGAGACCTTTCTGCTTGATATAAAATCATCACAGTTAGCTTTGGATATGTTAACTGCTGCAGGGGGAGATGCGGCAATATGGAAAACCGGGCACAGCCATATGAAAAAGAAAATGGCGGAAACTGGTTCGCCCTTGGCCGGCGAAATGTCAGGTCATATCTTCATTGCAGATGATTATTTCGGATTTGACGACGCCATCTACGTGGCGCTGCGCATCCTCACCCAAATGGTTAGCACCGGCCAATCCATCACCGCCTTCATGGATGGTTTGCCAAAACAGCATGCAACACCCGAATTGCGGATTGATTGTGCCGATGACAGGAAATTTGCCGTAATGGAAAAATTGCAAGCTATCGTCACGCAGAGTCATGCCCCGGAGGCGATCAATACAATTGACGGCGTTCGCGTGACTAGCACTACCGGATGGTGGCTAATCCGCGCCTCGAACACCGAAGCGACGCTTGTCGCCCGCGCTGAAGCTTTCAGCCCAGAAGCATTGTCGCAGCTTGTCTCGGAGATTCAGGCCACATTGGCCGATGCTGGTATCAGATGGTCGTTTGGTTAGGCGGCGTAAAAACTGACGTCATAAAGTGGCCATTTATCCAACATTCACCATGCAGGAATGGATGTTGAATTCTGTAGTTTTTTCGCTATTTAAGGGTCGAAAAAGCTTGTTATATGGCGCGGTTTGCCTGTATTTAGACATGCTTTTTTCGTGCTTTTTACCTGCCCTTATCACTTTGGAGTGAACTCATGACTAATTTCACAAACTGTGGAAACCTTACCGTCAACACGGCTCTGTATAATTTCGTCAATGATGAGCTTCTGGAAGGCACCTCGATATCGGCTGACCATTTCTGGGAAGGGTTTGACAAATCGGTTCATGCACTGGCGCCACGCAATCGAGAATTGCTGGCCATCAGACAGAAAATGCAAGATCAGATCAATATTTGGCTAAAAGAAAACGCACAGAATGGCATCGACCAGAATGCTTATGAGACATTTCTAACAGATATTGGCTATTTGCTCGATGAGGGACCCAATTTTGAGGTCGCAACAGCAGACGTGGACGCTGAGATTGCCCGCGTGGCGGGACCCCAACTGGTTGTGCCGATCACCAACGCCCGCTATGCGTTGAATGCCGCAAATGCTCGCTTTGGCAGCCTTTATGACGCACTCTATGGAACCGATGTGATTCCGCAGACCAATCACAAAGCACAAACATCTAAGTACGATGCAATACGCGGTCAAAAGGTCATTGCATATGTGCGCGAAACTCTGGACAAAGCTACACCACTGGCCAACGCCTCGTGGGCTGATGTCACCAATCTCGCGATTATTAATTGCGCACTTGAGATCGAATGTGGGGGAGGCAGCACCACGCTTGCCAATGCTAACTCGTTTACCGGTTATACTGGCGATTCGGCCAGCCCAAAGTCGATCATTTTAACCAACAATGAACTGCATATGCAGATTATGATAGATCATGCTGGCGTCATTGGTAAGGATGATCCAGCCGGCGTTAATGATGTGCGCATCGAGGCGGCGATTTCTAGCATAATGGATTGCGAGGACTCAATCGCCGCGGTGGATGCGACGGATAAAATCCTCGCCTATGGCAACTGGAACAAGTTGATGCGGGGGACGCTTCAGGACACGTTTGAGAAGGCAGGAAAAACCGTCACACGCAAACTAGTCGATGATATTTGCTTCACAAGACCGGATGGAAGCGAAGCGGTGCTTCACGGACGTGCGTTGATGCTGGTTCGCAATGTCGGCCATTTGATGACCAATCCTGCCATTCTTCTTGCCGATGGCAGCGAAGTGCCAGAAGGCATCATGGACGCTTTCATGACGGTTGCCGGAGCACTTCCCGATCTGCAACGAAAGGCGAACTCGGCGACAGGGTCGGTCTATATCGTAAAGCCCAAAATGCATGGGCCAGATGAAGTGAACTTTGCCACAGAAATCTTTGCCGCGGTCGAGGATGTTCTGGGACTTGATACCAACACCATCAAGATGGGAATCATGGATGAAGAGCGCCGCACAACTATTAATCTGAAAGAATGTATCCGTGTCGCAAGCAAGCGTGTCGTATTTATCAATACCGGATTTCTCGACCGAACAGGTGACGAGATACACACGTCGATGGAAGCTGGCGCCATGATCCGCAAGGGTGAAATGAAAAATGCAGCGTGGATCAGGGCTTATGAAGATAGAAATGTGGATATAGGACTTGCCTGTGGCCTTGGTGGCAAGGCGCAGATCGGCAAAGGCATGTGGGCTATGCCCGATCTGATGGCCAATATGATGGAACAGAAAATTAATCATCCTCTGGCAGGTGCCAATTGTGCCTGGGTACCTTCACCGACCGCGGCAACATTGCATGCCCTGCATTACCACGAGGTAAATGTACGTGACCGACAGCAATTGCTATCTACACGCAAACCTGCAAGCCGCAAAGAAATCCTATCTGTGCCCACCGCATCCCGTCCAAACTGGTCGGATAATGATATTCGTCAAGAATTGCGGAACAATGCCCAGAGTATTCTCGGCTACGTGGTACGATGGGTTGATCAGGGTATAGGCTGCTCGAAGGTTCCGGACATTCATAATATTGGTCTAATGGAGGACCGGGCAACCCTTCGGATTTCCTCTCAACATATTGCGAATTGGATTCATCATGGCGTCTGCTCACAGCAGCTTGCCATGGAAATCATGAAGGAAATGGCTGCGGTAGTGGATCGGCAGAATGAGGGCGACCCTCTCTATCGGCCAATGGCAAATGATTTTGACGCATCCATTGCCTTCCAAGCTGCCTGCGATCTCGTTTTTGAGGGGCGGACGCAACCATCAGGATACACCGAACCTGTCCTGCATCGCCGGCGCCTAGAGCGAAAAATCCTAGATGCTAATGCCAGTTAATTTCGACCGTTTAATTTCGAAAACACCTGTATTTTTCAAAAGAGGGCATCACCTGTTATGACATAAGCCCAAGTCTGGAAGACCGGGTGGTATTAGAGGCCGCAATGCCTGTGCTGTGTGACCTCGCGCTGCCCAGAAAGCCAGACTTTATCGGTAGCATCGATGCGCGTGGCTTTCTTTTTTGCCCTGCCATTGGCCATGTAACTGGATTTTGGGCCCATAATTGTCTTTAAACCGGCAAGGTGCTGGAACAATCCTTTGCGCTTGAATATAGCGAGGCGCCACTATCGCTGCCGGCGAGCTGGCGACTCCAAAATAGGCGCGTTGTTCTATGCGCCGATTTGGTTGCAACTGGCTGTTCTCCGGCTGCTTTCACGTAACTCGTCAAACAGGTTGGGGTTGTTATGACTGGAGCGGTCAGCATCGTTGAGCTGACAAGTCTGAGGGGGGCGCGACTGGCCTAAATGCCCGACTGCCGCTCTGCAGCCATATGAGTATTAGCGCGAACCAAAGCCTGTAAGCAAAATCCTGATTGTTCGCATGATAATCGTCATATCAAGTAGGAAAGACAGATTCTTGATGTAGAAAAGATCATAGGAGATTTTCTTGCTGCTGCTGTCGATATCTGAGGCATAGCCCTGACAAACCTGCGCCCATCCCGTAATCCCGGGTCTCACAGAGTGGCGTAAAGGAAAAAGCGGGACTTTCTCAATGAGCTCTTCAAGCAACTCCATCTGCTCAGGACGTGGTCCAATAAGGCTCATATCACCACGCAACACATTGTAAAGCTGCGGCAATTCATCGATACGGTATTTCCTTATGAATTTACCAATATGCGTTACACGCTTGTCACCCATTGATGCAAATTGCGCACCTTCGCTTTCGGCATTGGCTACCATCGATCTAAATTTATACATGGCAAAGGACGCGCCCCCCAAACCGGCACGCTGCTGCACAAATATAGCTGGTCCAGTGGTTTCGAGCTTGATCAACACCGCCACCAGAATCATGGGAATGCCAAAAGAAAGTAGAAACGCCAAGCTAAAAATCATATCAAAAGACCGTTTTACAAACAGATGAGCATCAGATGACCGCACACGAAGCAGGTCGTTGAATGTAAAATTCTCGAGATCAACACGCCCTGTCTGCGCCTCGACATAATCATGAAGCATGATGACCGGCACAGCATTAAGCGCACACCAAGAAAGGAACGGCGTCCAACTGGAGTCTGCCAGCTGTTCATCTGAAACGACCACAGCATCGATAGTGTCTTCTGGTAAGGATGCGCTTTCCATTGAAACGAAGGCACCAGCACGGCTGTCGAGCTGCGGGAACAACTGCGCTGGGACACCAATACGCATGCTTGAACGCTTTGAGAGGCTTTTACCGAACAGGAGCAGAATAACGGTTGCAGTCGGGTAAACCAGCCCCAAGAACGTAACCGAATAGGGAAGCCGGAACAGCATCAGGCTGAGCGTGCCAAAAAGACCCAAAATCAACCACACAAATAGGAGCTGCTCGCCAGTACGAAACCGTGTCCATCTGAAAATGCGCAAGGCAAACAGATATGTGATAAGGGAAATGCCAGTGATCACCAGCGCCGACATTCTGATCGTATCGGGTGCACCAAGAAGATGTTGGTCTTCCAAGAACAGCGACACGGCTATTTGAATACCAATAAGACATGATAGCGATAACAGCATACGAACAACATTCGCCAAATACCGCCGACTCGTGCGTTGACGGATACGCTTAACCTGCTCACTCATATCAGAAGAAAACGCATGGGTATGCATTGCTATCCTAGTCAAAAAAACCACGGTTATTGGACACAATAACAGAGTTTTTCAACTAGCGGAAAACAAACAGGAAGGGTTTGCGTAATACTCAAAGAACCAATGAGCGTCACATCCAACAGCGCCAAACCTTCATTCAGCAAACCACACCACTATTCCGGCTTATTGCAAACATCTCCCGATTTCCGCAGCTCTTCACGAAAACTGTCAATCAATACATCCGTGCCGTTACGCTCCACATGCCAGAATGTCCAGCCGTTGCACGATGGCAGCGATTGCAGCTTGGCACCCAGCGTATGGATCGACCCAATCTCCTGATTAGCGGTGACAAGCGATCCATCGACACGGACCTGAGCTGAAAAGCGCCTACGCACATCAAATAGCCTGTCACCCGGGCGCAGAATTCCTCTCTCAATCAAAGTGCCAAACGGCACTTTCGGCTTGGCCCGTTTTGGTAGTGTCGCCAGAAGATCGGACGAGCCGATCGGTGAGATGGCGGCAATCCGCTTTCGCGCCAGCTTGACATAGGATGAGTCCTGCTCAATGCCAATAAAGTTACGGCGCAGCCTCTTGGCAACGGCACCAGTCGTCCCAGTGCCAAAAAACGGGTCAAGGATGACATCATCACAATTCGTCGAAGCGAGGAGAATGCGGGACAAAAGCGATTCAGGCTTTTGCGTTGGGTGCGCCTTCTTGCCAGCGTTCTTCAAACGCTCAGCACCCGTGCAGATTGGCAATTCCCAATCCGAGCGCATCTGCACATCTTCATTCAAGGTTTTCATTGCCTCGTAATTAAAAGTGTAGCGTGACTTTTGTGATTTTGCTGCCCAGATCAGCGTTTCATGCGCATTGGTAAACCGTCGCCCACGGAAATTCGGCATCGGATTGGTTTTTCGCCAGATCACGTCATTCAGAATCCAGAAATCCAGATCCTGGAGGATCGCACCTATACGAAAGATATTGTGATAACTACCGATGACCCAGATTGCTCCATCAGGCTTGAGAACACGGCGCGCTTCAGTCAGCCAGCCACGGCTGAACGCATCATAGGCGGCGAGGGAGTCGAACTGATCCCAATCTTCATCGACCGCATCAACATGCGTATGATCGGGGCGTAACAGGGCGCCGCCCAGCTGCAGGTTGTAGGGCGGGTCGGCAAATACGAGATCAACCGAACCGCTAGCAAGTTTTGCCAGCTTCTCAGTACATTCACCACATTCGATTACATTCGTTTTCACTATCTGCGTTCCCATCCATTACCAGAAGGCCGGTTCATCACTGTGACTCGACCCTATCCATCGTGTATCAAACCAACTGATTTCCGCGTCAAGCTAAACCTAAAAGAATCATATTATAGCACAAAGTCAACATGTTAACTGGCAAAGTTAAAGTAGTCACAACATGTTGTGGCATTCTTTGGCAAACAGCATTCATCTAGTGGGTCATCATCAGACAGGATGCACATTCAACCAATCAGGACTTCTCCGACCCGGTCCTTTCAGGAGGTGTGTCGCAAAACTTAATGCTTTGATCTGCCAGCTTGGCCAGTCAGGGTTGCAGTAACCGCTTTATTGGCGCAAAACTGCGACGGTGATGCTCGCTGATACCATATGCATGAAGGGCATCTGAATGACTTTTTGTCCCATAACCCATGTTGCTGTCCCAGCCGTAGACAGCGTGATCAAGGGCAAGATCGCGCATCAAATTATCCCGCGTTTCCTTAGCAATAATGGATGCCGCTGCAATAGAACAGGACAGCGAATCCCCTTTTATAATCGTCTTGACCGGCATGCCCAAATCAGGGTCAATATTACCATCAACAAGGCACAGGCTGACTGTAGCATTCCAGCGGCTCATCAATAGCGCCTGCAACTTTGTGGCTGCCTGCCGCATTGCCAGAAAGGTGGCGCCATGAATGCCAATCCGGTCAATTTCAGCAGCTGCTATCGACACCACACTAAATGCATGATCACTACCTGTCAGAGCGGCAAAGATTAAGGCACGCTTTGCCGCACTGAGCTTTTTCGAATCATCAAGCTCTGGTGGAAGCTGATCAAAGCAATTCGGATTAATCCAAAAAGCAGCAGCTGTCACAGGACCTGCCCACGGTCCACGACCAACCTCATCAATTCCGATGACATCGCCACTGCCTGACGCAAGATGTCGCTTTTCGAGCCAGAGATCGGGCATTATCCTCGACGTCGCTGGGTTACGGATTCGCTCAGTCGCGGCATGATCTCGACAAAATTACAAGGCTTGTGACGAATATCGAGCTGATAACGAAGGATCTCATCCCAGCCATCACGGCACCCCGATGGCGACCCCGGAAGAGCAAACAGATATGTGCCGCCCGCAACACCTGCAAGCGCCCGTGACTGCATTGTCGAGGTTCCGATCTTCTGAAAGGAAAGATGACGGAATAATTCGCCAAACCCCTCAATCTCCTTGTCAAAAACAGCCCGGAAAGCCTCCGGCGTTACATCGCGCCCAGTGAGGCCAGAGCCACCCGTCGCAATTACCACATCAATCGTCGAATCGCCAATCCATTCCACAAGCCTCGCTCTGATCTTTGGTTGATCATCGGTAACAATGGTACGTGCTACCAGAGCATGACCATCCTCTTTGATGCGTGACGCGAGCAAATCACCTGAACGGTCATCTTCAATCCTGCGCGTGTCAGACACCGTCATCACGGCAATATTTACCGGCTGGAAGGTAATGGATGTATCGATTCGGTCATCACTGCTGCGCATGGTTCTTGGCTTCCTGAGTCACTGCGTCTGTTTGGCCTCTAGCCGCGCGGTCTTGACGGTAGTCTGATCAATCAACGACACAAAAGTGTCACGTCGCCCGGCAGCCAGCGCTTTTAGCGCTGGTGCTGATTGACCAAACTGCATCCGGTACATCGCCAGATTCGTTACCACACTCTTTATATACGACCGTGTTTCGCGGGAGGGAATGGACTCAATTAACAGAAACGGATCATCCTGGTGGTCTACCTTGCTTAGCCATTTGCTGAGGTTACCCGGACCGCCATTATAAGCCGCCAACAATTTGACAAGCGAGCCGTCAATCAACGGTTCTTCAAGAAGGTGACGGATGTAGCGCTGTCCTATCTCAAGATTAATTACCGGGTTGAGCAAAAGATGACGATCATGTGACCGGTAGGAGCGTTTACGCATAATGAAAGATGCTGTCGATGGCATAATCTGCATCAGACCAGCAGCCTTTGCCCTACTTTTTGCACGCGGGTTGAAACCTGATTCCTGACGGGCAATGGCCCAGACGAGCGCTTGATCGACGGTGAATTCAGCCTCAAATTTTGGTACCGGATAGAGCGCCCCGTACCAAGTTTTTCCTTCATTTTTGTCCATCAGGGCGCCAGCGCGATAAGCAAGCCCGGCCATGCCGTTATCAATCGCAAAACGTAACGCCGATGACCGCATATGAGCCGGAATGTCAGCCCAAAGATAACGCATTTCACGCTCAGCATCATTGATCAGGCCGATCTGCATCAAGGCAAAAAGCCGTTGGCCGCCCCTCTGCTCACCAAGCCAGGTCAGGAAGGCCGGATCACGCGCCGGCAGATTGAATGAAATATCAATTTGTTGGCCGCTAGCCTGCCGGGCGATGACACCATAGAAGCCATGCTGTACACCGGCCGATAGATCGAGAAACCGCGCAGCCTCCTCGGGCCTGCCCTGACGCAGCGCCACCCGCTGCGCCCAGAAAGCCGCTGAACCCCGCAGCTCATCAAAGACACTCTCCTGTTCTGCAAGCGCTCTGAAAAATTGCCCAGCTAGATCAAATTGTCCGCTGCGCCATGCCGCCAAACCCCCAGCCCAATAACCCATGAAAGCAGAGCCTCGACCAGTACCAATTGCATGCCGTGCCTCTCGGATTGCCTTTTGATCGAGACCAAAAATGAAATAGGCGTGAGCAATTTCACCGCGCAGTTGGGCTTCTTCGACTTTCGTCAAGTAACGTCTGTTTTTTGGGTCATCAACAACTTTTAACGCACCTGTTGGCCAACCACGGCGAATGGCCCGGCGGACTTCACGGGCGATGCGCTTTGTTGTCCGCGGCGACGCTCGGCCCGCAGAACTGAGCGGAATGCTTGGCCGGTATTCATTCTGTGAGATTAACCCGAACCCATTAAGATATCCGGCCTTGGGTGCTGTCGGCGCCTCGGCATTTACCGGCCGTCGGCGTTTGGCAAGCCAATAGATGCGGCTTGCATCTGGGTGGTCATTGTAAACGTGAAGCCAGCGATAGAGCTGCTTGTAAGTGGATCGCCACGCCGTTGGATGCAGATAGCGCTTAGACAGCAGATGTCCAATCAGAATATCATTCTCGACACGGCCCGCTTCGCGGACAGCCTGCTTCATCCGGCCGACTTCCTGCAAATGGAAAAGCCGCTTATACTGACCAACATCAAAATCGCTGAGCGGTTGTGGCAGCGTTGCGCCTGCCTCCTGCGCGGCTGATGGTTGTGCCGGCATGAAAAAAAAGACGCCAAGCAGACAATCAACACCTATAATTATGCTAGCAGCAAACAATAGAAGACGGGACGGATTGTGATAATGACGGTTCCTCATGGTACTAAATACTAAGCAAGTCTTGCGCGCAGCGAAAGCAAATCATCAAAAGATAGGCGTTTTTGTGCCGGCGAGCGGAGCAAATAGGCTGGGTGCAGGCTGGGAAGGGTTGGCAGGACGACACCATCACCAAAATCTACGTCACGCCAAACGCCCCGCAATTTTAATATTCCATCCTTTGTCCTGAGGAGGGCTTTCGCTGACGAGCCGCCTAGAATCAACAGATATTCCGGCTTGGCTAGTTGAATATGGCGGCGCAAATAGGGCAGAAGTAGCTGTGTTTCCTCAGCGGTAGGCGTCCGATTCCCTGGGGGCCGCCATGGCAGAAGATTGGTGATATAGACCACCGACCTGTCCAGCCCAATGCTTGCCAGCATCCTGTCAAGCAGCTGGCCTGCGGCACCAACAAAGGGAAGGCCGACACGATCCTCATCACGACCAGGAGCCTCACCAACGATCATCACTCGCGCGCCCGGATTGCCATCACAGAAAACCAGATTGCTTGCCGTGTTCTTAAGTGCGCAGCCCTCAAGCTGCTCGAGCGCGCTGCGCAGGTCAGCGAGCGTCGTGATGGTGGTCAACTCATCCGTGGCGGGCTCAATCAGCGATAGCGCTGATTGTGGGGGAGACGACGGGCCAGCTGGGGCTACCTGTACTGGATCCGGTTTTGCCTTGGCAGCCCTAGTAGCGGGCGGGTCTGAAAGGAAGAGTTTAATGGGAACAAAGGTCTGATCATGCGTCGGCTGATTGACGAGCGCTTCATCAGCACCGCAGGCAACCTGCCAGGCAAGACAGGCAATTAATTCGTCACGGGTCAGATCGTTCACAGACATATGAAACAGCGTCGTATTTCGATTACTTGGGTTGTGGCAAAAAAGCCAATATGAAGTCCTCTCCATATATACTAAAAAATTAGGATGTTTGCAGCGTAAAGCGTAATAGAAGGGCTAGAGGTTGGGGAAATGGAACGCGAAACCATGGAATTTGATGTGCTGATTGTTGGCGGAGGCCCATCTGGCCTATCAGCGGCAATTAAACTTAAGCAGCTTGCCGCAGAGGCCGGCCGCGACATCGAGGTCTGTCTGATTGAAAAGGGCGGCGAGATCGGCTCACATATCCTATCAGGTGCTGTTCTGGAACCGCGGTCACTCAATGAGCTGATCCCAGATTGGCAGGAGCAAGGCGCTCCGCTTGATGCGCCGGTGACTAATGACAAATTCATGTTCCTCACCGAAACTGCCGCCTGGCGGATACCAACACCGCCAAGTATGAACAATCATGGCAACTATATCATCTCGCTTGGCAATTTCTGCCGGTGGCTTGGTGAGCAGGCTGAGGCACTTGGCGTTGAGATTTACCCTGGCTTTCCAGCTGCCGAAATACTCTATGATAAGTCGGGCGCGGTTCGCGGCATCGCCACCGGCGATATGGGAGTTGGCAAGGATGGCGAACCAACAGATAACTATATGCGGGGAATGGAGCTGGTCGGCAAACAAACCATTTTCGCCGAGGGCTGTCGTGGCCATCTGACCAAGACACTGTTTGAAAAATTCGATTTACGCGAAGGCAAGGACCCGCAGACCTTTGCCATTGGCATCAAGGAATTATGGGATATTGAACCGGAGAAGGCGAAGCCGGGTCTCGCTTGGCACTCAGTTGGCTGGCCACTTGCCTCAGATACATACGGCGGCTCTTTCCTCTATCATCTCAATGGCAATCAGGTTGCCGTTGGCTATGTTGTGGCACTTGATTACAGCAACCCACATCTTTCACCTTTCGAAGAGTTCCAGCGTTTCAAGACCCACCCAGCCGTGCGCTCCGTTTTTGAGGGTGGCCGTCGTGTTTCCTATGGTGCACGCGCACTAAACGAGGGTGGATTTCAATCCATACCGAAGCTTACATTTCCCGGCGGTTGCCTTGTCGGATGCACAGCCGGCTTCCTAAATGTGCCAAAGATCAAGGGTACCCATACTGCGATGAAATCAGGGATGACTGCCGCAGAGGCGATTTTTGAAGCACTTGAAACGATGGCTCCCGGTCATGAGCCAATATCCTACTCAGACAGGCTGCAGAAATCGTGGTTATGGCCAGAGCTCTACAAAGTGCGAAACATTCGCCCTGGTTTTGGTAAGGGATTATGGCTTGGCCTCGCGCATGCCGCGTTTGATACCTATCTACTTCGTGGACGGGCGCCATGGACGCTAAAAAACCATCACGACCATAAAGCCCTAAAAAAGGCGTCCGATGCACCAAAGATCAATTATCCAAAGCCAGACAATTTAGTCAGTTTTGATCGCAATTCATCGGTCTATCTGTCGGGAACAAACCATGAGGAGAATCAGCCGGTGCATCTGAAGCTAAAAGACACATCGGTTCCGATCTCCCATAATCTTGCACTTTATAACGCACCAGAACAGCGCTACTGTCCCGCAGGAGTCTATGAGATTGTCAAGGCTGATGATGGTGATGCCAGATTGCAGATCAACGCACAAAACTGTGTCCATTGCAAAACCTGTGATATCAAAGATCCAACGCAGAATATCGTGTGGGTAACACCCGAAGGTGGTGGTGGACCGAATTACCCGAATATGTAAAGGGCGGGAACATGCAATTATGGCGAAGTTTGGGACACTTTGATGGTATCAGTGCACCCGATCGCAGGCATTTATCTGTCCCACACAATTTAGCAGGTTTTGGCCTAGCATCCATGCTCGTGACTGGTTTTGCCAGCTGTACAGACAGCCATGTGGCCGATAGTGTTTTTGACGGCACCGCCAAGCCAAGCCATGTCGGGGCAACAACGGAAAGCAACGCCGGTAATTTCCTTGCAGCCCGCCAGGCGCTCTATTTCAACGATATTGACCAGTCGGCAAATTTCTTCCTCGAAACGCTGCGTGATGACAGTGATAATGCCGACCTGCTTCGCCAGACCTTCATGACACAATATCATCAAGGAAACATCAGCGAAGCAGCAGCGCTTGGCAGGCAGATGGAGCAGCTTAACATCTCATCCGCCTTCAGTGCCGAACCAGCGACCGCCATTGCCATCAGAGACCAGGACTGGCAGGCGGTAATGGTGCTTGCCGACACAATGAGCGAACATTCCCCCTCGCGCCAGCTTGCAGCATTGATAAAGGCGTGGGCCCTTGTTGCCACTGGTCAGGGTGATGCCGGCATCACACATTTGACAAAAATACAGTCTGATGGCGAAGAGACCGGCACGTCGCCTGATCTCTTTGTCGAGCTTAACACTGCCCTGATGGCCGAACATCTGGGACAGACGGATGAAGCCGCCAGGAGAGGTTTGCAGCTTATTAATACACCAATGTCACCGCTATCCGCACTGCATCTGGCGGAGTTGCTAGCTCGCAATGGTGAACTGGAGGCAGCAGAGAAACTGATTGACGTGCGCCTGAATGCCAATTTCAACCGCTCGGCCATTTCCGAATCGCTGACATTGGAGGCGCAAAACGGGCCACCATCACTTCGCACAAACATAGTGCGTGGCATCATCGATTTCTCGCTGTTAGCGCAGGGCCAGTCCAAGCAAAAGATACTTGCCGCCCGGCTGCAGCTTGCTCGGTTTCTTGATTCTAGCAGCGATGTCGCGCATCTGCTTCTCGCCCAGCAGCAGATAAAAAGCTTAAATTACCGCCAAGCCATTGACAATCTGTCTGCCATTTCCAGCGACGGTCCCCTTGGCCAGCCAGCAATGATCGCACTTTCCGACATTGCTAATGAAAACCAGCAGTTTTCAAAGGCCGTCTCGATTCTGCAACAAGCCATCGCCATTAATCCTGAAGATGGCTATCTTTACAAACTTCTTGGTGATAGCCATCGCCGCAATGCTGATTACGAAGACAGCCAAGATGCCTATGAAACCGCCTACGAGAAGGGCTATAACACTAGCGATCTGCATCGCAATCTTGGCGTCACCCTTGAACGTCTTGATCAGACACGGGCTGCGGAAAAGCATCTTAAGCTGGCGCTTGAGATGAACCCTGACGATGCATTTGCACTGAACTATCTAGGTTACTGGTGGGCTGATCAGGGTCACAATCTTGAGGAGGCGATTACGCTGATCGAACGCGCCGTAAAACTGCGGCCAAACAGTGGCTATTTCGTTGATTCGCTGGGCTGGGTACATTTTCGCCTTGGTGACGCAGAAACGGCGGTGAAATTTCTGGAACAGGCAACTGTACTCGAGCCAGCCGACTCTGAGATCACGGGCCATCTTGGTGATGTCTATTGGTATCTTGGACGGCGCGACGAGGCGCGGTTTAAATGGCGGCTGGCAATATCCCTGGCTGAAACTGAAATCGAGAGAGACAAATTTCGCAAGCGCATCCAAACCGGGTTGCCATCTTTGGAAATTGATGGTTTGCCTCGATGATCCCGGCCTCACTCCATGCCGCCGCCAAGGTCAATCTGTTTCTGCACATCACTGGAAGGCGCAATGACGGCTATCATACGCTAGAGTCCGTTGTTGTATTCACCGCATTTGGTGACCGGATCACCATCGACCACGCCGCGGCAGATGAAATCAACATTACCGGTCCTTTTGCCAAAATCCTCAGGGATGATGGCGATACCAATATCTGCGCCAGCTGTCTGGACGGCTTTCGTCAGGCAGGTGGAACATTCGAGCCTTTAAGAATTATGATTGAGAAAAACATTCCGGTGGGGGCTGGCCTTGGCGGTGGTTCCGCTGATGCCGCGGCGTTGCTTCGCTATCTCAATCAACACACCCTCTCGCCGCTTTCACCTGATGCCCTTCATCAAGTCGCCCTTCGTCTGGGGGCAGATGTGCCTGCCTGCCTGCATATGACACCGGCGCGCATGGGAGGGGTGGGAGATATCGTTTCGCCGCTGGTCGTCAATAATACCGGACCAATCCTACTTGCCAATCCGGGAACGAAGCTTGCAACGGGCGATGTTTTCAAATCCCTGACAGGTGCCGATGTAACTAGGAAACAGCAGAACACCGTTGACGCAATTGACGGTGCAAGCCCCCGTCAGTTGACGCGATATGGCAATGACCTTCAGGCACCTGCTTGCCGGTTGATGCCTGAGATTGCCGACTTGCTCACCACTCTCGCGGCGCAGGACGGCGCAGATGCCGTTGGCATGACGGGTAGTGGAGCGACTTGTTTTGCCATTTATTCATCGCAGAACGCCTGTAAGACAGCGGCCAGCGAGCTTCTTGCCAAAAACATCTGGGCTGTTGCAACGAAGATTATGTAGCGTCATTCAGCTAATTGTGACAATCATCTCAAATAGTGCCGGCTACGGCAAGAACGACGGAAACGATGTCTGATTATGTTGGGAACACAACGTTTGTTTGTTCGTGTATATCTGCAAAGGTTGAAATCATGGCACCAGCGCGTCACGGACAGACCTTGGCTTGAAGCGCCCACGCATCGACTGAACCTTGTCACAAACGCGGTATTGATCTGCCTTGCCCTGTTCGCATCGGCACATATGCGGGTCTGGCAATATGACCAATGGAGCGATGCGCAGGATATCTATTATGTTGGGGATTTTCCTGCGTTTTCAACAACGGATGCCGCCTATTTCCTGCTGGTGGCGCAGCAAATCAAGACCCATGGCAGTAGCGAAAACCTTACTAGGAAGCGTAGCTATCCCGATTATATCGACAAAGCTCCAACAGTGCGGCATTCAATCCTTGATGAACCGCTGCTGGGGGTTCTCATCAGCCAGCTCTCTCCTGATGCATCGATCAAATCACTCTCGGTAACGGCGCATCAAATGCTCCCCGTTTCAATAGCGCTGACGGTGTTGGCGATCATTCTCGTCTTTGGCGCAGCCGGTTTCTGGAGTGAAGGTGCGATCGCAGCGCTTGGCAGCTCGCTGTGTATCGCCTTTCTTGGGCGAACCTCTGCAGGACGGCTGGATACCGACCAGCTTAATCTCGGCTTTTTCTATCTGATCATGGCCTTGATTATTTGGGCAGGCAAAGCAAAAAATATCTGGTTGGCGTTGGCACTTTGTGGTGCGGCGGCGGCGACTACGCATATGTTTCATTGGTGGTGGCCAAAACCCATTTTGAACTGGTTTTATCTGCTTGCTATTGTCTGGGTAACCTACTGTTTCAACCATTCATTGACACGCGCCGCCCTTCTAGGCGCCGTCTATCTTGCCTTGATTGGAACTCTCAATTTTGGCCCATCCATTCATGTCGCTGATTTCACCAGAACCATAACCTCAGTCGGCCAAATGAAGCTGCCAAACACGCTCAACGCCATCTCAGAACTGGAAGCACTGTCAGCTAACGACTTTCTGAATGCGTTGATGGGAAATATCTGGCTTGCCGGGCTTGCGGTTACCGGGGTTATTGGGTGGGCCTTTGTAACGCCGGTCTTTGCCGTGGTGTTCCTACCGGCTATCGGTCTCGCAGCAATGAACATTGTATTTGGCAACCGGGTGGTATTTTTTGCGGCGCCTATTTTCTGGTTTGGCTTTGCTTGGCTAGTGCTGACCCTCGTCAGATATGTTTTCGACCAGCTGATAATGGTACGCTCCGAAACAAATAAAACAGGGCTCGCCAAAGCACAGACATTTTCTGCTACTATCATGTTTGTCACGACCTATTTTGTCTCGTTCAACCCCCTGTTAAAACCCTACGTTCCAGACGCTGCCTTTTCCCGTGAGGTCGTTGAGGGATTTAGGTTTCTAGGTGACCAAGTTCGGCAAAGCGAACGCGATCGCGAGCCAGTGATCGCCACATGGTGGGATTATGGCTATACTGCAACCTTATTCAGCCAGCTTCCCACCCTCGTCGATGGGGGAACGCAACGCGGACCCAAGACACATCTTTTGGCACGCGCATTGATGTCGCGCGATCAGGGCGAGAGCGCGCGTATCCTAAAATATATTGGCAATGACGGGACCACTGAACTTGTGGAGAAGAGCGTTAGCAACACCAAGCTTGACAACGTCTTTTTGCGAGGTCCAGCAAATAATCGATCGGATATCTATCTTGTGCTGACCAACAAAATGGTGCTGTGGACGCCTACCATTAGCGCGCTGGGACTATGGGACAGCCAAGCCGGCACACCATTGCCAATCCATCATGGCACAAACCAGCTCGAATACAGGGATATTGCCTGCACTGGGAATGGCTACCTGTTAAACTGTAGCGGCAGACAAATTAATCTTCAGGACGGAACGGTTGATGGCACAGCTGTTCTGTCTGGTGCAGTAAAGACAGATGATGGGATGCGCGGTGCCAGCATTTATTACCCAAACCCGAGCGGGTTTTTCCTGCAGTTCAACCGGCTTGGCGGCTCAGCTTGGGCGGATCAGCTGTTACACCCAAGGCTATATCATTCAACCTTCAACAAGCTCTTTTATCACGGTGATTTCGATCCCGATCATTTCACCCCGCTGATTAATGCCTACCCCGATTACCGGGTTTACAGAATCAAATGATCTGGCTGGTCAAATTAATGGGTTGATTGACTGAAAAATGGCAGCTAAATTCCACCGCGATCGAATTGGGGCGTGGCCAAGTGGTAAGGCATCGGTTTTTGGTATCGTGTATCGTAGGTTCGAATCCTACCGCCCCAGCCAACCCTTTTTAGAGTGCCTACATCAATAATGCAGTAACGGCCTGCTAGACATCAGGGAACGGATACTAACAAATAACCTGTCTGTGTTGTTAAAATCACTGGCTTTTTACAGATGCGGCAGATTTTCTGACGCAGGCGATAGATATGCGTTTCGACAGTGTGTGTGCTCAATCCAGTCTGAAACCCCCAAACCTCTGTCAGCAGCTCTTCCTTAGACACACCAGCTGGGTACGCCCAATAAAGATATTTGAGGATTGTTGCTTCCTTCTCGGTAAGAATGACATTCTTTGTGTCATCAGCTGATTTAAGTAATTTTTTAGCCGGGACAAAGCTGAGGTCAGAAATTGAGAACTTTGCAGTGTCCGAGGCCTTGTACTGCGAGAGCTGCGAACGGACCCTAGCCAGCAATTCGTCCATCCGCATTGGCTTGACGATATAATCATTCGCATCCGCTTCAAGGCCGGCATCGATATCATTTTCCGCATTCTGGCCCGTAAGCATAATGATCGGCTTGGTAAAGCCATGTTCGCGCAGCTTTCGGCAGATTTCCACACCATTTCCATCGGGAAGACAGACATCGAGAAGTATCAGATCAGGGTTAGCATCTGGCAATTTTTCGAAAACCTCAAGCAAGGTCGAGGCTTCAAAAATTTCGTTGAATCCCTCACACTCTAGTTGCTGACGCAATGTCATTCGCAGAAAAGCATCATCATCAACGATCAACAACCTTGCGCTACTTGGCGAATTCAAGGTCACCTCATTTAACAAACCTTGCATTTTCATAAGCAACTCAATAAATGGAGGCTTCTAAGAAAGTCCAGAATAACCGTATAAACCAAATTGCAGGAATCTAACATGGTTTTTCTTCAACAACCGACAGGCTGACATAGTGAAAAAACCGACAAATAGCAAAGCCTATATGAAAATCGACCGGGCGTCAGCCGAACTGCGGCGCGGCGGGATCATCATGTTGCGTCTTGGCAATGGCGAGGCAGGGCTGTTCCGTGCGGTTGAATTGATGCGTGATGGCGATGCTGTCACGCTGGCAAAGCTGAGCGGGTCTGGCGCCATGTTGGTGCTGACTGACAACCGCATTTCTAGCCTTGGCCGGTCGCTGCGAGAGACACATAGCTGTGCTACCATCCCGGTGGCAGATCGTGACATCTCTACCCTGGTTGACATCGCGGTTAACGTTCCAGATGCGGATATTCTGGAGGCGCAAGCCTCGATTGTCGGTGAGCGTCTGGGCTCTCTTGCCGACATGACCACACGCCTGCTGCGAATTGCCAAATTAATTCCCAGCGCAGTGCTTGCCCGCATTCCGTCGCGTGACAGCATTTTTCAGGAACGCCTCGCACGTGACCAGAACATCCTTGTCATCGAGGCACGCGACATTGAGCAATATGGCAGACAGGCGGCGGAAAGCCTTAAGATTGCTGCGCGAGCAAAAGTGCCACTGGCTATTGATGCAAAAGCGGAGATTGTGATGTTCCGCGCTGATGTCGGTGGTGAAGAGCATTTTGCTGTTCTTGTTGGAGGCGAGGTGCCAGCGACAGCACCGTTAGTTCGCCTGCACTCGCAATGTGTCACCGGCGATGTTCTTGGTAGCCTAAAATGTGATTGCGGCGACCAGTTAAACGCAGCGCTTTCCTTTATGACTCAAAATGGGGGTGGTGTTCTTGTCTATCTGGCGCAAGAGGGACGCGACATCGGGCTACTCAACAAGATGCGCGCCTATGCTTTGCAGGATATTGGTCTGGACACTGTTGATGCAAACCACGCGCTTGGGTTCCAGTCCGATGAACGATTGTTTCTGCCTGCAAGCAAAATTCTACGAGAGCTGGGGATCAAAGAGGTGCGGCTGATCACCAACAATCCCGACAAAATCTCACAGCTTGATGACGCTGGGATAGCAGTGCGCGAGCGTGTGCCGCTGGCAAGCCCTACCAACCCACATAACCAGCGCTATCTGGACACCAAACGAGATCGTTCGGGCCACTTGATCGACTAGGTGACTATCTACTTCTGCTTTTCACGCGCACCAAAAATAGCGGAGCCAACCCGCACCGATGTGGAACCAAAAGCTATTGCCGTCTCGAAATCTGAGCTCATTCCCATCGACAGTTCGGACAAGTTGTTGCGTTTTGCCATCTCGCGCAACAACGCGAAATGCATCGCCGGCTCCTCATCTGCAGGTGGGATACACATCAAGCCGACAATATCGAGACTGCAATCCTGTTGGCAAAAATGGATGAATTCATCAACTTCGCTTGGCATAACCCCAGCCTTCTGCGGCTCCTCACCAGTGTTGACCTGAACAAAACATGGTAAATGCCGGTTCTGACGCCGCATTTCAACTGCTAGAATTTTTGCGAGTTTTACCCTATCGACCACCTCGATAAAATCAAACAGTTCGACAGCGTCAGCCACCTTGTTTGTTTGCAGAGGCCCAATTAAGTGCAGTTCCAAATCAGGATACTTGACCTTTCTGGCATGCCACCGCTGCTTTGCTTCTTGGACACGGTTTTCACCAAAAACACGTTGGCCAGCTAAAATACTTTCATCGACTTTGTTGTCTGGTTGTTGCTTGCTAACAGCGACTAGCTTTGGGATACTAAGGTGTCCTTGGGCTAATTTATGCTTTTCAGCTCTGATCTTTTCTTGTGTTATTTGAATATTATACCGAACTGAACTCATTAAGGTCTCTATTGCAATCTGGTTTGGTGTCTGTAAATCCATAAAAGAGGCCGATATCCCACGAACTCTCTATTTGTTCGACCATGTTCGTTTTAATAATGTATGGAGTGGAATATGCAACAAATTGAATTCATAAACACAAATTATTTGTTTTCATGCCCAATAGTAAAATTTACAGTTAGCGATCATGAACAGTTAAACAAGCTAATCGCCAGCGAGGCAAGATCGTGGCGCAAAGATGCACATGGAGTGAATGTATCAAATAAAGGGGACAGTTGGCATTCTCCCGACGGACTGATGTCAAGGCCAGAACCTGGATTTTCCAAGATATCAAAAATGTTTCCAATTGCAGCAAGCACCTACGCGCAACAAATAGGAGCCAAGATAAACATTGCTAGTTATGAGTTTGAAGCAAATGCTTGGGTAAACATAAATAAGAAAGGTGGTTTTAACTCCATTCACACACACGGCAGATTCCACATATCAGGAGTTTATTATGTAAAACAACCCGCTGTGAAAAGCGGTGAAAGTGGTATGATAGAGTTCGTAAATTCGAGGTTTGATCATCACATATACCAAGAATTAAACTCTAACGCCTTTGCGCCCAAGGTATCAATGCGACCCAAAGCTGGAGAAATGATTGTTTTTCCATCTACATTATTACATTCTGTTTACCCAAACGATTCGGAAGAGGAAAGGATTACTATCGCGTGGAATCTGATTTTCCGAAAAAAATCTCAACCTACGGATCCATTACCAAATGCCCCAAAATTTATACAACCCAAAAACGCAACTCTTAAAATATAAAAGAGATCGATTTCTTAGTTTTTTAGAACAAAAAAGTCAAATAAAAATGGTAACTTTATATGTCTACATTTGATACCTAAATTTCCGCACCCATTTCTTCAAAACTGGCTTACAGGTCTCGAGCTCTTTAGAATAATTGAGCCATCTATATGCTGCGTTCTTGTAAAGTGGCTGTACCACTTGAGCATAACTTGGGGTCCGAATTTCGTCTCTAGTTAGCGCGGTTTTTTGATATTGGAGGACCCCCTCATCCCACTGTAAATCCATAAATTCGAGAATATTTGAAACTACAGTTTCCATATTTCCTATAAGTTCCTCATACTTCACAACGTGGATATCAAGTGAATACGTATCTACAGACATGAAAAAAATATCCATAACTTGGTCGTACAAAGTCACAATATCTGCCAATTCCAACATATTTGACATAGCTTCATTAAGTTTAAAGTTTTGCATAAAGCAACTTAAGACCGCATCCAGAGGATGTCTGGATACAAAAAGATATTTTGACTTCGGAAAAACTTTGGAGATTAGCGCGGCCTCAGCAAGATTAAGCGGTAGTTTATCCACAACAATTTTTGACTTTTTAAAATCAACATGTTTTCGTGCTTCCTTGAAATAGGCGTTCTGGGCGGCGTTTATATCTCCTTCTTTCATTTCCTCAATTTTTTCTAAGGTATCCGTGCCGGAAACAGCCGCCTCCATTTCGCTGACCATCGGCTTTTCCTCAAGAACTTGTAAGTCCTTATGTGACCTTAAAATCGTATCAAGAAGTGTCGTTCCTGACCTAGGAAACCCTACCATAAATAGCAAATTTTTGCCATCGTCACACTGACGTTCTTCGCGGTTAATATTTTTGTCATGCAACTCATCTCGCCTGACCTGCATCTTTTTTTGATAAGCTAATTTAGCCTTCTCATCATAATCAGTAGAGGATTTAAAAAATTGGTTCATTTCATTAAATGTAGTGAAGGCTTGGGAAAATTGTCCTACGTTTTCATACGCTTTTCCCTTTAGATGCAGAAATCCGCTGACTCGTTTTTTGGACAGGCTTCTTATATCCACTGCTAAACACGCGTCTTTACATTCACTAAATTTCTTTTCACGAAAGAGAATTAATGCACTGTAATATTTTGCATCTTCTAAATTCAGAAAAATTGAGTAGGTAGACGAATTTAAAAGAGCTTTTAGTTCAGTTATTGCGTTTTTCTTTTCATATGTTTCACACAAATTAAAGAAAGCCTGTTTAAAATTTGACCTTATCTCCAACGCTTTATTGTAAAGCTTTACGGCCTCGTTTGTTTTTCCAAGATCACGGTACAGGGTAGCAAGATTATTTAGAGCTTCAGGATATTGCGGCCGGATAATTAATGCGTTTTTATAAGCGGCTTCTGCCTTGTCTAATTTATTTAATTGTCTCTGAATGACGCCAAAATTGTAATGTGGATCGGCAAAACCTTTGTCAATATTAATTGCCTTTAAGTAGAATTTCTCTGCTGTTTTTAAGTCACCCAGTTCTTTAAACGTAGTCCCCAGATTATTTGCTGCTTGCTGATTTTTTGGGTTGAGCCGTAGTGCTTCCTGGTAGTTTTTTTTTGCAAGATCAAAAGCACCCCTTTTGAAATTTAGATTGCCAAGGTTGAGGCACGTATAGTCAATAGCTGGAGATTTTTTTCTAGCCATGCGAAAGCAGCGTTCTGCCAAGTCGTACTCGTTGCTGTTTAGGAGTGCGACACCTTTAATGTTTAAAACCATTATCGAGTTGGGGTGTGTTTTGAGCAAATCGTTTGACCCAGAAATCACAGTGGCAAAGTTGCCACGGCGAAGATCTTCAAGTAGAGATTTGATTAATGCATTCGGAATATTTGGCAAAAAACCCTCCAGAAAATTTCATTATGACGAATGGTTTGATTCGCAACAATACTTCGAAATCTGGTGATAGTTGGTTTAATCCAAAAAATTATTCAATGTATTTGAGCAGGGGCCGGAACATAATATTTCTTTCACAAAGGTTAGCGACCCAGTTCATACCCGCAATGATCTGATCTTTTTCCTTTACTTCAGTCTGACTTATCTTTTGCTGCCGTGACGCGTACCCACCCTCGGAAAGCCCTTTTGAATTTTTCTCCCAAATTGGAGAACCTTCTATTTTTGCGATCTGACTTCTCACAACTGGAATGTCAAACGCAGTCGAAAGAATATTTATCATTTCGCTTTTGGTTTCAGAGGACATAACTTCATCAAAATTGAGAAGATGATCATTGCGTTCTTCATCAAATCTGGCCAGAACTTTGATCATCTCTGCAACCCAAATAAGAGAAATTTGCTGGATTTTGCTCATTTTTCTTAGGGCCACCGTATCAAGCGTAGATGTTGAATTGAAAAACTTTATGCGCGCATCTGCGCCATTTACGGCGTCAGACTGCAGCCCTGGTGAAGCTAAACCATGACATAAGAATTTCTTTAGGGGTGTGTAAACAAACAAAACAGGCGCAGGGCCAACCCCCATGGCAGCATTGAAGTCTGGGATAATCAAATTTTGACTTGAATGTTTTATTATTGTCGCTTTGTTTCCTCTCATCATGAGCTTGCAAAGTAGATTATATAAACGAGACAGTTCTTCGGGACCAAATGGCGTAACGCCGTTTTTTGTTTCACGACACAAGAACGCCAACCCCTTGAAGGCAGTTGGCTCCCTATAAACAGTGGTATCAAAAAATTCATCATAAAGTTTGGCAATAAATGTCGACCCGACATGTGATATGTGAAAAATATGATTTATTGACCCACTGGCATCGATTAAATGGCAATTGTCTAAAAGGTGTCGAATAGGGACCTTTATAGACTTGCCAGTTTTTCCCACGGCTCGTTGATCAAGAAAGGACGATTGTTTTAGCGTATGCTCTGAAATTTCTTCAAAAAATATTTCTTCAAAGCTTAGACTGCTTGGCATCCAATATGGATTCGACAAAATTTCATAAATTTTCATAACATTGACCGTTTTTTGGTTACTTGCACACGTCTCTTTGTGCAACCCGAGCTATGCCGTAACTCTATGAAGCATTAATAATTCACCGGTTTAACACAATGCAAAAAATCCTATGCCATTCACATGTTGCAAATATGCAACACCCTTAAAAAAACAGCTGTCTGACTAACACAATTGATTAGTAACCGCACATTGCAGCGGTCTATGTTCACCGCACAACAATCTTGTTGAACAATCTCTATCATAAGGGAGAACAAAATGCGTAAGACTCTTCTTGCGACAACCGCACTCGTAGCGGTTGGTGGTGTGTCTGCAGCGTCTGCAGACGTGTCAATTTCTGGCGGATATGAAGCCGCATACGTTTCAACTGATGTTTCAGGAGGAACTAGCGTAAACTCACTCTCAACAGAGAATTTTGATTACTCAATCGCTTTCTCTAACACGCTGGATAATGGAATGGCTGTTGCAGGTACTGTCAACACCAGTCAAACAGGTGTGGAAGAGACGGGTGCCACTATAACCGGTGATTTCGGTACAATTGGCTTCGGTCCACTTGGTGAAAGCATGACAGGTTTCGCAACTGCTGTTGATGTGACACCAGACGAAGGTACAGTGACATGGGTTTCAGGTAACAACGCGACCCAAAACGCACTTCAGTACCAGGTGCTTCCAGCGGACGAGTCAATTGGCGACCCGGATGTTACTTACACATCTCCAGCCATGGGTGGTTTTTCATTCGCACTTGGTCGAGGTGATGGCGGCACTGCAGAGCAAACATATTATGGCTTGAAGTTTGCTACAGACGCAGCTGGTGCATCTGTTACCCTCAAGTATGCCACTATGGAAAATGACACAGGAACAGCCACTACAGAAGTTGATGCCTCTTCTCTGGGCGTGGTGATTGGTATTGGAAACGCTACTGTCACAATGGCTCAAAACGAGAAAGATACTGGTAACACTGTGACGGAATCTATGGTTGGTACAGGTGTTGGTATCGCTTATACGGTATCAGATTCTGTAAAATTGACAGCATATTCTGCTTCGGGTGATGACGACAAGGATTCAGCGTATGAAATGACCGACACTGGTGTTGGCATTTCCTACACTGTTACACCTGGCATGGTGTTGCATGTCACGCACAACGATCAAGATCTCAAAAACTCATTGGGCGTTACAACCAGTACATCTGCAAGCCGCACAAGTGTGAACCTGAACATCAGTTTCTAATTTGTGCAAAATCGACTATTGTAAGGGGGCTGGAAACAGCCCCCTTTTTTTTGGAGTGATTATAAAATGAAAATCAGTCGTTACATTCTGGTTGTGTTTGCAATCCTTTCCTATGGATGTAGTGGATTTGAAAACCCCGAACCAGTTAAAGACGAAGGACCAGTATCAATAATTACTGGTGAAGCCGGTGGGACGAAACTGTCAAAGTTTTTTAGCGAAGCTCAACAAAGCGATGGTATGCCAGTAAATGCACTCTTGTGGCGGGCCTCATTAGATGTCGTATCATTCGTTCCACTGGAAGATGTTGATACTTTTGGTGGTTCAATCGTTACTGATTGGTATTCACTTCCAACCGATACTTCGCATAGAATCAAAATAGTTGTATTTATAGTTGGGCGAGAGCTAAGGTCGGATGCTGTATCAGCAAGAGTTTACGTACAAAATTTCAGAACTAACTTATGGGTCCAATCAGGAAGAGATGAAGAACTCGAGAGGAACCTTGAAGATTTAATATTAACTCGTGCTCGTGAATTACGGTCTTCAATGATTGAGGCCACCGTAGAATAGTTAAAAATTGGCAGAGGGCTGCTTAAGCAATTTCCTGTAAAATATACCTTTTTGGGGTAATGAATATGGTTCAGTACGACGCACCTGCCATTGAAAAGAAATGGCAGGCCCGCTGGGTGGCGGCAAATTCATTCGCTGCCTCACCCGACAAAACGAAGCCGAAATATTATGTTCTGGAAATGTTTCCCTACCCATCAGGGCGGATTCACATGGGGCATGTCCGCAATTATACACTGGGTGACGTCGTTGCTCGGTATCGCCGCGCTAAAGGTTTCAATGTGCTGCACCCAATGGGCTGGGATGCCTTTGGCCTTCCAGCGGAAAACGCCGCTATCGAACGCGGTGCCCATCCAGGAAACTGGACACGCGACAATATTGCTTCCATGCGGACTCAGTTGAAGAGCATGGGGCTTGCCTACGACTGGGGCCGGGAGTTTGCTACCTGTGATCCAAATTATTACCAGCATGAACAATTAATGTTCCTCAAATTCTTTGAAAAGGGCCTCGCCTATCGTAAGGAAAGTTGGGTGAATTGGGATCCGGCGGAAAATACCGTCCTTGCAAATGAGCAAGTTGTCGATGGGCGGGGATGGCGCTCTGGAGCCATCGTTGAACGTCGGCGACTCTCACAATGGTTTCTGAAAATCACGAAATATGCCGATGAACTTCTCGCCGCAATTGAAACACTGGAGCGCTGGCCTGAACGCGTGCGCTTGATGCAGCACAACTGGATTGGAAAATCAGAGGGTGCGCGTGTTAAATTCAGAATGCTCGGCGATACCATGCCAATAGACACTATTGAAGTTTTCACCACCCGTCCTGATACATTGTTTGGCGCGTCTTTCATTGCCGTTGCAGCAAATCACCCGCTGGCCGTTGCACTTGGAGAGACCAACCAAGACGCCGCTGATTTCATCGCAGAATGTGCTAAACTTGGAACATCAGAAGTGACGATTGAAACAGCAGAAAAACGGGGTTTTGACACCGGCCTGTCCGCTGAGCATCCACTGCTTACCGGCAAAAAACTACCCGTCCATATCGCCAATTTTGTCCTGATGGAATATGGAACCGGTGCCATCTTCGGATGTCCAGCCCATGACCAACGGGATCTTGATTTTGCCAAGGCCTATAATCTGCCGGTAACGCCTGTCGTTTTGCCGCCAGGGGTGAATCAGGATGATTTTAAAATCACCCGAGAAGCCTATACCGGCCCAGGAAAGTTGATCAATTCCGGTAATTGGGACGGCCTTGATATTGAGGCCGGTAAGCAGGCGGCCATTACCGCCCTCGAGGAGATTAAAGTCGGCAGCGTTGAGACCATATTTCGGCTTCGTGACTGGGGCGTATCACGCCAGCGTTATTGGGGCTGCCCAATCCCCATCATCTATTGTGATGATTGTGGCGTGGTGCCGGTCCCGGCGAAGGATCTGCCGGTCACCCTGCCCGAGGACGTGGATTTCTCAAAACCGGGGAACCCATTAGCCAATCATCCCAGCTGGAAACACACCAGTTGTCCATCCTGTGGCAAGGCAGCATTCCGAGAACAGGACACGTTTGACACATTCTTCGAGAGTTCCTGGTATTTCTTGCGCTATGCCGACCCAAAAAGCGCCCATGGTTTTAGCAGTGAGGCGGCCGAATATTGGCTACCTGTGGATCAATATATCGGCGGCGTAGAACATGCTGTTCTGCACCTTCTCTATTCGCGCTTTTTCACCCGCGCACTGAGTGAGGTCGGTTATCTTGACCTTGCCGAGCCTTTCGCTGGACTAATGACACAGGGGATGGTCTGTCATCAGACATATCAGGACAGGGATGGCAAATGGCTGTTCCCCACTGAGGTCATTCATGATGGTGACGATTGGCGGCACGGCAAAACTGGCGAGGCCGTCAGAGCTGGCCGGATCGAGAAGATGAGCAAGTCAAAACGTAACGTTGTTGACCCTGAAATCATCATCGAGACCTATGGGGCCGACACTGCCCGACTTTTCATGTTATCAGATTCGCCGCCAGAGCGCGATATGGAATGGACTGAAGCCGGCGTTCAGGGCGCGTCACGCTTTCTCAAACGTATCTATCGCATGGTCAATGATAATGCCCTTCCAAGCATCGGCACGCCACAACCAACAGACGGCGAAGGAATGGAGCTCGTTCGGGCCACCCACAAAGCCATTTATAGCATGTCTCTGGATATTGAGGGTTTCCGCTTCAACCGCGCCGTTGCCCAGTTGCATACATTGGCAAATTCCATCTCCAACACTAAGGGCAAATCACCCTCAGTTGCCGCTGCGCGGCGCTTCGCCATCGAGACACTTGTACAACTGATCGCGCCACTTACGCCCCACATTGCTGAGGAATTATGGGAAACGCTGGGGCATCAAACTATGCTGGCCAACAGCAGCTGGCCGACAGCCAACGAAAGCCTGATTGCCGACAACATTATCGAAATTGGTGTGCAGATTAATGGCAAGCTGCGGGATACGGTCTCACTGGCTCGTGATTGCACAACGCAGGAGGCCGAGGATGCCGCACTGGCATCACCCACGATAGTACGATATCTTGAAAATCAGGCGCCAAAGCGCGTGATCGTTGTTCCCAATAGGATCATAAATGTTGTGGTTTAAAACACTATCCCTGCTTCTCCTGCTAACGGTAACTGCCTGCAGTGACTTCACAGTTCGTCCACTCTCGGAGAGCGAACATAATAAGATCGCCAGCATTCAAGTGATCACCTCATCCGGGCGCCTAGGACAAATTTACACCCGCCAGCTTAAGGATAAGTTGATGATGAACCCCGGGGTCACGCCTACCCATACGCTGGACTCCGATCTCTCAGTCAATTCAGCCAGCACCCTGTCAGTTGTCGGTTCGTCGTCAACTTTGAAAAAAATGACGATGTCCGTGTCGTTCACGCTGACCAACCTTACGACCGGTGAGACCGAGTTAAGGGATGCAATTTCAACAAATGCGACGCTTGGTGCCGTTTCCTCCTATTATGGACAGGATGAATCCGAAATACAGGGGCAAGAAAGGCTTGCCAAACTTCTCGCAGATCGCGTCGCCAATAGGATGCAACTGTTTTTTATAGCCCGTAATAATTGATGAAAGTGCCACCAAGGCAAATATCGACCTTTCTAAGACGGCCGCCAGTAGGAATCCGCGCGGCTCTGCTTCATGGAACAGACGCCGGTCTGATAGCCGAACGCAGCCAGACACTTGCGCTGCTCTATGCCGCTGATCCCGATGATATTTTTTCAGTCACACGCCTCGATGGTGATCAGCTTGTAGGCGAGCCTTGCCTCATCGCCGATGCTGCCGCTTCAATCACAATATTCAGCGATGTCCGCCTCGTCATAGTAAAGGGCCGGGGCAGTGATCTGCTCGAAGCCTGCAAATTGGCTTTGGCCAGTGATCTCAGCACGTCCTTCGTGGTGGTCGAGGCCAACGACACGACGGCGAGACATGCTGTGGTCAAGCTCTTTGAAGGGGCGGACAATGCAGCGGCGATTGGCTGCTATGAGGACAATGATACCGACATCACTACCCTCGTACAGCAAATCATGGCACGTGATCAGATCACCATTGCAGAAGACGCTATTCGATTGATAACCTCTCGACTGGGCAGCAACCGAATGGTTTCAAGAATGGAAATCGAGAAGCTGTCGCTGTTTGCCGGAAAGGGCGGATCACTATCAATTGATGAAGTGTCAGTGGCACTTGGTGACAGCGCGTCACTTACCATCAATGATATCGCCAGCGCTGCCGCCGATGGCGACAGCGGCGTACTGAAACATACGCTTGCCAAGGCATGGCATGAAGATATGAGTGCAATCATGGTATTACGGGGCTGCCAAAACTATTTCCAGCAAATCAAGATAGCGGCATTAGCGATGGCCAACGGTGCCACGGCTGCAGCGGCCATCCGCAACCTGCGTCCCCCGGTGCATTTCAAATTACAGCACAAAATGACGTTGCAGGTGAAATCCTGGCGTGACACGTATGGAAGTGAAGCGCTGAACCGGCTTCAGGACGCCGAAATAACAATCAAATCTGGTGGTCTCGATGAGCGGGTAATCTGTTCACAATGCCTGCTGGGATTGTCGCTGCGGGCAAAAAGCCTCCGCTGACCCGGTGCCAGCGCTACATCACAGCCAGCCTGACAAGAATGTTCTCCAGCTGGTCATGCGAGCAATTCTTCAGATGCACCGAGCCAATATCCCTGTTCTCATCCCACTCGATCGTCACATTGACACCCGTAGCGGTGCTGGCCTTTGCCTCGAGATCTCGGATATTGGCAGATTTTTCCCGCCGACCTGTCTGCACCCGTGATCCATCACCTTTTTTCACCAATGCCTCAACCTGGCGAGCGGAAAGGCCTTTTTTCACGATCTGCCAGGCCAATGCCATGCAATCCTTGTGATTGATGATAGGGCGAACCTGGCCCATCGAAAGCAGACCTTCCATTACCATATCTTGAACCTTTTCAGGCAATGTCAGAAGACGCAGAAGATTGGAAATATGGCTTCTTGATTTTCCAATGATTTCAGATAATTGATCTTGTGTATAGTCATAATGAGCCAGCAATTTCTGATAGCCCTTCGCCTCTTCAATCGCCGATAGATCAGCCCGCTGGACATTCTCAATCAACGCAATTTCATAGGCCTGGGCATCCTTAAAATCCCGCACGATGGCCGGCACGATATGGAGTTGCGCCAGCTGCGCCGCGCGCCAGCGCCGCTCCCCGGCGATCAGCTCAAACCGTGTAGGCCGGTCGGGGCTGGGACGGACCAGAATTGGCTGGAGGATCCCTTTCTGGCGGATCGAGTCAGCCAGCTCGGCCAGCGCATCCTGGGCAAAAACACGCCGCGGTTGCCAAGGACCAGTGTTGATCCATTCGATTGGAATCTCACTCAAGCCGGACAGTCTGTCCAGAGCCGGAGCCTGGACGTCACTCCTTGGCGCGGCAATACCCGCAGCAGCAGCCACTCCCACATCACCAAGTAGGGATGACAAACCCCGTCCCAATCCGCGATTGGGTGCCGGCTTGCTAATTCGTTTTGTGCCTTGTGTCTGGTTTTTTTTCTTGTCGCTCATGCGGCTTGCCTTTCCTGGGTCAACACCTCGGCAGCCAATGCCGCATAGGCCTGTGATCCCGGGCATTTCAGATCATACATCAGAACAGGCTGACCAAAGGATGGGGCTTCCGACACCCGAACATTACGGGGGATCACCGTGTCATAGACTAGATGCCCCAGATGACCGCGCACATCATTGGCCACCATCGATGACAATCTGTTGCGCGTATCATACATCGTAAGAACAATGCCCTGCATCAACAGATGCGGGTTGAGCCCGGCACGAACAGCCTCAATCGTGTGCATCAGCTGCGTCAAACCCTCAAGCGCATAGAATTCGCATTGCAGCGGCACCAGGACAGAGGTGGCTGCCGTCAATGAATTCACCGTGAGCATTCCCAAGGATGGTGGACAATCAATAATAACATATTGATAATCAACACAAATTTTAGATATCCCGTCCGCCAGCTGATACTCACGGCGTTCCATATCCGTCAACTCAACCTCGGCTGCTGATAAATCAACCACGGCGGGGATGATGTCCAATCGTGGCACCAGAGTCGGTTGCACCGCCTCACGCGCTGTGCAGCCTGAGGTGACCAGCCGATAGCTGTTGAATTCACGGTCAGCAATGCCAAGCCCGGTGCTGGCATTTCCCTGTGGGTCGAAATCAATCAACAAAACCCTGCGCCCACAGGCGGCAAGCGCTGTCGCCAGATTGACCGATGTTGTTGTTTTGCCAACGCCACCCTTTTGATTGGCAACAGCGACAATTCGCGGTGAGGCAGCCATGTTACAGCTCCAAATCAGGATGACGAGTCGTATTGAGTTCAAGGATCGCCCCATCCTGACTCGTTACACTTGGGTGAATGCGATGAACTATATTGGTGTAGCTTTGCAAAGCGGTCAATTCCTCTTGTAGCGAAGCGCCCTTTAAGAACAGGCACCTCTCAACGGAAGGCAGCTGTCTGTCCAGCAACAGCAGCAGTCGCTCGACGGGGGCGAGCGCCCGCGCTGTCACTATGCCGGCACCCAGTGCTGGAATCGCCTCGATCCGCTCGTTCCTGACAGTGGCCGTCAAACCCAATTCGCGGATAACTGTCTGTAGAAAGACTGATTTACGCTGGTCCGACTCGACCAACGTTAACTGATTATCAGTGATGATCGACAGCACAAGCCCGGGAAAACCCGCGCCGCTGCCAATGTCGAGAATGTGGGCGCCATTCTCAGGGAGAAAAACCGCCAGCTGCGCCGAATCAAGGATATGCCGGCGCCAAGCATCGGCCAGCGTCGACGAGGAAACAAGATTAATCCGCGGCTGCCATTTGGCAAGAAGCGCAAGATATGCAGCCAGCTGGTCAATTGTTTCACGTGAAACATTAAGTTGATCGACCACTCCGCAATCAAGTGGGATTTGCCCAGAGTCATCCAAAGTCAATGTACTTTGCCAGCCAGCTGCGCTGTATGGTCACCCATGATGGATGGTGCAACAGACGGCCGCTTCAGATGCCTTAGCACCGCCAGAACAGCTGCCGGTGTCATCCCGGGCAGTCGGTTTGCCTGGGCGATTGTATCGGGGCGGTGGCGTGTCAGCAGGTCACAGGCTTCAGCCGACAGCCCGCCAACAGCAGAAAAATCCAAATCTGCCGGGATTTTCATCGCCTCGTCACGTTTTAGCGCATCAATATCTGCGCGTTGACGCTGCACGTAGCTGGCATAGCGACAATCCGCCTCCAGCTGCTGATGAAGCTGGCCGGGGATCTGCCCCAGTTCCGGCCACACCGCCCGCAGCCGTTCCAGCGTAATCCCCTCAAGCGAGAGAAGATCAGCGGCCGTGCGTGTCGCGCCATCACGTGGCACTGGCAGGTCATATGAACGCAGCATTCTTGGAGTCGCTGACAGTGAGGCAAGCTGACCGCGCGCGCTAGCAAGACGGGTAGATTTCTCCTTCCATGCCGCCAAACGCCGCGCGCCGACGCAGCCAAGCGCAATGCCACGCTCGGTCAATCGCTGATCAGCATTATCCGCACGCAGTAACAGCCTATATTCGGCGCGTGATGTGAACATCCGGTAAGGTTCGGGAGCTCCCTTCGTTGTCAGATCATCAATCATCACCCCGATATAGGCATCAGCACGATCAAGGACGAAATCAGAGTCCCTACCAGCAGCCAGCAGGCTGGCATTGACGCCAGCAACCAGCCCCTGCGCCGCAGCCTCCTCATAGCCGGTAGTACCATTGATCTGACCGGCCAGAAACAGGCCCGGTAGCTGGCGCAGACCAAGTGTGCGGGTGAGCGCCCTCGGATCGATGAAATCATATTCAATGGCATAGCCATATTGCATGATCTTTGCCTTTTCCAGCCCCGGGATCGATGCCACCAGCGCGTCCTGAACATCCCGCGGCAGACTCGTCGAGATACCGTTCGGATAAACCGTGGGATCCTCCAGCCCCTCAGGCTCCAGAAAAAGCTGATGCGAGCTTTTATCAGCAAAACGGTGGACCTTGTCCTCGATTGACGGGCAATAGCGCGGCCCCTGACCGGAGATCTGTCCACTATAGACTGCTGATAGGTGGATTGAGGCAGCGATGATCCGATGTGTCTCGGCTGTCGTTCTGGTGATACCACATTTGATCTGCGGCACGGTGATCTGACTTGTCAGCGTTGAAAAGGGGATCGGCGGGTCATCTGCTGGCTGCATTTCTAGCGAGTCCCAAGCAATGGTTCGGCCATCCAGACGCGGCGGGGTTCCAGTTTTCAGCCGGCCTACAGGCAAATCGAGCGCCCGTAGCCGGGCGGCCAGGGCCTGAGAGGGCGATTCGCCAATCCGCCCAGCTTGTGTTTTTTCCGCTCCCAGATGGATCAGCCCATCAAGAAAGGTCCCTGTTGTCAGAACAACGGCACCTGCGCGAATAATGTCACCGGCCTCAGTGACAATGCCACGGCAATGACCAGCCTCGATATGAAGATCACCAACCGCCGCCTCAATTAGCGAAACCCCGGTCTGCTCGACAAGAAGCGCCTGAATAGCAGAGCGGTAAAGCTGTCTATCCGCCTGCGCCCGGGGGCCATGCACAGCCGGGCCACGGGATTTGTTCAGCATGCGGAATTGAATACCAGCACGGTCGATTGCCTGTCCCATCAACCCGTCAAGCGCATCAATCTCGCGGACAAGATGCCCCTTGCCAAGCCCTCCGATCGCAGGATTGCAGGACATTTCTCCAATTTTTGACAGCTGCATCGTGACCAGCGCAACGCGCGCACCCATTCTCGCGGCAGCAGCAGCAGCCTCGCTGCCGGCATGGCCTCCCCCAACAACAATTACATCATGGGTCATCACTATATCCGCCCAGCTATCATATACAGTGTTATGCCCAGCTTTGGATCATTTTCCAATGCAAAAGGATGAAAAAATAACATCGAGGAGATCCTCAGTGTCAATTTCGCCTGTGATGCGACCAAGAGCAGCAGCGGCCGAACGAAATTCCTCAGCAACCAGTTCAGGGGCCTGCTTGAGATTCCCCCTTAACCCCGCCTCAAGCCCATGCAATGTCGCCTCCAGCGCCTGCCTGTGCCGCGCTCTGGTAATAATTGCGCTGTTCTGGGCACTGTTGACTTGCATAATTCTTGTGGAAAGCTGATCAAGGAACCCGTCAAAACCACGGTCATCGGCAAGCGACATCAAAAGCGCATTATCAGGCGGGGTTCCGGTGATCCCACGATCGGTTTTATTCACCACCAGAAAATGCTCGCCCCCCGCACTCCCGGTAAGTGCTGCATAATCCTGTTGCCAATCATCACGCGAACCATCGACGACGATGATGGTATGATCGGCCTCACCGGCAGCAGCCAGTGCGCGGGAAATGCCTTCTGTCTCAACCGCCCCCACATTCTGCCGAATTCCCGCTGTATCGATGAGCGTTACCGGTACCCCGCCCACATCAAGGCTGACCGACACAAGATCACGTGTGGTCCCTGCCTCACCCGAAACAATAGCCGCAGGACGGTTGGCAATCCGATTCAACAATGTTGATTTGCCAGCATTGACGGGACCCAGAATCGTTACCTGAACACCGTCGCGCACGCGTTCACCAACTCTGTTGTCATCCAGACAATCTGAGATTTCCGCAATCAATGCGTCCACACCCTCGTCAATTGACGCCACCACAGAAGCCGGTATCTCCTCATCGGGAAAATCAATAATGGCTTCCAACTCTGCGGCAATCTTGATTGTGGCTTGCCGCCACCGTGTCACAGGATCGCGCAGCGCGCCGCGCATCTGTGACCAAGCCTGCTCCAATTGCCGGCCTGTATCAGCCTCAATGATATCGGCGAGACCCTCGACACCCAGCAGGTCTGTCTTGCCATTGTGAAACATCCGGTGGGTGAACTCACCTGCCACAGCAAGGCGCAATCCAGCCAGACCAGAAAGCGAACCAAGCAGTGTCTGGGTGACAGCGACACCACCGTGACAGTGAATTTCAACAACATCCTCACCCGTACTCGAGTGCGGCGCCGCCATGAAAAGTAACAGCGCCTGATCAATCACCGCGCCTGTCCCATCAACCAATGTCTGTAGCGAGAACCGGCCGGGCTCAGGGCATTTCGCATCAAATGCCCCAGGGACGTTGGCGGCCCGGTCACCACTGATGCGGATCACGGCAATGGCCGATTTTCCAGGCGGTGTTGCCAGGGCATAGATTGTGTCGGTCTCGCTAGCCATCAGGGCTGCTCCATATTATCTTTCACCGGATTGCGATTCTGCGTAGACTTATAACCAATCTCACCTTTCAGCAAGTTTGTTTATCTGGACGCTGTCACTTGAATGGTAACCACCACCTAACCAAAAACAGGAGGTTGTGATGACTACCCCTTATCAGATGACTTTTCATTCACCACTTGGCTGGATCCGCGCCGTAAGCGATGGCAAAGCCCTCATTCGCCTTGACTGGGACCAGAGTCACTGGGATGAGCCAGATAAACCTGATGATGTTTCACGTGAAACAATCAGTCAGCTGAGGGAATATTTCACCGGTGACAGACTGGGTTTTGATTTGCCAATCAATCTCGAGGGAAGATCAGAAACCGCCCGACACTGGATGAATGTCATGATGCAAATCCGCTATGGCAGCACCATCACCTACAAAGAGTTTGCCGCAGCAGCAGGAAAACCGCGTGCCCCACGGGCAGCTGGCACCGCCTGCGCCTCAAACCCGATCCCGATCATCTATCCCTGTCACAGGGTGGTGAAATCAGACGGTACGATGGGACATTATGGGGGGGGGCAGCTCACTGCCAGCCGACAATGTAGACAATCTGGCCCGTAAAATGGCTCTGCTTTCCCTAGAACGGCAGTTTGCCTAGCTGTTCATCTGGTCAAAGAAATCATCGTTGCTCTTCGAGTTCTTGAGCTTGTCAATGAGGAACTCCATCGCATCAACAGGGCCCATCTGCATCAAAATGCGGCGTAGGACCCACATCTTAGCGAGTGTACCCTTGTCAACAAGCAGCTCTTCCTTGCGCGTTCCGGACCGGGTGATGTCAATGGCTGGGAAGGTCCGTTTGTCTGACAGCTTGCGGTCAAGAATGACCTCACTATTGCCGGTCCCCTTGAATTCCTCAAAGATCACCTCATCCATCCGTGACCCAGTTTCGATCAGGGCGGTGGCAATGATCGTCAATGACCCGCCTTCCTCAACATTCCGC
This sequence comes from uncultured SAR116 cluster alpha proteobacterium, assembly GCA_902596655.1. Lineage (GTDB taxonomy): Bacteria > Pseudomonadota > Alphaproteobacteria > Puniceispirillales > Puniceispirillaceae > MED-G116. Next base: position 18,838 of record CACJUX010000007.1, on the reverse strand, counting down.
GCCGCGCCAAAGAACCGCTTTGGCCGCTGTAGTGCATTCGCGTCCACACCACCGGTCAGAACTTTACCTGATGATGGTACAACTGTGTTATAAGCTCGTGCAAGGCGCGTAATTGAGTCGAGAAGTATTACGACATCGCGTTTATGCTCAACCAGTCTTTTGGCTTTTTCTATAACCATTTCAGTAACTTGAACGTGCCTTGATGCCGGTTCATCAAAAGTTGAGGAAATCACCTCACCACGAACTGAGCGCTGCATATCAGTCACTTCCTCAGGCCTTTCATCAATCAGGAGGACGATTAGATAGACCTCGGGATGATTTTCCGAGATTGCATGCGCTATGCTCTGCAGCATCATCGTTTTACCGGTCCGCGGCGGCGCTACAATCAGGCCGCGCTGACCCTTGCCCATCGGTGAAACTAGATCAATAACACGCGGTGTATTGTCTTTGTTATCGGGATTGAACGCCATCTCCAGTGTCAGCTTTTCCTCGGGATAGAGTGGCGTTAGATTGTCAAAATTAATTCGGTGGCGAACCGCATCAGGTTGTTCAAAATTAATCGTCTCAATTTTCAGCAGAGCAAAATAACGTTCACCATCCTTTGGTGCGCGGATTTCTCCCTCAACCGTGTCCCCTGTCCGCAAACTGAAACGCCGCACTTGGCTTGGTGACACATAGATATCATCTGGCCCAGGGAGATAATTCGACTCCGGCGCCCGCAGGAAGCCAAATCCATCGGACAAGACCTCAAGCACACCACTGCCATAAATCGCCACTTCATTATTGGCGAGCTGTTTCAAAATGGTAAACATCATATCCTGCTTGCGGAGTGTGCTAGCATTTTCGACTTCCAACTCTTCAGCATATGCCAAAAGGTCAGCCGGTGACTTTTGTTTAAGTTCCTGAAGATGCATTACATCAACTCAACGGATAATGGATGTGAAGTGAAGGAAAAAGGACAAGACCGAATGGCTATCCCTGACGCCTGTGGTTAATGATCAGACAATTCAATAGTAAACTTTGCCACAAATATGTCAACAAACCAAAATCAAATTGGTCTTACCACTGCCATAATCACAATGATCACCATCAGACCAGTCGGGACTTCGTTCCAAATACGATACATTTTCGAGGTAAGAGGCTTTTCATTATTTTCCAGTAGACGTCGCATTTTTGCGAATTTACCGTGACAAGCGGACATAAGCAGGACACAAAAAATCTTTACATGCATCCAACCTTCGGATAGCAAACTTGGATTGAGAACAATCAACCAGATACCAAAACCAAATGTTAAAATCATTGCAGGATTCATGATTGCTCTCAGCAAACGTCGCTCCATGACCTTGAAAGTCTCAGCTCGTACTGAGCCGATATCGGTCTCGGCGTGATAAACATAAAGGCGCGGCAAATAGAGCAAACCAACCATCCAACTAATCACCGCTATTAAATGGAATGCCTTAATATATTCATACCCCATTTTCTGACTTTCTTACCCGTTGAACCATCTGTTTGACATTTGAAACTGGTGTCGGCGGCGTAACACCATGGCCAAGATTGAAGATATGCGGCCGATCCTTGAAACTATCAAGTATGTGGTCAATCGATTTTATCATTTGGGAGTCTCCAACAAGTAAACTCAATGGGTCTAGATTACCTTGGACCGGCATCGTTTTTGGCAAAATACTATCAACCCACTTTGCGTCGGTCATGTGATCAATTGCCAGCGCGTCGATTTCAGCCTCTTCTGAGTATGCAATGATTCCCTCACCAATCCCTTTGGGAAAACCGATGATTGGCTGGTTGTTACCCTGCTCTCGCAGAGCACGCACGATCCGCCGGACTGGGGAAATTACAAGCTGATCTCGGCGTTCTGCCGGTACTGCGCTTGCCCAACTATCAAACAGCATCAAAACATCAGCGCCAGCTTTCGCCTGTACTGTAAGGAAGTTGATTGTCGCCTGCGTGACATAATCAAAAAATGCTTCAAATTCTTTTGGATATGACCAGAGCCACTGTCTAGTCTTAGCAAAATCACGTGATGAGCCACCTTCAATCATATAAGTGATAACTGTCCAGGGAGCGCCAGCAAAACCAATCAAAGCCTTGCTTGTAGGCAGCTGTAATCTTGTCATTTCGATAGCTTTGCCTACCGGGCTGAGTCGTTCTTCAATGTTATCAAGACTTGTTGCTGACGATATTGGTGTCAATTTCGGGCCAGTTCCTGGAATGAAACGAACATTTCTTTCCAGAGCCCACGGGACCATTAAGATATCAGAAAAAATGATTGCCGCATCAAAGTCAAAGCGTTCAATCGGTTGCAACGTCACTTCACAGGCTTTTTCGGGATTGAGGCAAAAAGTAATGAAATCTCTTTGTTTTTGTCTGACTGCACGATATTCAGCGAGGTAACGTCCTGCTTGACGCATCATCCAAATCGGTGTTTGCGCGGGTTTTTTGCCTGCTAGAGTGTTCATGAACAAAGATGACGTCATCGCGATACCATAACTGAATAGTAATTAGTAAATAGGTAGATGATTATTTAGTGCATGTGAATAACAGTATTCGCTTGCAAAAGCTTTAGTTATCCACAGTTTTATCCTTTTTTCTCATTATAAATAATGATGTTTTTCAACAATATGTGAAGTTATCCATAAAATAACGATTAGGTCATGATCAATACGTCCACAGGTTTGCAACTACTGTGCTTCTGTGGATAAGGTGTGCCGCTCCCAAGGTCCAGGAATCTCATCCCCACTGAGCTAACAGTTATTACCAGCTTTTACTGTTTTTGTTCAGATTACGGTTATGGTTCACAAAGGAGATGAATTCTGCAGGCGATGAATTGGGGTGACAAGTTTGTGGTGAGAGGATAATCATTGCAAATGAAGGCGCCACAGAAAATCCATATCCATCTTGTATCCGATTCGACAGGTGAAACGGTTCACCAGATCTCGCGGGCCTGTCTAGCACAGTTCCCTGCCGTTAAAACTATCGAGCATGTTTGGACATTGGTGCGCAGTGACCAACATCTCGAAGCTATTTTTACCAGCCTTGAACGAAACCCTGGAGTTCTGCTAATGAGCATTCTTGACATTGAGCTGCGGACCCGTATTGAAGAAAAATGTAAAGTTCTACGCGTGCCACACGTATCGGTACTCGACCCTGTGGTGAATTTATTCGGCACTGTTCTTGGTCAAGACTCGCAGAATAAGCCTGGCGGCCAGCGACAGCTGAATAGTGATTATTACCGACGGATATCGGCAATTGATTTTGCTGTCAGCCATGATGATGGGATTAATATGGGCTCTCTTATGGATGCCGACATTTTGCTTGTTGGCGTGTCGCGCTCCTCTAAGACGCCAACTTCGATGTATCTTGCTCACCGAGGTTACAGAGTTGCCAATTATGCGTTAGTTCCTGAAGTTCCTTTCCCAATCCACCATCTAGATGGATTGAATATCCTTGTCGTCGGGCTGACCAATGATCCAAAGCGGTTGAGTGTCATTCGACGTAGCCGACAAATTGCAATGTCTGACGAAGCTAATGAAAGTTATGCTGAGCTTGAGTCCATTACCGAGGAGGTGCGCCGGGCGCGCCGGCTTTTCACCCAGAATCAGTGGCCGGTCATTGATGTCACCAGACGGTCGGTTGAGGAAACCGCAGCGGCCATCATTCAACTCCACACAATATGGAACGAGGGTCAGCAATAGTGGCATGAAAGAATACTTTTCATTGCCAAAGGGGGCGCTTGTCCTTGCGTCACAAAGCCCAACCCGCCAGACTATGCTTTATGGTGCTGGCATCAGTTTCATCGCACGTGCGGCAAATGTGGATGAGGAAGGCTTACGCGCCTCGGCCATGGCCTCGTCGATGCCGACGGTAGATATAGCTGTCCTGCTTGCTGATATGAAAGCGTGCAAGGTGGCGCATGACAAAGGTGAGCACCCATCAGGTTTTGTCCTTGGCGCTGACCAGATCCTTGTCTGTGGTAATCAGATTCTGGGCAAACCAATGGATCATAAGATGGCCGCGATACAGCTGCGGCTGTTGTCTGGCAAGACACATCAGCTGGTGACCTCTGCTGTAATCTATCGTGATGGAGAGCGAATCTGGCATCATATCGAAACAAACGTGCTGACAATGCGGCTTCTGTCTGATGATTTCATAAATGATTATTTGTTGGCGGTTGGCGATATTGCGCTTGCCAGTCCTGGTTCATACCAGATTGAGGGATTGGGCGTACATCTATTCAATAGTATTGAAGGATGTTCTTATGCAATGCTTGGTTTGCCTCTTTTACAGATTTTGGGCTTCCTGCGCGGCCATGGGTTGGCGATGCGGGGGCAGGAATGATTGTGGTTGGCCTTACCGGGGGAATTGCCACGGGAAAATCGACGACTGCCAATTTGTTTCGAGAACGGGGTATTAGCGTTTTCGACGCTGACCGTTGCGTGCATGATCAGATTGGTGTTGCGGGACCGGCAGTGGCCGAGATCTGTGAGGTTTTTGGCGATGACGTTTTGCGTGAGGATGGATCCATCGACCGTAATTTTCTGGGGCAGCGTGTTTTCCGTAATGAGTCGGAGCGCCGGAAACTTGAGCATATACTTCACCCTCTGGTCACCCGAGACCGCGAGGCGTTTCTAGCGCGGCAACGACAGGATGGTGCGCAAATGGTGGTGCTTGACGTCCCTTTGCTGTTTGAGGCTGGAACAGATCATCTTTGTGATCTGGTTGTCGTAACCACTGTAGCAACTGACATCCAGCGTGAACGGGCGCTGGCTAGAGATGGCATGACAGGTGATAAATTGATGGGAATTCTGAATAGCCAAATGCCACTCAGCGAAAAAATGGACCGGGCTGATTTTGTCCTCAACACGGGATCAGATTTGGCCGTAACGCGCAAAAAGCTGTTTCACTGGCTTGATCAGATACTGGGCTAATGTAGAGATCTGTTTTTGTGGTAAGAGGAAGGGAAGTTGTTGATGCGCGAGATTGTTCTTGATACGGAAACGACTGGAATAAGTGCAGCGGATGGCCATCGCATTATCGAGATTGGGGCGCTAGAGCTGGTCAACCACACGCCCACCGGCAACAAGTTACACCTTTATATCAACCCGGAGCGTGATATCGAGGACGGCGCATTTGCCGTTCATGGAATTAGTCTGGAGTTTCTCGCCGAAAAACCAGTCTTCGCTGAGATTGTTGAACAATTTACGCAATTTGTCGGCGATGATAAGATGGTGATCCATAATGCAAGTTTCGACATGGCTTTTATCAACGCTGAGCTTGCGCGTCTCAGTTTGCCGGAATATCCGATGTCACGCGTTATTGATACACTTGCCATGGCACGCAAGAAATTTCCTGGGGCTCAAGCCAATTTGAATGCGCTTTGTCGACGCTTTGAAATCAACAACAGCCATCGTGGTCTTCATGGTGCGCTTGTTGATGCTGATTTGCTGACCGAGGTTTATATCGAATTGCTTGGTGGCCGCCAGCCAGACTTGTCACTTGATGAAGTGCGGGGCGAACAGCGCGGACGCCAGCAAGCCACTGTTACACCACTCGACCAGTCAGGCTTCAGCATCCAACGTGATGCTGCCCAGTTCTCCAGAATCCACATGCCGACAGATGCCGAACTGTCAGCGCATGAGAATTTTCTTGAAAAAATCGAAAACCCAATCTGGAAACGCTGAGCTAGAGCTGAGCTACCAGCTCTTGATTTGCTGTCTATTGCTTGGTTTCCAACGCAGCTTCCTTCTGCTTTGCAAGATTATGCTGGTAGACGGCAACGAAATCGACAGGCTGGATGTTTAGTGGCATAAAGCCCCCATCTCGTGTGATATCGGAAACAATAGCGCGAGCGAAAGGAAACAATAATCGGGGCGCCTCAATCATGACCGTTGGATTGACATCTTCGGCCGGACTACCCGGACAGGAAACGATGCCGGCATAGGTCAGATCTACAAGAAATAGCGCCTTGTCATCGGTTTTGGCTTTTGCGCCCACATTGAGCAGGACCTCGAATTGCGCGTCACCAAGGGGCTGCGCGCCGACATTTACCATAATCTCGACATCGGGCTGGTTTGGGGATTCCATGAGGATTTCTGGCGCATTCGGACTCTCGAAGGAAAGATCCTTGATATATTGGGCGTGGACAACTATCTGCCGGCTGGCCACCGACTCACTATTCTGCGTCGTCTCAGACAATTTGTCTTTCTTGGTATTTTCATTCATTAGATGGCCTCCTTCAGGCACCAGAACCTAATTGCCAGCGACATAGCATGGATCGAGCTTTTGCGGCAAGCGAAGAGCGACGATCTGAACTGATGCTTGGTTTGATGACTACTTTGCTCGGGGCAGGCTGCTGGGGTCTTCTGTTTTTTCCTCTGCCTCACCTTCAATGATGCTGTCATCATCTTGGTGCTGACTGAACCATTGTGGGCTCGCAACCCCAAAGTCAAAGCTCGAACCGCTGGTTCCCGCAAACCTGCGAAAACGTGCGTTCCTAAGAAGCTGGCTCATGATCGCAAGCCCAATGACTGTCCGCAACCCAGGGACAAATAACAACAGGCCAAGTCCGTCTGTTACATATCCGGGTATCAGCAATAAAGTGCCACCGATGAACAAAGACACGCTTTGGGCCACTGTAGCAAGAGCTGTCTCACCACTTATGACGTGCTGTCTTAGGCTGGCCATCACTATTACAGCTTGGTTTCTCAGTAGCCATAGTCCTACGACTGCAGTCAGAAATACGCCGATGACAGCCAGAAGACCACCAATTTCACCGCCAATGATGATGAATGCCGTGATTTCCGCCCATCCCCAGAGGATGATAAAGAGTAAAATGAGCAGGCCCATCAGGTTTCCTCTTTGTTGATTATTTAAGATATAAAAATGTGTATGATGGCGTGCTGTTAAATTAAATAGGTCGAACGCCTGTACTGTGCTAGATATTAGGTCAAACAATAACCATATACTTATAATCCGTCACGCTTGATGTAGGGGAATAACGTGCCGTTTATTGATATTCTCATTTTCGCGGTGATCGCGGTATTGCTAGTCCTGAGGCTCCGTTCGGTTCTTGGACAGAAAACAGGTTATGATGATCCAGGCCGTGGCAAGGAATCAGCTGAGAGATTTGAACAGCAGCCAATACCGATCCGGTCTGATGCGAAGGTGGTGTCCAATGATGACCAAGGCATTGACGCGCTGCGTCGTGCCGATCCCTCTTTTTCCGAAGCACAGTTTTTAGACGGGGCAAAGGCGGCGTTCGGCATGATCCTATCCGCCTATGCTGAGGGTGATTTGGCCCAACTCAAACGCTTGCTATCCTATGATCTATTGCAAAGCTTCACCCAATCTATTCGTCAGCGTGTGAGCGATCGTGAATCACTAGCGATTAAGATCGAGGATATATCGCATGTTAGCATTTTGAACGTACAGGTTTCCGAAAACATCGCGTCAATCACAGTAGATTTTCATTCGGTCCAGACACGTACAATCACCGATGACGGTGGCAATGTGATTGAGGATGAGGGAACTGGAAAACTAGATCTTGTTGACATATGGACTTTTGAGCGTGATCTAACGCTGGCTGATCCTAACTGGAAACTGGCCGAGACCGAAAGTCCAGAGGATGAGGCATAGCAGTCGGGATGCAGAACAACCATGCGCAAAAAGGATTATCGCAAGTTTGAGGATGACAAACAGCTCTGGGAGACTGTTACCAGCCAGATCAAGCCACTGAAATCCATCCGCTATTCTGGTGCGATGAAAAGGGTTCCGGCCGACCGCAAAAACTGGCCATCGCGCAAGATCACAGGTAGGATAGAGACATTAGATACAGGCAAAAGCCTTTTATCCCCTACAAAAGCTACGCCGATTGATCTGCGTGAGGGAGAACATGCAGGTCTAGACAAAACAACAAGAAAAAAACTTTCAAGTGGCAACTTGCCGGTCGAGGCGATACTCGATTTACATGGCCATAATGCTCAGCAGGCCGAGATAAGATTGTGCGCCTTTATTCAGCGTTCTGCGAACTTTGGCCATCGCTGTGTCCTCGTAATAACTGGCAAGGGCGTTCGCGGCGAGGGTGTCCTGCGCCGCTATGTGCCGTATTGGTTGAAACAGCCGCCGCTTGGTGACAATGTCTTAGCTATTTGCAACGCTAAACCAAAGGATGGTGGCGCTGGAGCCATCTATGTCTTGTTGCGCCGCACAAGGCTGTCAAAATGACGCCCTTTGGCCTGAAAATGCGGGTGCTGCGAGAAGAGCGGGGATTAACCCAGCAACAGCAAGCAGATTACCTTGGGGTGTCAAAGGCCTATATTTCTGCTCTTGAGACCGGGTCACGTGGCCGCCCTTCCGGTCCTTTTGTTGATCAGATTTGTGCTTGGCTTGGTCTGATCTGGGATGACGCTGAGGCTTTACAGGCTTTGGCAACCATGTCTCATCCAAAACCGACTATCGATGCCAGCAAATGTAGTGCCGATGCGGTGTATTTGGCAAATTTGCTCGCACAGAACATTCGCTGCCTCGATGCTGGCCAGTGCAAAGAGCTGAGTAACATCGTTGAGAGCCAGTTGCAGTCATTGAAGTCTGCAGAGATGGCCGGGTAAACAAATTACGGACAGATCTTTTTTCAATATCTAATCATGTGATAGAAGCTGAGGAGCTGTAGCTTTTAGGGAAATGAGGATTATGTCGCGAGAAATAATGAGTGGCCATGTTCCCAAACTTTCGATTGAATCTGTGGAGCGGCTGTCAACCGGTGATTTGCATGAATTATGTGAAGCGGCAGAAGCGGCGATCATGTCTGGCGGTGGTTTTGGCTGGCTTTCGCCACCGCCAAAATCTGTCATGGAGGATTACTGGCGCGGTGTTCTGATGATCCCAGAACGCCATCTCATCGTGGCGCGTCTGGACAAAGTTATTGCCGGCAGTTGTCAGATTCTGCGACCACCCCGCAACAATGAGGCGCAGGCATTCACCTGCCAACTGACGACTTTCTTCATTGCGCCTTGGGCAAGGGGTCATGGCCTTGCCCAGATGATCGTGGCCGAATCTGAGGCACTTGCAAAGTCTGAGGGTTTTTCGATGATCAATCTTGATGTCCGGTCAACACAGGATCGAGCTATACAGTCTTTCGAGGCACGCGGTTTCACCCGCTATGCCACCAATGATTTCTATGCGCGTGTCGATGGCGATTTTGTTTCAGGTTTCTATTACCGCAAGGAGTTGAAGTAATGTCATATGATCAGTCGAATATATTTGCGCGTATCTTGCGCGGTGACTTGCCCTGCAAAAAGATCGCCGAGGACCAGCACACTCTGGCCTTCGAGGATATTAATCCACAGGCACCCGTTCATATTCTTGTGATTCCTAAGGGTAGCTATGTTGACTGGTCTGACTTTACTTGTAACGCCTCCGTTGTGGAGCAGAGCGCCTTTGTGAAAATGATTGGTCATGTTGCCGGTCTAGCGGGCATTACAGAGAGTGGCTATCGGGTTATATCCAACAGCGGTAATGATGGTCATCAGGAAGTGCCTCATCTGCATATGCATATCTTGGGTGGTGGTGCAATCGGCCCTATGGTAAGCCGGTGCTGAAACTTAAAACATTGAAAAGAATGGAATTTTAATATATTTGCAATTTCACCGATGCTTGTCTAACGAGACACTAAGATCGCAATCTGTCTAATGAAAAATTACACCCGCAAATCGGCACAGTGCATGCTGTGGCATTGAAACAATTGATGTTGATGTCTGGGTTCATACTACGAACGATTTTCCAACAATGGTTATTTTTGGCCTTGTTGACAATTTTGTTGCGTTATCTAAGTATCGGGTGATCGTGGTGTTTTTCTCGATTTGAACAACGCCGTACCTTAAAAGGGTGGGCATCAATCTGTAACCTTCCGATCTGTTAAAGGTAGGTGTAAATTTATTTGCCAATCGCGGTTGCGCTGCTCATGAAGAGGGGTTTAATGCCCGAGGATAGTGTCGTAGATTGCCTTATTCTGGGTGATCCGTCGCTAACTGATCGCTGAAAGTGGTGTCTGGTGTTTTGTTTAATACCGTCGTCGTCCTGGAAAGTGATGGACTGTCGACCTGTCAAATCTCCTGAGTTAGCTCGAGCTGGCACCAATGACGTGTTTGCACCGAACGATCTGATGTCGCTGCTCAATCATCTTTGGGGCGAGTAAATTGTCAGCCTGCTACGCCCGCATCGTAAATGCCTGTTGGCAAAAGCTATGAAGCTGTTCCAAATGGTAATGGGAAAATGACAGCTGTCAGCTAGGGAGTTAAAAAGGCAATTTTTTAGCGCTAACAGTTGCTAATCTTGGCCAATCAAAAAAGGTGGAACGCGAAGAAGTGGCCGAGGCTCCTGTCTAACGCATTATACTATTGCTAGTGTAGTTGCTTCGGTTTCTCTCGATAGCGTCCCAGGTCAGACTGGCGATATTCACCCTAGAAAAGGAGTCTATCTCGCGAATGCCCGTGGGTGACGTGACATTGATTTCGGTCAAATAATCACCGATTATGTCGATGCCGACAAATAATAAGCCACGCCGGCGCAGCTCGGGACCAATTGCTGTACAGATTTCAAGGTCTCGAGCTGTCAACGTTGTTGCACAGGCAATGCCGCCAACATGGAAATTTGACCGGGCCTCTCCTTCTTCAGGTATTCGATTGACAGCGCCCACAGCCTCGCCATCGACCAGAATAACCCGCTTGTCACCTTGTCGGACAGCTGGGACATAAGCCTGAACCATCACCGGTTCCCGTGATTGAGTAAAGAACATCTCGAGAAGGGAGTTCAGATTTTGGTCATTGGGTGTCAGCCGGAAAACGCCAGCCCCACCATTGCCAAAAAGCGGTTTCACAATGATGTCCTTGTGCCGCTGGCGAAAATCAGCGATGGCGGCAGGGTCGCGGCTGATTAGCGTGGCTGGCATTAGCTCAGGATAAAGAGTGACCAAAAGTTTTTCTGGGGCATTGCGCACTTCCGCCGGATTGTTAACTACCATGGTTGAGGCCGGCAACATCTCAAGAATATGTGTCGCCGTAATATAGGCCATGTCGAAGGGTGGGTCCTGACGCATCAGGATGACGTCAAAATCGGACAATAAACGCTTTTCCATCGGGCCGGAGTCAAAATGGTTGCTAATTTCATCCCGGAGAGTGAGGCTTTCACCGGTTGCTTGAATCTCACCCTCGGCGAGAGACAGCATATCAGGGGTGTAGCACCACAATTGATGTCCGCGTTGTTGCGCTTCGAGCCCGAGTGCAAAGCTAGAATCCCCACGAATGTCGATTGCGGCAATGGGGTCCATCTGGATGGCAACGGACAGACTCATCTTGTCTAGTCGCGCTTGTCAGTTTCAATGATAATGTAATTTACAACCTGCTGCGCAAAGCGGAGCTCCTGAGCATGTGTAACTACCCTGTTCATTTCATTGGAATCGGTGGCAACGCCAGACAGATATACGGTGCCGTTGACAACATCAATGCTGAAATTGAGTGAGGATATGTCGTTGTCTGCAATCAGCTTGCCGCGAAGCTGGGCGCTTGCGGCAAGGTCTTTTGCCACGTCCTTGATTGAGGATTTGTCAGTCACCTGTATTTCATTGACGACCTCGCGAACACCTTTGATTTCCCACGCGAGCTTAGTTGAAAGAACTTTTTCCTCAGGTGATTTGACCTTGCCAGTCAAAAGCACTGCGCCGTCATTCACGGTAACATCAACAGCTGTGGATAGGTTGATATCGGTATGTATGAATTTGTCATGAAGCTTGGTGAAAATCATGCCGTCTGAAACTGATGTTGAAATCCCTTTCTCGGTAGTTGATGCAGCAACGGCTGCACTGCCAACACCAATAACTGCACTGGCGCATCCCGACAAAGCAAAGCTTGCAAGCAACAACAGAACGAAGAAAAATCGACTGTCGTTTTGGCTGGGGTTGTTCATGGGTGATTCCTGACCGACGAATGTGAATTTGTTTCTAATTTGCCGTTTTGCGAATCACCGGTCAAGCGCTTTACAACAACTGCGGATCAGTCGTTATCAAAGGAAGTATTATTGATGTGCAGCCACCAATAGGGCCACGCTACAGGGTCTGTTTGCAAGAGAATTACGTCAAAATGCTAATCATACCTGTTTGAGATTGGTGGCCACTCACAAACAGCGCCGCGGCTTGCGAAATACGGCGCTTTTATTTTGTGGTCAGGCCATACTAATCTGCCTGTCTACATTGGCATTTATTTTGTTAAATATTAGTGTTGATCCATGAAAGGCAACAATATTTAGCTCGCCGGCGCTGCAGTGCCAGTGTCACGCAAGAATGCAGCAACCTGAGAGCCTTAAAATAAAATCAGCAAAAGTTTCAGCCGGTTTCCTAGATACATCAGCAGCTTTGCGGTTAGGCACAAATCTTCTCTATTCTGGTGGCGTGGCATTGCTCATTTCGAGCGCCAACTGATAGATGGTACGTTTTGAAAGGCCGGTTCTTTCAACAATGACTTTCACGGCATCGCGCAGGCTCTGGCGGTGCAACTCCTTCTGTAGCATAATCTTAACATCGATTTCGTCGAAAATGGTTTCGCCATTCTGCCGCCCATCAACAAGGATGACGATCTCACCCTTAAGGCTCTTGCGCTCTTGAAACTGGGCAACCAACTCAGGAAGTGGTGCCCGGATAACCTCTTCATGCATTTTGGTCAGCTCGCGCGCAACTACCGCCAATCTGGCGCCAAGAATATCTGTCATCAAAGTCAGTGATTTCAGCAAACGCTGGGGTGTTTCAAACCAGATAATTGTCATAGACAGGTCGCGGATATCTCTGATTGCGGCTTCGCACGCCTTCTTGTTTGGTGGCAAAAAGCCGGCAAAGACGAATTTGTCGCTCGGCAAGCCAGACACGGTTAGCGCTGTTAGCGGGGCACTTGGCCCGGGAACGGCTGTCACCTTAAACCCATTGTCATGGCAGCCAACGACCAGCTTGTATCCTGGGTCCGAAATCAATGGTGTTCCAGCATCGCTGACAAGCGCTACAACTTTGCCGGCACCAATGTCCGCCAGCAGTCTTGGACGCATGGTCGCGCCGTTATGGTCATGATAGGGAACGAGCTTGGCGGTGGATGTCCGCCCTGATAGTGCCAACAGCTTACGAGTCACACGCGTATCCTCGCAGGCAATTATGTCCGTTTCCTCAAGAGCACATGCGCCACGTTTGGAAAAATCGGATATATTGCCGATCGGCGTGGACACTATCATCAGACGTCCAGACATTAACAGAGTTCCATTTGGGCTGTCCTTACCTTGACTGGCACCATCACAATTAAGGTCTACTCATAGCGCATTAATCAGATTGGCGCAAAAATGCCCGCATGATATTATTGTAAATGAGGAGATTTGAAATGCGTCAGCTGTTCATTCATTGGTTTCTACTCTGCCTGCTTCTGGGTGTTGCGGCTTGTGGCGGAACAGTGCCGTCTGTCCCAGTTTTGGGGGGCAGCAAATCCGCCTATCCATCAGCCATGAGCAAACAACAACAGGCTGTTCCAGATAAATCACCCTCGATTGAGAACCAGACAGCCACCAGTGAGGAGCTGGCAATGGTAAGATACCCGCCATGGCCACAGCCCAAATCACGAACAGACCCGTCGCTGGTGATCAAACCCGGTGATGTCAGTGAAATCACAGCTGAGTCGGTGAAGGAAAAACTGACCCCGGAAAGCAGCACGACTACACCGGATGTCGTTGAGGCTGAGGCGACAGAAAAACCCTTCACTGAACAGAACACGGATGATGTAATCAACAACATTATCTGGAAAATCCAATCTGAGGTGGCGCGCAAACCTAAGGAGCCAGAGGCAAAAGTGCCAGAGGGTCAAGATCCCTCGCTTGCTGGTGACGCGTTAGAGGCTGCCTTTGCGCTGCTCGCCCAGAAGTCCAGACCGGCTGCCGCCACGTTGCCAGAGCGCGAATGGTCGGCCAAGAAAGCTGAGGGCATAACTCGCATAGCGCTGTTGATACCGGTTACGGGTGTCTATCAGAAAATGGGTGAGGAGTTGCGCAAAGGTGCTGAACTGGCCTTATTCAACTCACTCAACCCAACTGTTGAGTTGATGGTGTTTGACACGATGGGCGGTCAGCGGGGCCGCCTAGCCGCCGATGAAGCAGTCGCGGCGGAAAGTGACATAATAATCGGACCACTTTTTTCAGGCGCAGTTGCCGAAGCAAGGGCAATCGCCCGTGCTGCGAGTATCCCGATGCTGCTTCTTTCCAACAACGCGCTTGTGGCTTCCAGCGGTAGCTGGCTGATGGGTTATCTGCCTGAACAGCAGCTTGATCTGCTGCTTGGTTATGCTATCGCCGATGGAAGACAGCGTTTTGGCATCATTGCTGAGGACAGCGCTTTTGGAAAGCGGTTGGCAACGCATGCCCAGCGGCGCCTTTTACAGGCAGGCCTCCCCGCAGTGGACAGTATGGTTCTGCGGAAGCAGGGGCTGGAAAGTGAGGATTTGCTGAAACGTGCGATCCGGAATTTCTCACGCTATGTTGCGCCTGTTGAGGATGAGGTTGTCCCTGAAAGACCCGCTGTTTTCGATGCGTTGATTTTTGCTGGTGGTGCCGAATTTGCGTTAAGAACGGCGCCTGTTCTGGCTTATTATGACCTTGGTAGTGATGCCGTCATGTATCTTGGAAATGCGCAATGGAATCAGCGCCAGATTTTGTCGGAACCATCGCTGCAAAAGGGGCTTTTTGCTTTCCGGCCAAGCAATACAGACGATCAATTTGTGGCAAAGTGGACCGCTGTCTGGTCAGATAGGCCCGGGCTTCTGTCACGGTTGAGTTTTGATGCTGTTGCCCTCGCTGAGGTCTTGGCTGGCAAGGACCGTTCTAAATGGCAAAAGGAATTGTTGTCAGGAGTGGGTTTCAACGGTTTCAGTGGGGCTTTCCGCTTCCTGCCAGGAGGTGGCAATGTGCGGGCTTTTGAATTGCGCCAGATTACCGATGGTGCGGGTAAACTGCTGCAACCGGCCCCCGACAAGATTTAGTTTCTACTTTGAAATATCGACTAGCAGGCTATTCAAAAGAAGACGACCATTGGCGGTGGTGGCGAGGCGATCACCATTCTGATTCTGAATGAAATGCAACAGATCGGCATCGAGATAAGTCGCCAGCTTGTCCAGGTCAAGCCAAAGTTGGCGTGGCCCACATTTCCGCTCGATGAGGTCAAGATCAACACCGGCTTTCAGGCGCAGTCCCATCATCAACATCTCCCTCGCCCATCCCGTTGGTGTTTCAACAGTCTCAACCTCTACGGCGTGGCCGTTAAGCGCTGTCATCTCCAGCCAAGATTTGGGGCTGCGCCGTGTGACAAGGCCAATGCGCTTTCCTTGGTGGTCAAAGCGGCTATGTGCACCCGGCCCAATACCAAGCCAATCTTGCGCCTGCCAATAGTTCAGGTTGTGTTGGCACTCATGTCCGTTTCGAGCATAGTTTGACACCTCATAAGCGCTGAGTCCGGCCTCTTCCATTCTGGTATTTGTAATTGAAAACAGATCTGCCACTAGATCATCTGACCCGGTCAAGACATCACCACGGCGCCATCTCGTATGGAATAGGGTACCGACTTCGATGGTCAATTGATAAAGCGACAGATGATCCAACCCAAGCTCCAACAATTGCTGAAGGGTTGCCTCCCAGCTGCCCACCGTCTGTTCCGGCAGACCGTAAATGAGGTCGATCGATACTTTCGCAAAGATGGTCTGCGCCATCGCTAATGCGGCTAGTGCCTCGGATACGGAGTGTTCCCGTCCAAGAAAGTGCAGCTGCGCTGAGTCAAGCGCTTGAATACCAAGTGATACGCGATTTACGCCGGCAGATTTGAAGCCGCCTAGTACCGCAGCGTCGACCGAGGTTGGATTGGCTTCGGTGGTGATTTCAATATCTGTGGCAAAGCCAAAAATCCGCTCGGCCTCAGTAATTATGGCTGCGATCAGTTCGGGCGGCATCAAGCTGGGAGTTCCACCCCCAAAAAAAATGCTGCACAGTTTTGATGGCCGGTCAAGTCGGTTTGCAACATGGCGCATCTCGGCAAGCATCCCGGCTTTAAATGCTGCATGATCGACTTGCGCGCTAACATGCGAATTGAAGTCACAATAGGGACATTTCACCCTGCAGAAGGGCCAGTGAACATATAGCCCGATTAACCGGTCCTCCCGTTTCATTTTCCAAAGCTGGCATGCAGCAGTTGGCTAAAGGCATCGGCGCGGTGGCCAATCGCATGTTTTTGGTCGGGCTCCATTTCACCAAAGGTAAGGTTATAGCCATTTGGAACGAAAATTGGATCATAGCCAAACCCTCGATTACCACGTGGTGGCCAGACAAGCTGTCCATCAACGCGACCTTCGACCGTAACGTCGAAATTATCGGGCCACGCAAGTGAGAGCGAACAGATGAAATGGGCCCGTCGGTCCGGTGATGCCATTTTAGAAAACTTGTTTTCGATTTTCCGCATAGCAACAGAAAAGTCCTTGTCTGGTCCGGCCCATCGTGCTGAATAGATTCCAGGTGCACCCCCCAGCGCATCGACGACCAGACCGGAGTCATCGGCAAGGGCGACAAAGCCGGAAGCCTTGGAAGCGGTCCTGGCTTTCAGACGGGCATTGCCTTTAAAGCTGTTCTCGTTTTCTTCAGGCTCGTCGAGGCCAAGATCACCAGCCGAAAGCACGTCGATTTGCTGACCGACAAGCAACGCCCTTATTTCGCGGAGCTTTCCCTGATTATGGGTTGCCACAACAAGCTTTTTTTCCGTGAACAGCCTGGTCTGCATTTCGTCAGGGTGCCATTTTCTGAACAGCGCTGGTCTGCAAGCAGAACAATTCGGCGCAGCCTTTGTCTGCCAGATCCAGCATAAGGTTTAATTCACCGCGTGAATAGGGACGTTCTTCACCCGTAGCCTGTATTTCTACGATGCCCCGCTCGGCACTAAGGATGAAATTGGCATCAATTTCGGCATGGCTGTCCTCATCAAAGTCCAGATCCAACACCGCTTCACCCTGATAAATTCCGCAGGAAATAGCAGCGACCTGGTCGATCAGCGGCTGTTTAGTGATCGCCCCTCCGAGAAGCAGCCTATCACAGGCAAGCCGAAGTGCTACCCATGCGCCGGTGATGGATGCGGTCCGGGTGCCGCCATCGGCCTGTAATACGTCACAATCGATCTTGATCTGGCGCTCACCCAGTGCCGGAAGGTCCGTGATTGAGCGGAGTGACCGGCCAATCAGACGTTGAATTTCAAGTGTACGGCCGCTCTGCTTGCCACGCGCCGCTTCGCGGTCGACTCGTGTATGCGTCGATCGTGGCAGCATTCCATACTCTGCAGTAACCCATCCCTTGCCGGCATTGCGAAGGAAGGGAGGAACACGTTCATCAACCGATGCCGTACACAGGACACGTGTGTTGCCGAATGTCGCCAGACAGGAGCCCTCGGCATGCAGCGAGAAGCCGGGTTCGAGTGTGACATTACGCAACACGTCGTTGGCGCGGCCTGAGGGACGGGTCATGAAAACCTCTTTCGGTGCTGTAATTATTAACAATGCCAGCATTTGATGGTTGCGCTGGGATGCTCTTGCCTATTTGGTTACCTCTGCGGTTGGACCAGCGCAAGCGGTTTTGTATTTTGGGGCGATCTTCTTAACCACCCCATTGACCGTTTCCACTAGCCTTTTTAACATCAAAAACATGTCTGATATTTATCAAAAGGGCTTATCGTCACGGGCGATGGCAATTTTCAATACGCTTGTGGAGACATATATTGAGGATGGTCAGCCGGTCGGGTCAAAAACCTTATCGCAGATGATGGCGCTTGACCTGTCGCCCGCCTCAATCCGCAACAATATGAGTGACCTTGAGGATGCTGGGCTGTTGTTTGCACCGCACACCTCGGCAGGGCGCATTCCTACCGAGTCGGGATTGCGGCTGTTCGTTGATGGTCTAATGGAGTTTAACCCTGACATTCCAGAAAAGGAACGACTGTCGATCGATAGTGAATGTGCGGCGCGTGGCATTAGCATCAATGAACTGCTGGACAAGACTAGCAAGACGCTCTCTGGACTGTCCAGCTGTGCCAGCCTGGTGCTGTCACCTGCGAGCAATGCCGAGCTGCAACATTTCGAATTTGTGCCAATTGGCGAGAGGCGAGCGCTTGCTGTTCTGGTGCGCACTGACGGACAGGTTGAAAACCGGATCATTGATTTGCCAGCTGGCGTTCCACAATCGGCTCTAATCCGCGCTGGAAACTATATGAGCGCTAGGCTTGCTGGACGTGACATGGAATCAGCCGCAACCCTTATCCGCACAGAAATCGCTGAGCGACAAGCTGAGCTTGATGACTTGTCAGCTGAACTTGTTGAACGGGGTGTTGGCCTTTGGTCAGATGGTAAGGGTGATGAGGGTGCGGCGCTCATTTTGCGGGGGCAGGCGAACCTTCTCGATGACGTCAATGTAGGCGAGCAACTGCATTTGATACGCGGCTTGTTTGATGCTCTTGAGGCGCGGGAAAATGCCCTGCGCCTTCTTGATGCGACAAGTGATGGTGATGGTGTGCAAATTTTCATTGGTGCCGAGAATAAACTCTTCGCCAATACCGGCTGTTCAATTGTCATTGCTCCCTACCGCAATGCTGATAGAGCTATTGTGGGAGCGATAGGCGTTATTGGTCCGAGATATATGAATTATGCCCGAATAATTCCAATGGTTGATTACACAGGAAAAGCGATCGAAAAGGTGCTCGGACCCTGATAATTTACATTAGCGCATTTGA
>CACJUX010000006.1 GCA_902596655.1 uncultured SAR116 cluster alpha proteobacterium | reverse complement strand
CCCCTTAGCGGCGCAGAGTCCCGGCAAATCCCCGTAATACATGTCATAGCGAGAAGACAAATGTTCAGCATTGGTTAAATGACCAATAAATAGGATGTCCGGTCGGTTTTGCTGCTTCGCTTTTTTAGCCGTCCTGTTGCGCACACAAATGGACTGCAGTGAAACGGCCAGACCGGAGAAGATTGAACCAAGCAGTACCGGAACCAGGGATTTACGAGCAAACCAAGCGGAATAGAGGTCAAGGGATTTGCGACTGGTGTTTTGAATTAACAACGCTTGATTAGCCAAGCGTTCCGGTTCGCGGCGGTGCGCGAGTATATTGCGTCCCAAACGGTCAAATAACGCCACGGCTGATTGACTATTGAGCATCAACCACCGTCTTTGGAGCAAATGCTCGGTCAAAACAAACTTGTTGCTGCGGGCTGGCAGCAAAACATGTCTCTACCAGCTCCATATCCGATGGCTTATTCACCCCCGGCACAGCCTCATCTAACTCAACAGCTCTGAGCCTGACGCCATGTTGCAGCAACTTCATCTGCTCGATGGATTCACTCTGGGATATACTTGTTTCTGACAAATCCATGAGATTTAGAAGAAATTCTTTGCGGAACGCGATCAAACCGAGAAGTTTTCGCATATAACGGCGCTGTTCTGATCCCTTTGCAATGGCGGGGCTTCGCCGGAAACAGTAAAGAATATCACCACTTGTTGCCAACGCACACTTAACCGAAGATACCTGATCCAACTCTTCATCACTATCGAGAGGACCCACTGCATTGAATACATCACCTTTCGGATTTGTGCGGATGGCTTCCATCATAGCCTCAATATGCTCAGGCATGATCAGTGGCTCATCTGCTTGCACTAAAACAACGTGGGTGCAATCGACGGATTGCATTGCCTCGGTAACACGGCTTGTTCCGTTTGGGTGATGATCACCAGTCATGATCACTTCGCCACCATTATCGATAACGAGGCGCTCAATCTCTTTGTCACAGGTCGCGACAATCACCCTTTCCAACCCCTGTACCATTAAGGCGCGGCGGCGCACATGTTCAAGAATTGGTTGCCCCCTAAATGGCTCAAGCAGCTTTTTTGGAAAGCGTGTGGAGGCAAGTCTTGCCGGGATCATACATATGAACCTGACCGTCATTCTAGAACGTCTATCCAATAATGTTTGATCGACCGATATAGGCTTGTTGCCCCGGCATCAAACTAGCATGAACAGATTTACTTATCGTGAAATATTCAGAACCCCCACGAAACAGCATCGGCGGCACAAATACCGCAAATCCAAGATCGCGATAATGGCGTTGCGGTATGCCCGCCTTGTGCAGACCACGAGTGTCCTCAAGAATGATCGTGCCAGCGGGCACTTCACTTATGATGTGATCGTTGGATCCGTTGGGAAATACCGTCTCTATTTCCTCATCGCTGTAATAGACCTTATCCCTGAATAATGGGCTGTCCACCGACCCTGCAATATATCGATGCGCACCTGTATCAACATAGCATTCATTGAAAAAAATAAATGCTTTTAATAGATGATGCTGGTGGTTCGTATCACGATGCCAGTTATGGTTCATGACTTTGTATGAACAGGGGAAATTGCGTCGCACATAGGCCTCGCGAAGTATCGGCTGGAAGCCCATATATCCTTCAATGACGGACAACAACAATGGGTCCAGCCATAGTGAAAAATAATCGTGATCGTCTGGCATAAGTAGCTTGAGGGTCGAGGGCTTGAACCTTTCAAGCAAATCTTCATAGCTGTGAATGTCAGACCGTTCAAAGGTAAGGCCACGTCGCTCAAGCTCCGAGGCCGGCACACGGAAACTCCTTTCAATCAAATCAGCATGTTTTTGCTGATCAATACGGGTCTGCGCCAGGCAGGGAAATTCAAATTTCATTTCTCCTTCGATGCGCTTTTTGAGATCAGCCTGAATTTTGGCAAATTCTGGCGTGCCGACAAGGTGATCAAACATAACAAAACCACGGTCACGCAAACTATCCAACTTGGCCTTTGCAACCGGACCCATCGTCTCGGGCGGTGATGCCTTCCTGCCAATTTTTGCACCGGCCTCGAGGATGACCTTAATCATTGCATAGCTCCTTCATCACCTACAAAAGGACTAACCATGTGTCCAGATCTGATTGAACGTCGTGAAATGCTTATCGTTTTCGCGTTTCTCAAAATCCGACTGACGCTTCTCCTTCAGGGTAAACCCCTGACGTTTCAGGATCAATTCACAGTTCACAGCCTGACTTTCAAAATCATCATTAATTTCTATGAGTACAGATCGTGCACTGGCCAAAACCTTCTCGCCCCCCGCCAAAATAAGCGCTTCAATCCCATCAACATCAATCTTTATAAATTCTGGCTGGGCCAACGAAAATAGTTTCTTGGCGTCATCCATAGTCAAACCCGGCATTTGATAACCGAATGTTTGATCAAGTGGGTCACCATTGCCGTCATATGTCTCGCCAAATGTTGATAATGCACCCCCCCATTCGGAACTGGAAAGCCGCATTTCACTGATTTTTGTATAATCTGACAGGGGCATCGGGACTATGGTCACCCGATCTACGATATCATTGTTGTTAATATTACGCGCCAGAAACTCTAGGTTGAAAACAGAAGGCTCGAAGGCGACCACCTTTGCCCGCCGCGCAATGGCAGCATAAACAGTGTATGTCCCCACATTTGCACCAACGTCCCACAGCACCGCACCCGGCTGCATACTATCAATCCATTCCAGCGTTTCAGGCTCCTTTGTGAACAGCGTTCTGGCGCGAAGCCCAAGCAAGGGGTTGGCAACAACAAACCTGAAAGTCATCCCGTCACGATACATAACCTCAGTTTCGTGCAAAGCTCTTTCGAGTATTTTTCTGAAAAGAAAGCGCCCAACTTTGCTTTTGTCGAGCAAAGAGACCAGCCCAGCCAGGACTGTCTGCACTAATTTTTTAATAAATGGCTGAATGCGCATTCTACTTTTGCTGTAACGTATCCAACACGCCTCTGATCGCCTGATGAAGATGCAGCATTCCAACAACCTTCATATCAGCATCGACAACAGGCAAATCCCAGATCTTCTTTTCGCCCATCAGATCAAGCGCATCCATAAGCTGAACATCGGCGGTGATGCTGATGGGTGATTTCACCGCATGTGTGATCACATCATCTGCCAGTAGGGCTGCAAGCGGTTTTTGCACGCGCAAAAGCTTTCGCCGAACATCACCCTCGGTCAAAATACCAGTGAGATGCATTCCCTGATCAACGATGCACACAACACCAAGGCGGTGCTTATCCATGGCCTCAAGCACCTCTTTCAGGATAGTGCGCTCGTCCGCCACTGGGCACGCATCCATCGTCAGCATTACATCGGCAACTGTAAGGCTCTGGTCACTCTGGGTGGACATTGTCTTCTCCCCATTTGGCGCGAAGTTCCAAGCGCATCTCATGCATGGCTTTGGCCTGTGCCAAAACCACTTCAAGATATTTGAAATCAAGAACCGTATTGGCGTCCGACATTGCGTTTGGCGGGTTATCATGCACTTCCATGAACAAGGCCTCAATGCCACAAGCCGCAGCAGCGCGCGTCAAGTGCGGAATGAATTCACGCTGTCCACCTGAAATATTACCCATCGAAGTTGGCAGCTGGATCGAATGCGTGGCATCATAGCAGACCGGATATCCGGTTTCCTGCATGATAGGAAAACAACGCATGTCATTGACCAGCATATTATAGCCAAAAAAGGTGCCCCGATCTGTTAGCAAAATCTGATCATTGCCAAAGGCTTCAAGCTTGCGACAAGAATTTTTCATGTTCCACGGGCTCATGAATTGTCCTTTTTTCAAATGCACCGGCTTTCCTGTTGCCGCCGCAGCCCGCAGCATAGATGTCTGGCGGCATAAATATGCCGGCACCTGTACCATGTCGCATACCTCGCCAGTGGATGGTCCCCAAGATGGATCAGAAAAATCAGAGCTCACCGGAACACCGTGCGCTTCCCGCACATCAGCTAGAATTTGTAGGCCGTCATCAAGACCGAGACCATGAAAGCTAGAAGGAGACGACCGACAATCCTTGTCGTAACAAGCCTTGAAAATCCATCTTACGCCAAGCTTAACACATAAACCGCCGATCATCTCGGCCATCCTCATAGAATGATCATGGCTTTCTAAAGCGCAAGGACCGGCGATAAGAACAAGGTCTTTACCATTGCCAATTTGGATCTCGTCAAAATGTGGGGATCTAAGGTGGATCGTTTTATTGGTCATTTTTGAATCCCTGCGACACATTGGCAATAGCCTACAATGTCAGGCTTTATAGAACAAATTCTAGAGTGGATTATGCAAGAATTCATTTATTTTCGATACCGGCAAGGAGATTAGTGACAAGGCGGTCTGCGGCCAGAGCCTTAAGCATTATTGATAAATTTGGCATCACGATGCCTTTTATAGACAGCAGCTTATTATTAGAAAGGCTCATATCAAATGGACGTGGCACCATGTTCGATCTTTCTGAGAGTAATGTTGGTCTAACAAGAGTTCCATCACATCCAAAGACCCGGCACAAAAACTTACCGAACTGATATTTTGACAATCGTTCCCCGCCAACGATGTTAAACACACCCATCTCACCTGCCGCATAAAGACCATGCACCGCTTCGATCAGGTTGGGCAAATAAACAGGTGTATAGTAAGCATCAGTGAACATATCCACCGGTTGGCCATTTTCTAGCGCACCAAGAATCCAGTCCGAGAATGAGGGGCGGTAGGATGGCCCCCATCCAAAAAAATTTGTTCTTATAATAAGACTCTCTGCAAGCACCTCAGCCACCACCTTCTCAGCTTGCAATTTGGTCGTACCGTAATGATTTACCGGGTTAGGTTGATCTGTTTCACTTCGCAATGGCTCTGTACCATCAAACAAATGATCCGTGGATATCTGGATAAACTTGCTACCAATGGCTTTTGCCGCCAGAGCCAGATTGGCCGCGACTGTCACATTACATTGTGTTGCAAGATCTTTGTCTCTCTCGCATCGATCAATATTGGTCAATGCCACACTATTGATAACGAGATCCGGTGATAGGCTATAAATGACATGACCTGCCGTATCCACTGTCGAAATATCAACCATATGACAGGCAACGCCCGGAATAGTGATTTTGCGGTGGTGCAACAACAGATGCACATCCCAAATGTCACGCATTTGAATGGCCCAATTAACGGCCAGTAACCCAGCGCCACCTGAAATCACAAGTCGCGGTTTCAAGAGCTAGCTATTGTCCCCGACATAGTTTGAGGCAATCCAATTGCGAAGTTCGGCGACGCTCATCCACTCAGAATTGCTGTCCGAAGCATATGAGAAATTATCGGCAACTTTCTTGCCATGACCAATTCGAGTCGGATCATCTGACCACCCATGTATCGCTGGCAAGATTTTATAGTACTCTTCATATTCATATGTATGAGGAGAGTCCTCAATCCCAACCATCTGTTCATGCATTTTTTCACCTGGTCGGATACCAATAATTTTGGTGTCAGCATCGGGTGCAATAGCCTTTGCAATATCCATAATATTCATTGATGGGATTTTTTTGACATAGATTTCACCGCCATGCATATCGGCAAAGGCATGCCAAACAAGCTTTACCCCTTGCTCAAGCGAGATCATGAACCGTGTCATTTTTTCATCCGTGATTGGCAGTGCATTGTCTTTAGCACAAGACAAAAAGAAAGGAATAACTGAACCACGCGACCCCATGACATTGCCATACCGCACAACTGCAAACCGTGTTGATGCTTTATCAACAGTTTGATTGCTAGCAACAAACAATTTGTCCGATGCCAATTTGGTTGCACCATATAGATTGATCGGGTTGCAGGCCTTGTCAGTGGACAGGGCAACAACACTTTTGACCTTTTGGTCATGCGCTGCCTCTATCAGATTAATCGCCCCGTTGATGTTTGTCTTAATACACTCAGCCGGGTTGTATTCTGCTGTTGGCACGATCTTTGTCGCGGCAGCATGCACGACATGGTCAACACCCGTCATTGCCCGCGATAGACGCTTTGTATCGCGGACATCACCAACAACGAAGACCACCCGTGGGTCGTCCTTGAATTTCATCGCCATGTCCCATTGCTTCATTTCATCACGCGAATAGATGATGATTTTCTTAGGGTTATGTGCGTCTAGCGTCATCGGCACAAATTTATTTCCAAACGAACCAGTGCCGCCAGTAATCAGAATTGATTTGTTTTTAAACATAGCTGATCTTATAGGTCAAAAAACTAAATCTCATACCCAAAAGCCTTCATAATTTTACTACCGTCTCCTTTATCTGAAAAAAGCGCTTCCATTTCACTGTGAAATTCTTTGGGAACGCATGAGCGCCATTTGGAGGGCTGATAAGTTAGTTTCGAGTTTACCTGCAAATTTCTTTTTAAATCATGATTAGTTGGTCCGCCCTCGGTGATATATGGATTAGTCAAATTCCAATCAAAAGGCCTCTCATGATATTTCAAGACAGTTTTATCGAAAGAAAGACCTATCCAATTGTAAGTGCGTTTAAGAATAGCTGATGGATCTGATACAAAATCTTCATATTTGACTAACATTGTGTCAGGAGCTTTTATCTGACGCAAACTCATGATCGAATCATCCAAATATCGTGAAAAAGCTAGTCCCCAATCCTTATATCTTTCGTATAAAGAACCAATAACTTCTCTGCCGTCGCGAGTGGTAATTATAAATTTTGTGTTCGGGTATTTTCGTCGTATATAATCATGATGCCATATGTGACGCGGAGTTTTCTCTAATACAAAATTCGCATCACACCTTTTAGCCTCTCTAATATATTTGTCTCGATAACTATCCTCTTCAAAAAATCTATTTGCCAAAAACATACCAGACTCTATCGGCACAAAATAGATCTTCGGATGCTCACCTAAAATTCGTGCGAATATGCTACTACCAGTGTGGCCACAGCCAAGAATATGGATAAATATTGGTTCTCTAGCGACACGAAAATTATCCAAGTTTTGCAAGCCCGACACCCTTTTCACCAGCTACTGAATAAAACAAATACTTCGCGTTACCTAACCGGAAGAAAAAGGGATCTCTTAATGCATTTTCCATTTGCAACGATGGTCCAGATTGAGAGGGTGCCAGCGGAACTTTTACTCCCTCATAATCTTCCTCAGGGCGCATAATCTCTATAACCTCGCCCACAATCCAGTTTCTCCAGTCCTGATCAGAAAGGTTTACTGTTCCGTATAATATTCGTTCTGGTTTATCTCCAATTCTCGTAAAATAAACACCGAGATTCTTGCCTTTAAGATCCACCGAAACATGCCTCACGTCACCAATTTCATTTTGCCACAAATCGTCAGACCTATCTAAGTTGATTATATTTTTACCTCTCTTAAATGGCGTGAGGCCATCCTGAGATCGCCAGCATAAACCACCCTTTGAAAGACCAAATACTTCTCCGTCATATCTAAAGACACGTAAATAAAATGGTGCGAGGGGAACATCAATCACCTTAACAATTTTTCCGTCTTTATCCATGCACATAGCAAATGTCCATTGTTCGCGGCCTTTGGAATGAGCCCTAGCATGGAAATAAAGTATTAGTATTTGCCGTTCTTCATCTAGCAATACATCTGGTGAGGCAATGTGGTCGTAGGCATCCTTAAAATAGCGTAAGTCAATAGCCCTTGTGTCAGCAATCTTCCACTGCCCATCGATAGTGTCACAAAAGGCAAGCTTAATGTACTTTCCTGCGTGGTCTGCAAAATAGAGATGAAAACGACCCATGCGCGCTGTAAACCAAGTTGGCATTTCCACGCACGTAGGTCCATTTATGTTTTGTCCAGCCTTTGGCTGTAAGGTTTCTGCAATTATTAGCCCCTCTCTCTTCAATAGTTTGGGCATATTATTTCTCGTTACTAGTGACATTTTTTTTCTCAGCCCATAACAAAAGAGAGGAAGAGCTCGTAATTAGGGGCACGCCCTCTGAGGACTCATGTCCAGACTTCAATTTACTGAAAGGATCGTAAAAACAGATATTATTTTTTGAACCGCAAAAATATCCTACCGAAGTAAATGGCAGAGCTACAACAGCTATTGAGGATTGTATCACCCTCAACGGTGCAACCTGTGGGTTAATACATGTCAATTTGCCACTACGAACTAGGGCATCTATCAATTGAGTGTATTCTGGATGCAACCTTGGGTCAGTTCTCTTCATCTTTGTGACTAAAGTCCAATTCAAAGCCTCAGCAACCTTGAGGCAATCCAAAACAAATTTCCGATTGGTCGAGATAGGATCATCGCTATCAACCAATGCATAATCATTCATATCCATAAAACCTAAATATTCTGCTGCTGATATGGGTGGAATATCAAAAATGCACATGCATTTTTCAGAGCGCAAATCAATCATCGACGTCGCATTATCCGAAAAATAAACTGAAGAAGCCCGTATGAGTTTGGGCGTATATTTGCTGCGTTCTGTAATAATTGGGTCTATCAAATCAGCAATTTTGTGATTAAATGGAATGATTTCTGTCCACAGCGCGGTGCGCAAACCATCCCGATCGTGATATTTTCCATCCAAACTAGGAACCATGTTTGCTGCGTAGTTTAATTGCACGCAAGCCGAACCTTTTTTTTCTGCAGCCCAAGTCCATATTGGCCTGTATTGATCTCCCTGAAAAAGAAAAATATATTTTTGGTGAAGTTCAGAAGACGGAATTTGGTTAATTGCTTCGCAATATATCAAATCATCAATCATGAATAGTCTGCGCCAATTACCAAGCACTAAACTGATAAAAGCACTTACAAGAAAAAGGCAAGCCTTTGCTATAATTAGTGGCTTGCGCCAGCGTGGTATGTTTAACAAAAAAGAATGCGTGTAAAATTTAGGTTGGCTAATTGTCGAATTTAAGGGGCCAATAGAATGAAAAATTGTGCATCCGGGCGTCAAATAATTAGCCCTCAACCAAGTCTCTGAATTCAATCCAACCCGTTCGTCAGTGTTGACAACATTTTCTGAAGCACCAAAAAGATAAATAGACTCTGATACACTAACAGACTCAAGAAAATCGGCACAAATGACTTTTACACACGCTCGATAGACGCGCACTAGCGACCTCGGAATTATATCTAGTATAAATAACATGTGTGCAATTAGTGAGTCGAGACGATTACAACCGAAAGCCCGTGCAACCATATAGGGAAAGTAATACGGAGCCCAATTTCCTGTCTGACGCAATGTAAATGTTTTTACATTTCTGCTAGTAAAAAGTGCAGGTCTAAGCCGTTGAGATGCAGCCACCTTTAGAACTTCTGACAAATTGTCGGTCAAACCAAGGTTATCGCCGCCAGACTTAAAAAAATCATCATCAGCTATGTTAATTAGACGTTCTCTACAGTCTTTCAATTGGCCGGATAAGACCACTGTCTTGAACCTAGAGTAAATATCTGGCTCTTTGTCTTTTAAGTTAAACACCGAGCTACCGTTGAGGTTTTACCATACCTTTTGAAGCGCCCGTGATTGGAAAGCACAAGTAATCATTGAAAGAGGAAAATAAGTCAAACTTTTCATTCGAGTCTAAAATCTGGTCATCCAACCACATATCGCTTTCGTGCCAAGAGCCAGCAAAATGAAGAAAATGATTTGAAAACAGCGAAGCCTCAATGCATTCACGAATTAATTTTTTATCACCATGCTGCGCGTATAGAAACGGATATTTCCAAGCCATCTCATAGACCCAAATTGCTTGGAATTCATAAGGTAACCACTGCACTTCGCCCGTGCTCAGCATCTCCCAATTTAGGTGTACTTGTTCCCCTCCAGTCACAGAGCGGTAATCCTTTGCATATTTGAAATACCAATTTTCCATATCCATAGATGACTTACTCGGATTAAATAAAAATAAGCCTGTACAGGCCAAGTCATCAAATGGAGACAAACCTGAAAATTCATATTGTTGCTTCGGCGTCATCATAGCACCGGAGTCTAAAGGATATTTGGGGTCATAGAACTTATTTCGGAGGAAAACAAATTGCCGAAGCACGAGATCAAGTGGCATTGGCATATTTTTAATTTGGGAAACCAGACCAAAAGAGTTGCCATCATAAAGATCAAAAATGTTCGGAGAAATTGAGCTTATCAATATATCAGTATCAAGAAAACATGCGAACTTAACATCAAGTCCTTGTTTCAACATTTCTCGGCCAATTAAAAGTTTTTGCCAATTTGGCTTTTTCCAACTTGGGTCACTCTCGTGATAAATACTGTTGGTTAGTGCAAAAATCCCTAGATCGTATTTCTCAGCATAGGCCATCCAACTTTTTAATGCGTATTGCTTCCAGTGCTGGAGGTGCGTTTCGCCAATCGCAACTGTTACTAAACAATTTCGAGACTTGCCAAGTTCTCTAAATATTTCAATCAAAATTATTGGCCTTTTCTTTTTTAAAATAACATTGGAACTAGCTTCACTATATCGTGAATCCACCATCAACGACGATGTTTTGACCAGTTAGATAAGAGGCAAGTTCACTCGCTAGAAAGATCATACTTCCTACCACATCACTCTCCGTTGCCATCCTACCCATTGGTGTTTTATCGATATATCGTTGAACGAAGGCTTCTGGTTGGTCACGAAACACACCACCAGGGGAAATGGCATTCACCCGCACGTCGGGCGCGAGAACGGACGCAAGCCATTTTGTCATTTGCAGTAACCCTCCTTTAGATGCCGCATAGGCCAACGGGTTACCCATAGATGTCCCTGCGTAAAGGCCCATATCCGGCGCAGCGATACCATATATTGATGCAATGTTTATTACGGAAGGATCCACACCTTTTTTCAATAATGGCAGCAGCCCTTGAGTGAGGTGAAAAGCGGCCGCAAGGTTTACCTCCATCGCCGATTGCCAAGCATCCATTGATTGCTCTTCAAAGGCCACAGCCCAACCATCCAAATTGCTATCACCTGTATATGCCGCGTTATTAACAAGTAGATCGATACGATCAATTTGTTCATGAATTTTTTTCAGCATGTCACTGCGAGATGAGGCATTGATCAAATCGGTAACAAAATAACTGTGGTTCGAACCATTAATCGTTCCCAAGTAAGCCATGAGTTTTTCAAGCTCTGAACCGTCCTTGTCCACAAGTAAACAGGCTCCACCCAATTCGGCAAACTCCTTACAGAAGGCTCTGCCAATATGACCAGTAGCACCAGTAACTACAGCAAGTTTTTCATCAAACCTTATAGAAAGAGCCGCCATTAATTCTCTTCTTCATGAAAATCTTTCACCGTTTTTTGGTAGATGAATTCAGCTAACTCAAAATCAAAAATAGTATCTATATCGACGGAGCGCTGCAACGGTACATAAAACATCCGAATATCACCGTCAAAGAGGTGCTTATGCACCTTAGTATACTCTGGTGACATTACATAACACACCGTTGTCAAATCATAAAATGTCGGCGCATCCTGACGCCGCGAAAACCGCTCCTTGCCAGACATGGCCAGCGTGCACCTCTGCTCATTATCTATTGTAACCATATTGAAAAAAGGGTTCCGGTGAGCGTCAGTGCCACATACCACACCATCACATTTATTATTGAAGAACATTTCTATAGCACCATTCACATCCGCAAGGCTTCGCAACGGAGCAGTGGGCGGCAATATAACAAGTGCCTCTACATCCCTTCCCTGATCAGATAACCACGAGAGCGCATGCTGCCAAACATGCCATTCTGGGGCACTATCGCTCGATAATTTTGCCGGTCTCATAAACGGAACAGATGCCCCGTAATTTTTTGCAACCCGCGCGATCTCATCATCGTCAGTTGACACAATCACATCCACGATGAGATTTGACATGAAGGCCATTTCAATACTGTGGGCAATAAGAGGCTTGCCAGCAAAGGAGCAGATATTTTTTCGGGGTAGTCCTTTTGAACCACCACGCGCACAGATAAGGGAGATGATCTCACTCAATGGCCGACACCCAATCCGCTTCCATCATTTTAATCCAGTGCAAATATTTTGCAGCCTCATCAATTGTTGTGAAGTTGCTACACTGACCATCGAGTAGTTCACGCCACATTATCTCATTCGTTTGGGACATATCTGAAGGTTCAAAATACAATATTTCATCCGCCTCTGTTGTTCCACATCTTGTGACCCGGCCTGCTAACAAGTCCCACCTGAGAGTACCTTCAGATCCAATTATATGGCAGTATCGACATGGATCTTTCCGAATAAAATCAATATTTACCGAAGCTAGGATTTTTCTTGCCCTTTTTCCAAATTGAAGATGCATAAATGCCGTATCTTCGACATCAAAGTTGATAAATTTCTGTCTGCCCAACATCGCTGATGCGGACCTTATTTCCCCAAAAAGATTGCTAAGATAATCCAACTCATGGCTTAGCTCACGCAACACGCCCCCTCCATTCTTTTGTGAAGCAGAGACTGTTTCAGCTAGTTTTCTACCCGGTCGCCATTGCGCTAAATCTTGACCAACCACAGCATGGACGACATATACATCCCCTATCATACATTCCGAAAGGGCATCACGAATAACGCCGAGCGCCCGACTAAACCTAATATTGTAGGCAACCACCGGTGGGATCTTTAAAGATTTAGCAACGCTTTGAATTCTTTCTGCCTGTTCAACAGTCGCTGCAAGTGGCTTCTCGATCAGGATTTTACAGCTTTTTGCGGCAAGTACATCCAAATATTTACCGTGCAACGCCGCAGATGTAGATACAACCGCATAATCTGGTTGCGTTTGCAGTACAGCGTCGATCGTATTATGCCAAGTGACATTAACACCGTATTGTCTCTGATCAATTTTCTGAGACGTCAGAACTCTTACTTTAGACATTGGACAAATTTTGTTTATCGACGCTAGATGCTTGCGTCCAATTGAACCAAAGCCAAGGATCACAAAATTCGATTGAATTTGGTCTTGAGAATAGGTGTTAGATGACACAAAAAACTCTATAAACGCAGAAAATTGTTCAGAAGCTGTAAGCCGGCTATACCGCTTTTCTCTGGATGGAATTGGGTTCCAAATACCATGCCTTTCCGCACTGCACCGGTTATTGGATGCCCTCCGTATATCGTATGAGCCACCGATATATTTTCGTCAGCGGGTAGTGCAGCAAATGAATGTACAAAGTAGAAGCTTGCTCGATCATTGATTGTCTCAAAAAGCTCCCCGATTAATGGACTATTGCCATCCCCATGCTCATAAGTTAACTGCGCCCATCCAATATGCGGAATGCGGATCTGAGACCCATTTATGTCAAGATTTGGGATCTTATCTACTTCACCTCCTATAACGCCAAGGCCTTCTTGTTCACCGAATTCATGACTAACATCGAAAAGCACTTGCATTCCAACACAGACTCCCAACAGAGGTTTTCCTTGCCGGGCAACGGAAATTAAACCTTCTTTAAAACCCTTGTTTTCAAGCTTCTGCATTACGCTCCCAAAAGCGCCGACACCCGGTAATATATAGCGGTCAACTTTGCTCATCTCCTCGGGAGACGAAATCAAAAGAACATCGCACCCGACCTTCTCAACAGCCCTTGCTAGGCTGAACGTATTTCCACTACCATAGTCTATTAAGCCAACTTTCCTCATAGTCTAACGTCTATACCGTTTTGAATGACATGCTCCTTCACTTCTCGGATTGAGGCACGCCCAAAGTGCAACAAATCACCAATAGCAACTGCATCAACGACAGCTCTATCGACAGCATCACAAACATCAGAAGGGCTGCCAACTCCACCACTGGCAATGATAGGGACACGCGTAATTGAGGATATTCTGCTCATAAGTTCTAAATCAATACCTTCACGAGAACCATCTCGATCGATTGACGTGATTAACAATTCACCGGCACCTCTTTCCATAGCTTCACAAGCCCAGTCAATTGCGTCACGGTCAGAATTTTCACGACCGTTTTCATAAAGAGCCATCCACTGGCCTTTTTCAAACACCTTAGCTTGAATCTCAACTACACAACATTGGGAACCAAATCTGGAGGAAATTTCAGAAATCAGCTCTGGGCGCTTTATTACAGCCGAGTTAACGCTAATTTTGTCTGCTCCACACTTCAATAGGGCTTCAACATCGTCAACACTGCGGATGCCTCCACCCACAGTTAAAGGAATGAAAATCCGTTTAGCTGTTTTAGCCACCATGTCGAACAGGTTATTGCGGCCATATAAACTTGCAACAACATCACTATAAATTAATTCATCAGCACCTTCTTCGTAGTATTTTTGAGCAAATTTTTCAGGGTCCCCAACAACCCTAAGGCCCTCAAGCTGCACGCCTTTAATTAGGTTCTGGCCTTTTATATCAAGTCGAGGAATGATGCGTATCCGTTTTTGCTTCAAAGCGGACCAAGCTGGTGATCTATCGGGACTCGCATCAGTCATTTATTTTGAAATATTGGGCTTCACTACCCAAATCCGTCCAATTCTCGTGCAGTGGGAACACAACAACCCGCCCATCGGACTGCTTTACCCGATGAATGACATCTGGCATTGAGATTGGCTCATCATGCCCTATTATCCTTTTCACGCTTGCATCCAGAACATAAATACCAGCATTTATACTTGTAAGCCATCTGGGCTTTTCATCAATGCCAATGAAATTAACACCGTCATTTCTGACAACACCAAACGGATGCTGAATAACATGTTGATACACAGCAATCGTGACAGTGGCATTGTTCAATAGGTGAAAATCCAACATTTTTGAGTAGCCAACACCACTTAAAACATCAGCATTAGTGACAACAACCGGTCCCTGCGAAACAGGAATATTTGCGAAACTTCCACCTGTATCCAATGGTTTATTTTCCTCAATATAGTTGATTTCAACACCAAACTTTTCACCATCACTGAAGTGATCTTGAATTTGATCGCCAAGATAATGTGTTGAGATAAATACCTTCTCAAAATGCTCCCGTGCCGCCTGCTCAATTATGTGCGCCATCATCGGTTTACCATTGACATGCAACATCGGCTTGGGGGTGCTCTCGGTTAAGGTTCCCATTCTTTTTCCAAAGCCACCAGCCATGATCATCAATAAGCGTTGGGTTTGCACATGCGCTGTGACTTGATCCACAAAAACGCAGTCGGCAACGGTACCTTGGACTTCTAGGATAGGAATGGCACGCAGTCTTGTCTCGGCAAAACGGCTAACAATTTCATCATGTGAAGTACCGTTTACAAGCGTTACTGCGTTACTGTTCGCAATAGTAGTTACTGGTTCTTCCAAACTTATCCGCGAGGCAAGACCGTGCCTTACATCGGCATCAGTAATCGTTCCCATAAGCGTGCTATCGGAAGCAACTACAAGCACAATACCCTTGCGGCTTTTATTCAAGCTCTCAACCGCATCTAGGATAGTTGCGGTTGGCGGCAAACAGATTTGATCCAACAGATCTTGTCTCATGTTGAAAGATGCTTACTCGCGATACAATTCATCAGTTAGTCTTACACTCTCTAAATATGTCCTAAGGGTTACCATATTATTTGCGCTGCCCTTCAACGCTTGAAGAAACTCGCGCATTTGTATGAAAAAACCGGTCTTGAAATCATGATCCTCGTCTACGATTGGCCGCAACTCAATATTTCGAGATGGATAAGTCTGAACAGCAAAGCTCTCTAAAGGCCTCATCTCAAACCTTTTTTTTGCAGTTTCGATGATAACCGACCAAGGACCGGGTGCATTCCAAACAGAATGATAGATACCAACGTCTCCGCTATCGAATGAGATGACAGAATGTGTTGACTTTGCCATGTACCCAGGCCGCCAAGGGACTAAATTATTTACTGATAGTGGGGCGCCACGACAAAAGACACCAAAAAGATCAATCAAATGAATGGAATTGGCAAAATGCCATTGATCACAAACCTGTTTCAACCTTCCTCCATTCAACGCTGACAAAGGGTCTTCTTGATCAAGAATCAGAACAGTCCTCGCACCTTGGATTTTTCCAACTTCTTCCAGCGCCATCCGGGTACTGCTGTAATTACGCCTGTTCATTGCGACATAAAAGCGTTTATCCATGCCATTTGCGACATCAGATATTCGCTTTGTCTCGTCAAGGCTAAGCCCAACTGGCTTCTCGACAAGCAAATGCCATGGGTACTTTATCGCCTCAAGACAAATTGCCTCGGTTGCGGGCTCGCTTACCGCAATTACGACGCCATCGGAATGCGTTGTCTCGTAAAGCTCAGCAATTGAAGATGCAACAAATCCAATATCAAAATCTGCTGCCAAAGCCTTTGCACGTGATGATGTGCGGCTAAATATACCAACAACATCAACGTCTTGGAGAGCACGCATTACCTTCAAATGCTCTCGGGCCATATTGCCAGCACCAATTAAAACAAGTTTAGGCAAGTTCTATCATAACCATGCAAAACCATGCAAAAAAGTCATTTGCAGCATCCTGAACTGTCTTCATTTTTGGAGAACAGACGAAAATTGCCATAATTTGGGCCGAGGTGTACAACTCGGCTACTTCATCTTCAAATTGTAAGATTGATATTTTACTGACCGCTTCATACCGTTGACCCGACGTAAAGTATCTTGGAGTCACCCTTTTTGGATTAAACTTTCTACTCATCTATCTTGTCTTTAACGATTAAAACAAAACTCATCATTGCAAAGTGTGCAACGCCGTAACCTATTGAGACTTACAATGATATTAGGCTTTCGATTTCTTTTTCAATCACTTCATCGCAAAGGCCAGCCTCACTGAGCAGACCGTCTCTTCCAACATTTTGAAACATGTAGTTGTCAGCTAACGAGAGCGACTTTACCTTAGAACTATCTCTTCCTCTCAGTATTTGCGGATATAAATATATTCCCAATGAAGAATATGTGATCTGCTCATCGAGTATCAATACTCTTTCAAACTCAGCAATCTCCCTCAAAAACTCTTCACTGACCGGCTTGCACCGAAACAAATCAAACACTTTAATTTGGCTCTGATATTGCGAGTTGTTCATCACAATCGAGTGTGCTTTTTTTAACAAATAACCATGCGATATGATCGCAAGCGTCTTACCACTAAAAAAACTTCTGTATCCGCTAGTAATATCAATGACGTTCTCGCTAAAAAGGTCATCACCAGGCATCCTGTCTAGACGGACAAAACAAAATTCTGGAGAAACTGACAGATAAGAGGCGCAAGCACCAGCCAATGAGGCATCCGACATTGTGTATACAGTTGAACCAATCAAATTCATCGCAATACTCAGATCTTCTGTAGCGTAGTGCGTGGGGCCAGCATTGGCATAACTAAAGCCCACACCCGCAACAATTGTCGTTATAGGCAAGTTCATCATTGCCGCCAACTTGTGTTGCTCGGCACACCGCATAAGGACAAAAGGAGCCATAGCATAGGAAAACACTCTTTTACCTCGCATTGCCATGCCAATAGCCACATCAACCATGTTTTGTTCGGAAATGCCAAGGTGGAAAAATTGGTCGGGTAAGTCTGAAATAAACTGATCAAGAGCCGGCGCCCCAAAATCAGCTGACAAAAATACAATGTCCTGATTGTTCGCGGCCTGAACCCGCAACTCCGAGATAAACGAGTCTCGCTGATAATTCATAGTGCTAGATCCCGCAAAATTATATCCATTTTTTCTTGATCTAAACCGGCCCAATAATGCGACTCAGGCTTATCCTCCATAAAAGAAACTCCTTTGCCCTTTATTGTATCAGCAATCATTATTCGAGGACGGCCTTGAGCTGTCATCAGGAAGTTCAATCCAGCAAAAATTTCCTCATAGTTGTGCCCATTTATGCGAGTTGCCTCCAAATTAAAAGCCATCATCTTCTCGTCAATAGACTCCAGCCCCACATGATCTTCAGGGCGTCCCAAGATCATGTTACGATTTACATCCAAGATAATTTTTATATTATCTAAATTGTGGTGGGACAAAAACAAAAGCGCTTCCCATGTCGAACCTTCATAAAGTTCACCCTCACTGATCACTACGAACACGTTAACATCAATGTCATCCATGCGATTGGCCAGCGCAATTCCGGCTGCAATTCCCAGTCCATGACCCAACGACCCGCTAGTAACATCGATACCAGGTATGTCCTTATTGCCAAAAACACGTAGGACTGAGATTCCACTTCCCCATTTATCCCAGTCCCTCTGGTCAATGACACCTTCTCTGACTAAATATGGATATTGGACCGCTGCAGCGTGGCCTTTGCTCATTATAAAAACATCATTGATATTGCTATCTCTTCCCACTTGTATAAACCCACCAAGATAAAGCGCATTGACGATGTCGAATATTGATAAGATTGATCCTGGATGCCCTTCCCTTACTTGACAGAATTTTCTGAACATATCGAGTTTGATCTTACGACCTTCTTGTTCAATCTCGGATATTCGCTTTGACGATATTGACACTAAACTCACTCCTGTTGTGGGAATTTGGGTATTACGGCTTTTTTTGCGAAAAAATGCTGATTATTCACAATCTTCGATAATTTTCCGCCTTAACTTCATTTTATTCATTTCAATAATATTCCTTTTGGCATTAGATCCGAAAACACTCTCTATTTTTTCCAGAAACTCTGGCCGGGAAAAATACTTCCTAAAACTATCGTCTCTTATCTTTAAAATTTCTGCTGCAGACATAGTCTGAGTAGGCAAAGGCACAGTTTCATATGAATGAAATGCAAATTCCTCATATTTTTGTGGCAAGCGGTGACCTGCTTTTTTTGCTGCGATATAGAGCGGACTGCCAGGTAGTGCCATCGCTGCGTATGTATTCCATCCAAGTGTGTTGAGCCTTGCACTTAAATCATAGGTCTGTTGTATGGTATCGGGTGTATCACCGGGCAACCCATAAATGTAGTTTGCCATCACATTGATCCCTGCAGCTTCAACTTGTTTGACTATACGCTCTACATCCACCTCCTCAAACTTCCCCTTGGCCACCTCAAGACGAATTGCTTTGTCACCACTCTCGATACCAAGGCAAAGCCAACGAATTCCCGCCTTGCGCACCATAGCTAAAGTGTCCGGATCTGGCACTGTGTCAATACGAGAATAAGCCCATAGCTTTAAACTATCGTCACTATTCAGGCGCACTAAAGATTCAACTATGGGCTTGTAGTATTTTTTGTTCAAAAGGAACATCTCATCGGTGATACGGATGGTCTTCACGCCCTTTGCCACCAATTTAGTGAGCTCACTTTCCACAAATTCCGGTGACCAGTGTCGCATCCCACTATAATCACTTGCTATGCTCTCTTGCTGTTCATCATTTTTGTTGATCAGGTTGATCATACAAAAGCTGCATTTAAAGCGGCATCCAATCGATGTCTGGATCGCGGCATATGGTGAACGAAATTCCTCCTGATATTCCGCATGCCAGTAAGGTGCTCTGTAAAGATCAAGTGGCTTTTCATTGAATGGCAACAGGTCCCAAGCATAACCAGGCATGTCTATATCCATCCTATCTTGTGGAACTAAAGCAGGCGGACCTGTAAAGAAGATTTCATTACCATCACGTACAGCAAGACCTGGGACAGCTCTTAAGTGGCCGATCGTAAGTTCACCAGCACCGAGTACGTCTCGTAACGCATATACTCCCTCATTTTGGAAAGCTACATCGATGGCTTTCTCATTTTCTAAAGTCTCTCTGGGTAAAGCCTGGACGTGGGAACCAATAATACCAATTGGCGTTTCAATACCGTCTGCTTTGATTGCCTCCGAAAGCCTGACAGCGCCACTCATATTAGTTGTGCCTGCATTAACATTCTGCCCGTAAACAACAAAGCAGATAAATCGAGGATTGATGCTCCGGATACGATCGATGGCGGCCTCGTCCGAAAGGTTTTCGGCAAGACAATCCAAAATTTGTGGTTCAAATCCTGCCTTGCGGCAACTTTCAGCAAGTATCAATGCCCAAGTTGGCGGTTCAATTGCGGAATAACGTGTCGCAAGTGATTGATATGTGATGGTGGCGTTGGCCGGTGCGATGAGCACAACATCTGTCATTGAATAAATCCATTCATCTCAGAAAATTAGCAGAGTTCCCAACAAGTGGACATTCAACTTTTCCCAAATACTGTTGAGCAAATTTCGATTTTGCACCCTGAAGCGTTATAGTCATCCGGTAGATTCCCCACGCAACCACCATATAAATTTCAAACGCTCAATGGATTGAAAACATGAGCAAAACCATAACCTTTTTATCTGGTGGAGAACATACTTTTTGGCGTTGCCACTATATTTGATATTGAGTCCATTTATAATCGCTGATCGATAGCGTTGCGACAAAGATAACCAATAAATGAGGTTTGCGGTTTCAGACGTCACAGACAATGAGTCGACAAAAAATCTTGCTTTTTTCTCAACACTACTAGACGCGTCCAACACATGTCTCGCCTCTTCGACGCGGCTGTTAGGCCTGTGTTTGCCAAGACCACGCATGAGATAATGAGATGATACAAAAAGTGACCTTGCAATGGCGGCTTGTGCATAACAGAGCAAATATTCAGATATATGTATGTCACCTATGTTGGCAATTACCTCATTATATAGTTGCTGTGTAAGGGATGTTCTTGTGACAAAGAACTGGGTCACACAGTAATTCATTGCAATGACTGCAAGCCGTTTGTCGAAATTAGCATCGCTGAGGTCTATGCCGATATCGTAGCGGGGTGACGCAACAAGCTTTATAGCGTACGCCAGTTTACTACCAAGTGACAAACGCGAAAATTCTAGAGAATCTTTAACATCAAAATAACTCGCATAGCCATGACTACTATCATAATCTGTGTTGCGAGAGAGGGCTACAACGCACTTTTCATAACCCGAAAGCAATGGCACATCATCATCGCCAATAAATGCAGAAAATTCTGTTTCTACGATTTGCATGCCAATAACAGCAGCTGCGATAGCATCGCTCTTCGGACGATGAAGATATTTTACAAAAGGAAAGTCTTCAAAACAAGCTGTCCTATCTTCGCTCGTTGCATCAACAATAATGTATTTACCAGTAAAATTCGATGCTTGAAGCCACTTGCAAATTAACAAAAGCCGCTCTTCACCATTGATTGAGGGCACAACAAAACTCAGATCACTTAACGCAGAATCGCTTGCGTTTCTATGCATACGAACAGTCATCGCTTGAGAAATTCTGTTGAAACCACTCATAGGTCTGGGAAATGCCGTCCACAATCGAACAGCTTGGAAGCCAGCCAAGCGCAGACATTTTTTCACCGCAAAGCGCTTTCCGCGACGCACCATCAGGCATAGATGTGTCAAAGACAAAGCGCCCGCTATAGCCGATAACCTCTGCAATAGTGTGAGCCAGATCTGAAATACTGAACTCGTCAACAGAAGTGATGTTGATTGGCTCATCTAAATTCGGCAAGTCAGCATTAAGCAAGACAGCACAAGCTGAAGCAACATCATCACTATAAACAAATTCTCGCCTCGGTTTACCAGTTCCCCATATCTTGATCTCATTCAAATCCATTTTCTTTGCGAAGTGGATCTTTCTGATCAATGCTGCCATGACATGTGATGATTTATAATCAAAGTTATCACATGGTCCATAAGTGCTGTTGGGAATCACCGGAACGAAAAATGTGCCCTTTGGATATTGTCGATTATACGCTAGAGCCGCCTGAACCAATGCCAATTTTGCAGTGGCATATGCAACGCTGGTTTGTTCAACCTTGCCTGTCATCAAAGCCGCTTCTCGCATAGGCTGCGGCGCATCAGTTGGGTACATGCAGGAGGAACCAAAAACAATCATCTTATCAATGCCTGCTTTATGCGCAGCCCATAGTCCGTTCAGGCCAACGACTATATTTTCATCGAGAAGTGTCGCAGGGTAATCATTATTTTCAACAATACCGCCAACTCTACCAGCCGCAAAAATAATTGAACTGATCTTATTTGTAATGACATACTCAAAGATAGCCCCTCTGTCAGTTAGTTCCAGCTCTTTCCTAGTTGGGCTAAACAATTCAACATTATCCAGAGCCGAAAAGTGGCGAACGCATGCGCTACCAATGAGGCCAGACGCTCCTACGATCATCAATCTATCTGTTGATTTCATAATCAAAGTCCGGATGGTTGATAGAGCGCTATTGTTGACCCTGAATTTTCGAATTCAAACGGCACATGCACAAATTTTGCCAGTCGTTGAGTTATGCCTTGATGATATCTGGGGTCCGCAAATATCAACATAAATCCGCCGCCGCCAGCTCCAAGTAATTTGCCCCCTAGAGCACCCTCTTCACGCGCCGCCTGGTAAGCCTCATCAATCGGAGAAGAGCTTACTTCTGGGGAAAGGCCACTCTTTGCCATCCAACCCTCATGTAGCAATCTACCAAAACCATCAAAATCCACGTTGTCGGAGGTCAACATCGCAAGCCCCTCGTCAACCATTTGGCTGATCCGCCTCATTATATGCGCATTGGGACCAAGCCTTTTCAATTTGGCATCCTCAATTTGGCTTGCAGACCTCTGAACGCCCGTAAAGAAAAGAAGTAAATGATTGTTTAACGTCCTCTGCATTTTTGGTTGCATTATCACAGGTTTTACAATGAATTCAGCACCACCCCCAAAAGTAATTTGGTTAAAACCACCATAAGCTGCAGCCACTTGGTCTTGGGAACCAACAGTCTCTCCAATTACCTCTTGCTCTACGAAAATGGCATCTTTTGCAAGGCTTGCTTTGGAATAATACTTATTCGCATGAGCACGCAAAGTGTTGAGTAAGCCAACTGTAAATGAAGAACTGGAACCCAAGCCTGAACGCGCAGGCAAGTCACCATCATGGTGGATTTCCAATCCGACCTGGATATTTAGCCACTGAAAGACACCCCTGATCGCCGGATGCTTTATGTCTGAAACATTTACAACATCTTCAATAATAGAATATACAAATCGATGCTTGTGCTCAAAAAATGGTGGCAGGTTACGACAGCTAATATAGCAATATTTGTCGATAGTAGTTGAGAGAACTGCACCCCCATTTTCGCGATACCAAGCGGGGAAATCAGTTCCACCACCAAAGAAAGATATCCGATACGGTGTCTTAGAAATAATCAAAAACTCGACCTCATCGCGGCAAATGTTGTCGCAGCACTAAATATTTCCATATTTCCGATTGTTAATCATCCGATAGCCCTTGACCAGTTCAGCTATGCCTGCATCAAGTGACACTTTCGGCTTGAAGCAACATGCTTCTATCTTCGCATTAGAAACGATGTAATTCCTTTGATCAGGATCTACACCAACTTCAGCTTCGACAAAGTAGAAGTTTTCAACATGACGCGCTATTGTCTCGCACAATTCCCATTTCGACACGTTCGCATCAGACAGCCCAACATTATATATCTCGCCGACCATGGATTTGTGATTTCCAATCCCATGAAGAAATACACGCGCAACATCGATGACATGGATATAATTGCGTTTAAAGTGGCTTTCAAACAACACCACAAAGCCGTCATTTACTGCACGATAAGTGAAATCATTGACCAGAAGATCCAGCCTCATTCTTGGTGACATCCCAAAGACGGTCGCAAGACGGAAACTGATAGCACTTTCATGGTTCATCAATTCCTGCTCTATTTCCACCTTGTCCAACGCATATTTTGAGATGGGATTAAGTGGTGAATTTTCATCACAATAATTGTTTTCATCACCGCTACCATAGGCGCTATTCGTCGTTGGCATAAGCACCAACTGTTCAGATGAAAGATTAGCCAGCATCATCTTAATTGCTTCATTATTGACCGTATGCGCGCCAATCGGGTCTCTCTTACACAGTGGCGCGCCAACGTAGGCAGCAAGGGGTATAATAATATCAGCCTTTGCAAAAAGGGGTTTCATTTCGTCCTTAAGCCGTACATCTGCTCTTATAAAATCAAAGTTAGGGTGGTGACATACGTGGTTGAGGCTGATCTGACCAAACATCAAATTATCAGAAACCAATACACTATGACCGGCATCCAAAAGACGTGGAACAAGTATGGAGCCCAGATAGCCACAACCACCAGTAACCAAAATCTTTACCGTCATTTTGAGGCTCCTTGCTTTCCTTTTAAGTCGGGTTTTTCAATTTTCATATTCATCAATCAGTTGGCCCGCTTTGTAGTAATCTTCTGGGATACCAATATCAACAAATGGAGCATCTCCAACGTAAGCAAAAAGCTTTAGGTCTGAATTGAGATAAGAGGGAGTAAGGTCATCTTCAAACGACGATCTTTCCACCACTCTGGACTGAAGGTCAGAAACCATCTCTGGAGAGAGAAGGTAAATGCCGCCACTTTTGTTTATCGAAGCACTATCAGAAGCA
The DNA here is from genome assembly GCA_902596655.1 of uncultured SAR116 cluster alpha proteobacterium. Lineage (GTDB taxonomy): Bacteria > Pseudomonadota > Alphaproteobacteria > Puniceispirillales > Puniceispirillaceae > MED-G116. Next base: position 58,349 of record CACJUX010000006.1, on the reverse strand, counting down.
GGCAATAGCCGACCACCAGATGTAATGTCAAAGGCTGAATAGCGGTCAAAGTCTGTGTTCTTGATAATTGCCATGGTAAAATCGGCGTAGCTTGTCTGATGGAATTCCATCATCTTGGTCAATGAAATCGGAAAGTATGTATCTCCGTTCATAACGAAGAGATGCTGAGTGGGGTCCGCTAGATTTGCCGCTTTGATTAACCCTCCACCTGTGCCGAGGGGTTCATCTTCATTGCTGTAACATAGTGATAATGAACGAAATTGATAACCAAAGTACTCAAAAATTACTTCAGACTTGTAACCGGTGGCAAGTATAACATTTCGAATGCCTGACTGCTCAAGAAAAGTCAGTTGGTATTCCAAAAACGGTCTCCCGTTAATTGGAGCCATTGATTTTGGAACATCCTTAACAACTTTCTTGAGACGGGTTCCAAGTCCCCCAGCTAAAACAACTGCCGATAAACACTCTATTTGATTCGTCATGCGTTATTCAGCACGTCACAAATAAAGTCCACGTCCTCGTGCTTGAGGTCAGGAAAATTTCCGATATAGTAACCATAAAAATGGATGTGATCAGTGATTGGAAATTTCTTATGGGCCTTTGGGTCAGACACATACGGCCGCAAATAAGGTTGACGAAGTTGATTGCCACCGCCAGCGCTTCCTCGGCGATATTCAATTTCATTGAAGTCCATTGCTGACATTAACCTTGCAGCGAGATCGTCATCAGCTTCCAACTGAACAAGATTAAAGGCGTAGTTGCTCGATCCCTCAGTTTTAAAATTTGTCTGAAATTTCTCAGGATCTAAGTTTGCAAGGAAGCGCATCAGATTACTGGTTCTGACAGCGTTGTTTGCATCAAGACGCTTCAATTGTGATAGACCGAGAGTTGCACCAATTTCGGTATTTCGCACATTATAGGCTGGAAGAGCAAAAATAAATTTTGGATTTAAATCTGGATTAGCTGACAACCAACTCTGCTGTTCTTTTTCATCATCAATCTCCCTAACCATCCCGTGCGAACGAAGCATTCGCAACAGACGATAAGTTTCCGTATCATTTGTGCAAATCATACCGCCTTCAATAGTGCTCATGTGGTGAGCGTAATAGAAAGAGAAATTGGAAATCCAGCCAAAACTACCTACCTTTTGAGAATTATGTAATGCGCCATGTGACTCGCAAACATCCTCAATCAATAGAATATCTCTTTGTTCTAATTCCTCTAAAAGCCGATCGGTTAAGGCATTAAACCCCTGAATATGGGATAGAAAAACTGCACGTGTTGACGGGGTAATTGCATCGATGATTGCCTGCGTTTCCATCCCGAGGGTGCGCAGATCTATATCCACAAAAACTGGATCAAACCCACTTTGCAATACTGAGGCAATATCGGACACCCAGGTCAGAGGCGGCACAATGACTTGTCCACCTTCAGGATGCTTAAGTTTGAGCACGGCCATTGACAAGAGGTTTGCAGACGATCCTGAATTAACAAAGACTGAATATTTGACCCCAAGCCAATTGCTCCATTCTGCCTCAAATTCTCGAACCTTAACACCGTTAGTCAGGCGTGGGTCGTCACTTTGTAAAAGTTCAATAACGTTATCGAGATCATAACGCGTAAAATTATTTCTCATGAGAGGGTATTTCACTTTTATTTTACTCTTCTAATCTAAAAAGTAGTCCACGACAGTTGCTAATCCACGTCACGAGCAATTAATCGACATTGATCACCCGACCTGTTGATTAAGTTTTGAAATTCCTCGATCAAATCTGAACGCTTTCCCAAAATTTGTGTGTGTGAAATGAGATCAAAATATGACCAATCAATATCGTCTTTTGAAGAAACCCACTGTATCCCTGTTTTGTCTTGATACTGAATATTTGAACCCATTACTCCAAGTAGCCCAGAGTTCAGTACTCCAATAACCTTTCTTGTCCGAGATGATGCGCGAGCAACACTAAGAAGATTTGATACTCCGCCAACTACAACACTACATCTCCTCAAAACTGGCCACAGATCTCGATTGGAGACGTTTTTCGCATTTTTGGAGGAAATACCTCGCCTCACAGCATCGAGTATCATTTCGCTACTCTGTTCTGTTTCCCTTGGGTGCAACCGTATCAACAAATTTTCAACAGTATATTTTTTGATAATTTCGTTAACCACCTCGATTAAACTACCGAGGTTTTCTTGTTGCTCTTTCTCTAAAAGAGGTCCGGGCAAGCAGAATAACAAATCGCGCTCTAATTCTTTGTCACCTATCTGAAAATAAGGTGGATTTACCAAGGTGGCTGTATTGGGAGAAAAAACGGTATTTAGCAATGTACAATCAGCATCATAGATAACAAACATTCTTTCCCCTTCATTAGCAATGTAAGGAAAGCGTTCAAAGCGTGTGGCGGGGTAAAAACGCCGGTGGGAGACGTACGCCAATACATAACGAAATGGGAGTTGGGACAAGCGTTGGAAGAAATTCCTATAAACATATCTAAGGTATCGAGGGTACTTATGAAAACTTAAAAGCCTTTGCAAAAATGACTTTCTTACTTTTCCAGCACCAAAATAGTCTTGATTGTTAGAATAAGATAACCAGAAGTCATGGTGCAAGCCAGAAGCCTGAACAAAAACCACCGGTGTCCCAATCATTTCAAGTTCATGGCGTAGAAACCTCACTTCTGGCGTGCTAAGGTCAGCCGCAACAAACAAGTCCAATTTGCCAAAATTGCGACATATCTTTCTAATATTGATAAAATTTCTCACCTTATGGGACGAATTTATCTGCAAAAAAACAAGGGAATACTTGAGGTCCAAGGCATGGCACCATTTCTCCAAACATTGACGAATTTTGGGATCTGGGGCGGCATCAACAAGTATAATTATCTCAAAGTGTATGGGAAAATTCTTAATCAGAGGTATAAAAAATTCTTCAAAAAAATAAGGAGCTTGGATTTGGATCATTATGCGAGTTTTTGACGAGTCAGCGGACTGCTTTGCATTGTCTTTATGCGACATCTAATTCAATCCACGTCCAACAAATGCATCTATATTTTTGACCATTTCATATTTTTTTCCATCTATTACCAAAATCCGATTGCAAAATTTCAAAGTACTGCGTCTGTGTGAAACAATTATGCCAGATTTCATTTTCCCAGAGTTTATTAAATTTTTGATAACGTTTTCTTCGACATCAACATCAAGTGCATTTGTGGCTTCATCAAAAATAAAAAAATCTAAATCACGGTAGACTGCTCGAGCTATTGAAAGGCGTTGCTTTTGGCCGCCCGACAACCATCCTCCCAACTCCCCTATTTGAGATTTCATCCCTCTTGGCAAATTTTTGTAAAGTTCGCCCAAATTTGCTAGGGCTAGAGCATCCTCTACTTCAACCAGTGTTTTTGGATCACATTCGTCACCCAAAACCACATTTTCGGCGAGCGTGCCATTCAAAGTGAAGGTTTCTTGCGGCAAATAAGCAATTTTAAGAAGTGAACTTATACTTTGCCCACCAATTCTCTTTCCATTAACTAAGATTTGCCCTGCACTGGGACGTAATAGACCAACAATAATGTTAATTAGAGTCGTCTTACCAACCCCTGACGGTCCGTATACGCCAAGAAAATCACCCTTTTTCAAATCCAGGGAAAAATTTGACAGCAAATCTATATTGCTATTCGAATATGAAAATCTGATGCCCCTGAGAGTTAGAGAATGAAAGTTTTCTTGATTTTTTTGGCTTTCGGCTCTGTGAACTGGTTCTTTAGGGGATGATAAAAGATCATCGTATAATTGTTCTATACTATTGCTACTCGATCGTAGTTGAACAGAAGTCTGCGCCAATGAAGAAAAAAGTGGTAGTAAACGTAACGCTGCAAATGCAAAAACAGTTAAAGTGATAACTGCTTCTTCCTTAGAGGCTATTCCGAATTCAATGAACAAAATAGAAGCCATCAAAAAAGAGATAATAAGTATCTCGATCATGTTTTTTGGCATTATGCGATGAACATCAATCGATACACTAAAATGCATCAGATCAATCAATTGACGTTGATATTGAGAAATAAAAAATTCAACTTTTTTGAGTAAATTAATTTCCTTATAGCCCCTAAGAGCTTCCTGCGAAATTTGCATTGATTTGGAAATACTTTGGTTCGCTTTTTTTCCTAGTTCCACAATTGTGTCTCGGAAAGCAATAGAATATGACCCTAAAAAAATTAAAAATCCAAACGCTGAAAAGCAAAACACCAATGGGTTTATGAAAATTAAGAGAGCTAAGATAACGCCAGTAATGCAAGTGTCACTCACAAACTTTAGCAAAGCCTGCGTTAAACTTACATAGTGTGTAACCATTACATTTAGGCGATTAATTCGGTCGCCTTCGTTCCGCTGTAAGTACGATGGAAAATCTTGTTTGAGATAAGAGGAAAGGAGCTTTGTGGCTAGAATTACACGCTGTCTTTGAGCAAATTTGGAAATTGCCATGGTTGTAAAAATTACCAGCCCAAATCGTGCTAAAAATACGCAAAAAACAAGAGCGGCCATAAGAGGCAACGAAATTTCAACCCCTGAGTCAAACAATGGAGACGACTGAAGCGGTTCTGGTAATTCAACGTCAAACTCACCAAATAACAAAAAATGTGTCAAAGGGACCATGAGACCGACACCGATGATGTCCATAGACGAGAGCAGCAGAAAAAGAAGTACCATAATAGGCAGTTTTTTCTTCTCGTTACCAAGCAGAACGCTCATTTTCTTCAAAACTTGGAACATCTAAACGACTTTGTTATCTAATCTTTCGTTAAATTTCCAATTACTTTTATGCCACTTAAATTGAGCTCCCTAAGAAATATTGTGGCAGATGTGATCGACTCGATTGTCCCCGTGTCAAGCCAGTAATCACTAGCTTCATTGCAGGCTAGCATTTGGCATTTTTGCATTGCTATGTATTGGTTTATCAGATCTGAAATTTCATACTCACCTCTTGCACTTTTCTTGAGATTCCTTACCAGAGATGGCGCATCTGAATTAAATTTGTAGAGCCCAACAATAGCGAGGTTGGATACTATATCAGTCGGCTTTTCGACAATTTTTATTAACTCACCATTATCGTCTAATTCTGCGACTCCGAAAAATCTTGGATTGCTAACCTTGTATGAAATTATTATCGAGTCTCCCGGATTATCCGAAATTTGTGAACAGAACCTATTCAACAACCCAGAGCCGAGCAGAATATTATCACCCAAAGCTAAAAAGAAAGGATCACCATCAAGATAACTTTCACACAATGAAATTGCTTGAGGTATACCATCTGGCCTTTCTTGCTCAATAAGCAAAATGTCCACGCTCAGATCCAAAGATTTGAAAAGTGCCTCCCACTGTGCACGATGGACGGCGTTTATTACTAGATAAACAGTTTCAACACCCAGTAAAATCAAATTTGTGAGCGGATACACAATCATTGGTTTGTCAAAAACTGGAAGAAGGTGTTTTGACGTATAGAGAGTGAATGGGTGAAGACGTGTCCCCTCACCGCCCGCCAAAAGAATGGCTTTTTTGATCACAATCGGACTCATCGATTAATAAGATTATCCCAAGACAAGGGACTGTCAGCGCTAATCCCCTTCACAAGGCGACACCCTACAACAGTGTCAAATAGCTTTGCAGAAAGACCATCTCCCGGAGATTTTATGACTATTGTATCAGCAGTTAGAATATCACCAGGACCAAGATCAGTGGCTGCGTATATACTCCTTCGAAGTTGTTGTCGTGTTTTCAACTCAGCAGCTGCGATATCACTCTCTTTAGCCTCAATTGACATCTCTGATTTGCGAACAAGATTCACCATTTGAAGCATCTCATTTGGGTTCAATGAAAAGCTATGATCCGGCCCGTCTAACCCTTTATCCATCGTTACATGTTTTTCAATAACGCGCGCTCCAAGCACAGCCGCTAAGGCTGGCGTTTCCACTTCAGCTGTGTGGTCGGAATACCCAGCCACAATTCCAAATGTGTCAGCAAGTTTTTTTATTCTTGAGAGATTTGCAAAGCGCATATCGCATGGATAAGACGACACACAATGAAGAAGAATTACCTGCGAGTTGTTATGCTCTAGCATCACTTCCACCGCAGTTTCAATGTCACCTAGATTAGCCATACCAGTCGATAAAATCACAGGCTTTCCTGTTTTAGCAGCCGATCTAATTAGCGGTAAATTGACGATGTCCATAGAAGAAATTTTAAATCCAGCACAACCAACTTCATCGAGTTGGTTTAACGATGGAACGTCAAAAGGTGTGGAAAAAAATATCAATCCAAGACTATCCGCATAAGCCTTAAGGTCTTGGAGGTCGTTAAAGTCAAACATAATTTTGTCCAGATAGCTTGAAATGGACTCTTCTTGGTCAACGCTTTCCTCAAAATATTTTGCTGTCCGGGTTTTGTTTGAAATTCGTCCTTTTGAGTAAGTCTGTATCTTGGCCGCGTTAAAGCCAGCTTCATGCACTTTTTTGATCATTTGTTTACAAAGCGCAATATCACCATTATGTGCCAAACCTATCTCGCCTATAAGGAAAACAGGCTCAGATGTATCTTGCGATATTTTTGCGGGTCCAAAATCAATCATTTTAGCAGGTTCAAGACGTGTCTTTCGTTTTGCCAAATCATTTCCCGATAGGGTATTTTCCGCTGTTAAATCCTTTGCCAAGTCGATTGACTTTGCCGTCAAAACTTGCAGATCAGAGTAAGAGTATTCTGCGAGAGAGCCCAAAGAGTAAAGATTTTGATATGCTGCCAGTTGACTGGTCACCGAGGCTAATTCGCGTTCATGTCCCAAGTAGTATCCAGGGTATACTGGGCCAAGATCATTGGAGTAGACCTTTACAATCCTTGACTTATCAACAAAATCCATTTGATGAAGCAACTCAACACAGGAGTTTTGTATATTATCAATCTCTTTAACAGACAAAAAATCTTGGTAGACGACTTCACAACACAAGATATGGTGATTTTCTAATACATTCTGCTTACTAAAGCGCGTTTGCATCCCAATTCGGTGAAAAGGAACACCAAAATCGTCGAAGTATAGCCAATCATACTCAGTGGGGAATTTTTCATCGCCATGATAGAGTATGTTAACCGTTAGCACCGATCTAAAGTAAAGTTTTGTATCAATCCCAAGCAATTTTGCGTTTTTGGTCACCGGAAGAGTAGAAACTACTATTGATCCTTCTAAATCCATCGTCCGGCCATTTTTTATATGAGCTTTTTTTATCTTGCCAGCCTGAGTGTCGTAATTGATTGCCACTACCTCAGCAGTAAGAACTATCTCTCCGCCCATAGCCTCTATGTTTTGGGAAAGCATCCGCGCTAATCTTCCACAACCACCCTCAATAACACCTGCAAATCGACCTGGCCCAGAATGAAATGATCTCCTAGTATCTCGAATTTCAATGCGCCTCGGGGCAAACCGCGCCGACAGATTCTCTGTATTCAGGCCCCATAATTTTTGCGGATATTTTGTGAAAAACTTGTCACATAAAAAAGGGCCGGCGAGGGCACTAACATATTCGTTGTAATTTTTTGCGGAGGCTAACTCCGATGGGTCACAACTATTTAGTTGATCCATGATCAATTCTATTTCTCTTGGCTCATACTGGTCAGGCATTGTTTGTTTGTTTATGGGATAGTCATATATCTTACCCGCTTGGTAGTTTCCCGCATGAAAAGATTTTTCCACAAGAGCATCGCCCACAAGTTCACGCCAATAATCAATTATTTCAGAATGTGCAGAATGAAAAAGGTGAGGGCCGGCATCAAACGGAACATCATCCACAACGTCAGTTCGAGCAAGCCCCCCAACATTATTGGTTGCTTCCAAAACCGTCACACTTGAACCAGCTTTCAACAACTCATTGGCAAGAGTGAGACCCGTGACGCCAGCTCCAAAAATTACAAAATTTTTCATCGCCACGCTGTAAATCCACCATCGACCATCAAATTAGCTCCATTTACATAGGACGATTTTTCTGCGTCTAGCAAAAAACAAACAGCAGCGGCAACCTCTCTCTCAGAACCCATTCTTCCAATTGGAACTTTGTTAGAATAAGCTTCGATAAACCTTTCTCCTTGCTTGAACAATATTCCTCCGGGCGAGACACAATTACAGCGGATCCTTCTGTCTGACAGATAAACAGCTAAATATTGCGTTAGATTTATTATTGCTGCCTTGGTCATGCCGTAAATTTCAGAAGAATTTCTCGGCGTATCCGAATAAATACTTTGATCAGGTGCAGTAACACCATAAATGGAGCCGATGTTGACAATGGATGACTTGTAATTGCTCTTGGCAACGTTAAGAAATTGTTGTGACATAAATATTGGAGCCATCATATTCAGTCTGATTACATTCATAATTTCTTCTTCGCTACGATTTTCAAATTTAGTGAAGACTGCAGTGCCGGCATTGTTCACTAAACCATCAATTTGTGGATGCTGTGACATCATTTGCGAGTAAAATTCACGAACTCTAAGCTGATCAGTAATGTCAATTTGATGAAATTCAAACAAGTCATTATGAGACTTCTTACCATCATTTTTGACGTCTAAGCCTATTACGTAATTACCAGCCTCTAAGAGCAAATCAACAATAGCTGAGCCGAGTTGACCCCATACTCCGGTAACAATAATTTTGTTCATCTATTCCTTCTCGACTGGCCCATAAATATATGATCACTCTAGGTCTCAATCCAATCTGAAATATTAAATGCACGGCTAAGACGCTCTTTTACCACTCCACACACATCGGCTATTCCAATAACATATTTTGGGTCCAAATAATCATCAACCACAATGTCGCTCCAATTCCCTAGTAAGTTAGAAGGTCTATCTATAAGATTTTTAATTGAACTGTGACAGGTTTGGTTAGACCGTGTGTTGTTCGATTTGTAGGCAACATGTCTTGTTAACAGGTCTGTGGCATCTAATCGGATTAGATCGCATTCAAACTTTCTTACATATTCGAGTCATGCTCCACATACTTGAATAAATAGTCTTAAATGACTCGAAAAAAACGTCTGGTAAATCAATTTACTCAGGTACAGCGTTGACAATTAACCCACCTTGCCAATTTTCACTCGAATTGAAAATGCTTTCATTAAACTCCCTATGCATTTTTCTACTTGATCCGTTGGGTCGATTTTTTCGCCGAACCACCTGTAGTTCCTACCAACAATTTCCAAACGCTGCGCCAATAGAAATACAATGCACCCTGTTCCAATGATAAGTACATTTTCACTTGGACGTTTCAGTATGTGCTCCATCACACTATCGATTGTCATAGCATTTGGTTTGATTGCATAATATTTTTGTCCAGTCCGCCTGCGTAGCAAAGGCAATAATCAAGTCGAGGGTTTTCTGCTCAAAATCAACAAACCAGTTTAAAACCAAACGCTCAACTCTGCCGATTGCAGACAATGCGTCGAGTGTAGGATTTATTATCAAGTGCTAGTATTTAACACCGTTTGTGACTGTCCTGGATGTGAATAATAATTCAAAGTTTTGTTTAGGCGTGCAGTCTTGCATAACCCGACACAGTTATGATTGCTGTCGTCAGTAGTTAAATCAGACACAAATCTGTTGACAAAGTCCAAAATATTGGCGGCTTGATTTAGGTTATACATATTTCAGACATGAAATGTTCAATAGTCATTTCAACGCCTTCCTCTATCCCTGTGACGGGTCGCCATCCCAATTCACGTTCAATCTTAGATGGGTCAATTGCATAACGCCTATCATGCCCAGGCCGATCCGGCACCAATTCAATCAAGTCAATGTATGACACTAATCCAGCGAGGTTTTTTGGATTGTGCGCAATCGGATAGAATTGCTCTAATTTCTCACATACCAAGCGCGCTAGATCGATATTGCGGAACTCTGACCGTGATCCAACATTATAAGTTTCTCCAATTTGTCCTTTTTCTAAAATGAGCATCAGAGCTTCAATATGATCCTCCACGAACAACCAATCTCTAACATTGCCACCATCACCATAAATTCCAATTTTTTGCATATTTATGGCGTTTGAAATCGTCTTTGGTATTAATTTTTCAATATTTTGAAACGGCCCATAATTGTTGGAACAATTGGATATTGTAACAGGTAATCCATATGTCCTATGCCAAGCACGTACCAAATGGTCCGATGCAGCCTTTGACGCGGAATACGGCGAGCTTGGCATATAAGGCGTTATTTCGCTGAATTTTTGAACACTCTTTAGTTGGATATCGTCAGGATCTTCGAGGGGAAGATCTCCATATACCTCGTCTGTGGATACGTGATGAAATTTAAATTGGTTCTGGCCAAGCCGGCAGTCCAATTTCCAATAGGTAAGTGCCGCCATCAGAAGAGAGTAAGTGCCGACAATATTGCTCTGAATGAAATTTTCGGGAGCGTCAATTGAATTATCAACATGCGATTCTGCCGCAAAATGGACCACTGCGTCTGGGCAAAACTGCTTCATAACATCATACATTTTACTCTGGTCGCAGATGTCTTCACGCAACATATTTACTTTGTCAGATTTAAGTTCGGAGGCGATGCTCGCCTCATTTGCAGCGTAAGTAATTTTGTCAACAACGAGTAGTTTTGTTCCGAGGTGGGCAGCTTTACGAACAAAGGTAGAGCCAATAAATCCACATCCCCCAGTGACCATATATTTTTTTGTTTTTGATGAACGGGTCATTGAAGCAAATTCAGGGCCTATGCAAAATGACTGAGCGTTTCGCTCAAAATTTCAGCCTGAGACAGAGCTTTTTGCCAATCCCAGTAGTTGGTTTTGAACATAAACATTCTGGGCTGAAGAGATTCAGCGACTGGGCAAATTCCAGTTTGGTACTTGTCAATATTTCTTTGCGAGATAAATTGCTCCCGCCCAAGCACTTCCATGTTTGCCAAAAAAGGTTCCTTGTAAGTTAATTTCCAACAAGCATAGACACCATCACCACCCAACGAGGCAAATTTTTCTCTGAGTTCATACCAAGTAATATCATCACGAGCTAGATAAGCAGCAAATGTCCAATACGAATGGACGGCATAAGATGGGGTAGATTGCGGTACAAACCACTGTCTAAATGGCCTCACAACTTCACTGAACAACTCTCCTACGTCTTTTCGGCGCTTTACAAGAGTATCGATATTCTCCACTTGAGCGAGCGCAACCGCGCAACACAACTCTGGCATTCTATAATTCCAACCGAGAGAAACATGTCGAAAATAATCTGGACTCTGGATTTCCTGGCGGGTTACTTTACCACTAGTGGCTGATACACCTGAATATCCAAGCGATGCTATCTTCCTCAGCTTTACTGCAAACTCCTCATCATTTGTGATAACAATACCGCCCTCCCCACTTGTAAGGTGTTTAGAATTTTGAAGGCTATAACTAGCGCAATCTCCGATAGTACCTGCAAGCCTTCCCTTATATTCACCGAGAAAACACTCAGCGTTGTCTTCTAACACTTTTAGACCATGTTTCCTCGCTAGAGCCATTATTGGATCCATGTCAGGACTTAGCCCAAACAATGCCACTGTTATAATTGCCTTGGTTTTATTTGTAATATTTTCCGCGATAGAGTTAGAACAAATTTGAAAAGTTTTTGGGTCGATATCTGCGAAGATTGGCGTCGCATTACACTGCAAAACAGCAAATGTAGTAGATGCCATAGTCATAGGCGGGACGATAACTTCGTCTCCAGAACCAATACCCCATGCTTCAAGTGCGGCGTGCATAGTTGCAGTGCCATTAACAAATGCAACGCCATGCGATACATCAAACTTGGAAGCAAATGCTTTCTCAAAACGCTGCATCATACTTGCACCACTAGATGCACGAAAACCACTTTCTAAAACCTCTTCAAGGTATTTTAGCTCGTTACCAAAAATGCGATTGGTCAGCATGGCTTCGTCTCCATCTTGACTGACTTCAGATATCCCTCGAACCTTACAGTCCCTGCGTTTATTTTTAATAAGTCTGGATTAGCCTTTATAAATTCAACTATTTGTCTGTACCCTGCTAAAGGTTCATTTTTAAAATGGGCAAAAATTTCTGTCATAAATGTCAAATCTGCTGGTTTATCAACGGTCCATCGCCATGAGCTAAGATCCTCGTAACACTCAAAATTTAACGTACGAAACTTTCCAGGGTTATTTGTCATGAATGGCGTCAAATGCTCAGTTTCTGAAGATAATCTGGCTTCGTTGTATGTTTTTTGGAGGGCTTGCATGGAAAATACTTCAACGTCCAAACCCTCTGGGTAGGTGGGCTCAAGGCAATTTGAACAATAATCAACATCATCATGCATTAAGAAAAGTTTTACAGCATGATCAATTATCTCTGGATCTTTGAGGGGATCGTCTGCGGTCAGTCTTACAATTACATCTGCATTTGCATTTTGTGCACAATGGTAAAACCGGGAAACCAGATTATTTTCACTTCCCCTGAAACACTCGATACTAGTATTTTTTTTTAGCCAACTTTCTAGTTGGTCGTCTGAAGGCTGATCAGTTGTTGCAACAATTAATCTATCCAGCAATGAGGACTGTTGGACACGCATTAGCATCCACTCAAGCATCGGCCGGCCTTCAATGCCCACCAGTGTTTTTCCAGGCAACCGAGTAGAACCCATTCGCGCCTGAACAATACCGACTACATTCATAATCGAGGCACCCTAATCCTTCTTGCATAATTTAGGCTATCTAGGTAAACGGAATCGAAGTATGGCTTGCATTTGAGAAATCGTTCCAATGAGTTAGCAAACAATTTACCAACAACCTATTACACTCGACAGACAAAGCTAAACTGGGAAGATCAACAAACCCGCGTTCACATAGCTCATCTAATACAATCCCAGTCAATGCACTCTGCGCAAGAATTTCAACATTCTTCTGGCTACCATCGCTGTAGGTTATAACTCCATTTTGTTCGCTAACAAGACAAAATAATTCTCTATTGAGATTAACTTGGAATTTGCTCTGCCCTCTTAAGGGGCAGGAGTCTAACAAAACGCTCGACCCATCAGTAAATAAAATTTTAAGAATGCCGCTAACATCAAAGAACCCCTCACGAACTGTCTCGCGCCAAGCGCGTGAAAGACCAGCAGTCTCAATATGTGATGGCTGAGCAGAAGTGAACCACGTCACAAGATCAATGAAGTGTGAGGCATTACAAGCTATACCAAGTCCAGGTGAACTATAAGTTAAATCAACCACACCTTTATTTTTGAGTTCAGACCGCAAATTTATGTGGAGGGGTGCCAAACGCCTCGGATGATTAACAAAGCATTTTTGGTCGTTCATAGTATTTTTTAGTTTAACCATGGCAACTTGTGATTGTTCCAAGGGCTTTTCAATCAACCAGAAATCGCTTTCGACTCTGGCATTTAAGTAGGAAATTAATGCCTCTCGATTTTTTGCAGTTGTTGCGCAAATAACTAGGTCAAGCTGGGGTAATTTAGATAATTCAACATCTGACAACCCTATTGCATTAATACTGCAATTGCTTGGATCACGCATTTCGACTTTCTGAAAGGTCCCGAGAGCCTGTATTGCATTTGGATTCTGATCAGCGACAAAAACTGTCACGTTATGTTTGGACTCCTCTAAGCCTTTTATATGCCAACGCCCAATGTTTCCACACCCTACGAGTAGCACATTCCGATTTCGCGAGACGAACGGAATGTGCAAATCCTTTTTAGACATCACTTAATTGTTGCTGTCTGGCGTGATTTCATTCAGAGGTGTTTTTAACACCCAATTATTTCCATCTTTTTGCCATAAGTGTGGGGGGCGCCATTCGTCTACGACACTCCAGAAATGATCTACAGTAATATCAAGATATTCGATAAACTCTGAAAAATACCTCGCTGGAAACTCACCTTCGAACCTATCCATTAGGGCAATGCCTTCCTCGCGGGTTATGTGGCCATCTCTTATCTCGTGTGCCGCATCCTCCATACACCGCCCTAGCCCAAATTTGATGTATCGCATATAGTAATGAAAGCCGTCCATTTTATCATCGAGACTGGCGTATTTAGAATAGGTTCCTTCAGTACGTTCCGGGTTTGGCTTAAAGCCTGTGTGCTCGGCTGCGTAGTAGAAGTTCTCCTGAGGTATCCATTCCTTGAAATAGCCAAAAAAATGAAGTTTTGAAGTATTTTTTGTCCTCATTTCTTCAACTTTGGGCGGACGATAGAAACTGAGATCACATTTGGACCAGTTTATATCTTTCATGTAGTCCTTGGTCTCCACACCGTAGGCGATCAACTCGTCAATAGTGGTGCCTTTCATGTAGCCTTTAAGCCAAGCTTCATCATTTAGAAGATCTCGATAAGGCTGGTCGACGAAGGTCGGATCACCAGCGTATTCCACCTCGCCATTTTCCCCATAAAATATCAAATCGATACCAAATTTTAGTGCCATATGAATTGGAAAATAAACTTGGCCCAAAACAAATACATGGAATGCATCGCCAAACTCTTCGAAACAAAGCCGTGCCAACTTACGGTGAATTTGTCCGTCTGGTGTGCACCGTATTGCAGTAAAACCAGAATCACTCAGAGCATCAAAATTCTGCAAACCTATATCGGTATATTTTAATGGACTCCAAGTAATCAGAATCGGGTTCATTCCATATTCATTTTTCAATTGGTGCGCAACATAACAAGAATCTTTACCACCGCTGCTTGGCACCACAACATCCCAGGAACCAGTTACATCTCGATGCCGATCAAGTAATTCAGTAAGTTGCCTTTCTCTCTCCTGCCAGTCGATACTTTTGCGTGAAGCACGGTTGTTACATGCCGCACAAACCCCGTTTTCGTCAAAAGTAATCCGTGGCCTTTGGTTGGAGACCACACATTTCTGGCACCATTCCACATTTGTTGGAATTAGTGGCATCTGTTTTTCAAGGGGCTTCATGACCATCAAACACTCCTGACCTGTTCGGAAGAAAACTGTTCCAAGACAGCCAAAATATTAGCCGTTGCGCCCAATTTACCATATGGCAAATCGTGAATGTTATGCTTCGAAGATTTAGGTCTGCTCAAAGCATCTTCAACACCAGCTTTTATTGACTCATATTTACAATCCACATTAATAATATTCGGTGCCATCTCCCGACCCGACTGGCGACTGCCAATATTGACCGTTGGCAGCCCAAAGATTGGCGCTTCAATGATTGCACTCGATGAATTCCCAATTACGAGGTCAAAATTAGCTAAACAAGAGAGATATGCCAATTGTCCAAGGCTGGCATAGGCAGCTACATTTTTTCTCTCTAACGCAAATTCATTCAATGTTCTCGAAATTTCACCACCACCAACATCGGCATTGGACAAAGTAATGACCATGAAAAGCTCTGGATATTCATCTAACACCTTTATCAACTCCTCTACTTGCTCTAAAGGCGAAGTTGAAGACATAGACTCCGGATGATAGGTGATAATGGCAATCTTGCAATTGACGTCCCATCCATAATGCTTGGCAAGCTCTGATCGATTCAGTAGACGCATGCAGGATAGCTTATCAACGCTAAGACTACCAACGTGGTAAACATCTTCATCGTTTGGTTTGATTGTGTTAACTCGCTTAGCGGCTCGGGCGGTCGCAACAAAATGAATATCTGCCATTTGTGTAATAGCATCTCTGATTTTATTA
This sequence comes from uncultured SAR116 cluster alpha proteobacterium, assembly GCA_902596655.1. Taxonomy (GTDB): domain Bacteria; phylum Pseudomonadota; class Alphaproteobacteria; order Puniceispirillales; family Puniceispirillaceae; genus MED-G116. The sequence goes on along the minus strand of CACJUX010000006.1, from coordinate 42,641 downwards.
TCGATTGCGCCTAAAGTAACCTCCCCACCGTGAATATGCGCTATGGGGATGCGCTTGATCACTGCGCAAGTAACAGGTGCTATAATTTCAAATCGATCACCAAGCACCATTATTAAATCAGGCTTTTCTTTACAAAGAAGTTCTCCAAAATCTCTCAAAAAACCACCGGTAGAAGCACATAATCCCGCCTCGGTCTCATTTTCAAGTGCGAAGTCCAAGACATGTGCAACCTCAATGCCGTCGTTAATTATTTCATTTATTGTAGTGCCAAATTTCTTTGAAATATGCGTGCCACTTACAACTAATTTCAGATCCAATTTCGTCGAGTCCTGTAGTTCCCTGAGTAAACCTGACATGATCCCATAATCTGCCCGTGTCGTGGTTATTGCCATTATTTTCATGGGGCTACACCTCGATCATTTCATCAGCAGCAAAGTTGCGTGTTGCTCGCTTACCAATTACATCATGCCACCGCATGGGGGAAATACCTGCACCAGGCCTCTTTGTTGTTAAATTCTCTGTCGAAAATATCTCACCAATTGAAATCGGCCTTAAAGCAACTATTGATTTTCGAACTGTCAAAGCGGTTTCAGCCTCTGCTTTAGAGGGCTTTTTTATCCCATCACCCAAAGCTGAAGCAGCCATGCGAGCAGTTTTCACATAGTTTTTGAACTCATCTGGTTCCATGCTTGCTAAGTGGTCGGGCCCGGACATGGTTTGATTTAATGTGATATGTTTTTCCAGCACTGTTGCACCTAACGCAACCGCCAGCATAGCGGCCTCACAACCAGATGAGTGGTCAGAATAACCGATATCGCAACCAAACTCTTCATACAAAGTCCTGACAGCCAACATATTCAATTCACCGGGTTGCGCTGGATAATTGCTGGTGCAGTGAAGTATTGTGAGATCACTGAGCGCAACACCCCCAGCTATCAAGATAGCAACACCGTCTCGCACCTCATCAAGATCAGCCATGCCAGTGGACAAAATCACAGGTAATCCCTTGGATGCTACATCTTCTAGGTAGGGAAGATTTGTTAACTCCCCAGAGGGCACCTTTATGCGCTTGATACCCAAGTCAACAAGATAGTCCAAGCTTACAGCATCAAAAGCCGTTGACAAAAATTCGATATTCTTTGACCGACAATACTCCAGCAAAACAACATGCATTTCCTGGGTTAACTCGAGTTTTGCCAGCATATCAATTTGGCTTTGTTCCGCGCCAAGATTCTGTTTTTGATAAGAGGCCTGGGGCGCATGCTTAGTTGCCAATCGATTAGCAACAAAAGTCTGAAATTTGACTATATCAGCACCACATTCCACAGCAACATCTATAAGCTTTCGACCAAGATCGAAATCGCCATTATGGTTAACGCCCACTTCTGCAATGATCATAATGTTATTTGAAGTTGCGTTTTTCATTATCTGACATTATGCGGGCACCAGCTGGAACAACACTCCCTCGGGCAATACGCACTCCCTCTCTTATTATGGCGCCCGATCCAACAAAGCTATGGCTTTCGATAACGGCATCACCAAGAACAACAGCGCCTGGGGCAATGTGACAGTGATCACCAATGAGAACGCCGTGCTCTAAAATAGCAGCTGTATTGATAATGCAATTATCGCCAACCTGAACCGTGGCATTTATCACAGCCAACAGTCCCACAAAATTCCCACATCCCAGGCTGGCTGTCTTCGTAACCACAGCATTAGCGGCCACAAGATTAGGTAAATCCCCTCCCATGCTTCTTATTGCTGAATATAGCGCACACCGTTTATCCGAGCTCTTAATCTGTCCGACAGCAACATGAAGGCAAGTGTTATTCGCCACCAGTCTTTGCAACACCTGATCGCTACCCAAAAACTCCACGTCTATATCTTCCATGAGCGAACTCTTTTCAGGTGCTACATAGCCGAGCAACTCAAACCGCTCTGATTGGCTAATAAGTTCAACGCACGAACTCGCATGCCCACCGCCGCCAACAAGAGCAATTTGATTAACCATCAGCTTACCAAATCTGAAGCCAACATGGCGCTACTAGGAATGTTGATCAAGCGGTTTACGAGATCGGCCGCTTGATCCAATGGCATGGAAGGGCAGTCTTTAAAATGTGGCAATTCAAACAGTAAATTCCAAACAGGGCGGCAGCCATAGCCACGCTCATTCAAACCATGCAGAATGGCGTCACGATGTTGCGATAAAGACTCGTCCAACTGAATTGCATTTAGCCAGTGGTTGCCCTGACAATCATCCGGCCCAGCGAAGAAAGTCGCATAAATAGATGTCAAATAAGCATCCTGATATGTCATCCTTAGGCGCAGTTTGGCCTCCAACATTGCATCAAGGCGCGCCATTTGAGCGACACCAAATGCCGCATTCAATGCCGGCATTCTATAATTGAAACCGCGAGCCTCATGCCAATAAAGAAATGGGTGATCACGTTTTGCTGTTGTCGCGAGGGCACGAATGCGCTTGGCAAGTTTGGCATCATTTGTAAGTATTGCGCCGCCTCCACCGGTCGTAACAATTTTATTACCATTGAAACTCAACGCACCACATGTTCCGAATAAGCCTGCGTGGCAGCCACCTTTCCAACTGCCAAGAGCCTCCGCTGCATCCTCCACAATTTTGATGTTATAACGCTCAGCCAACGCGTTCAGGCCCTCGACATTGCCGATATGGCCAAACACATGAACAGGCATGACATGCGAAATGATCCGACCTGTTTTTACATTCCAACAGCAACCGTCGCGCATTTCCGTAATATCGGCGAGGTAACCATCAAGTTTTGAGACATCAATGCCAAGGTCGGCAGGCGAACTGTCCACAAAATGAGGCATAGCATTAGCCTGCAAAATCGCATTTCCAGATGCAACAAAGGTCAGCGCCGGCACCAGAACCTCGCTATTTGAACTGATGTCATTGGCCACCAGCATAAGATGCAAGGCCGCCGTACCATTCACAACAGCAATCGCATGTTCAGCCGCTGTGTAGTCACAAATCATGTTCTCAAACTGTGTTATCGCGGGACCCACAGAGGAGACAAACCCACCAGAAATACAGTGATGCACTGCGTCCAATTCAACCTGACCAATCATTGGTTCATGAAGCACGGCTCCATCAACACCGGTTACTAATCGAATTGCACCAGCTATTTCATCAACTGCCTCGATGACTAAATTATTTTGCACTTTCGCCATGGGGTATCAGGGGGTTGATCTTGTTCCGAAAGTTGCCAATTAAATAACGAACGTCTGAGTAGAATGGTGCCGAATGTTATCAGGATCTGAAAACCAGTTGATAGTCTTTTCAAGTCCACGCTCAAACCCATCTAAACCGGCATATTTTGGGGACCAATCGAGCAACTCTCTGGCTCGGTCATTGGCGGCAAGCAACCTTTGAACTTCACTAGCATCCGGGCGGATGCGCTCCTGACTGGTGTTTATCTCAACATTCTTGTTCATGATCTTGGCAATAAGCCGGGCAGTTTGACCAACAGACACCTCAAAACCGCTGCCAAGGTTAATCACCTGTCCAAGTATTTTTTCTTTCATAATGGCCTTAAGAAATCCATGGACAGTATCTTCGATAAAATTGAAGTCTCTTGTCGGTGTCACTGAGCCTAATTCGATGGTCTCTGCTCCAGCCAACAATTGGGCAATGATAGTTGGTATTACCGCTCTTTGCGACTGCCGTGGGCCATATGTATTGAAGGGGCGAATAATCGATACGGGCAAATCGAAAGAAGAATAATAGGCAAATACAAGTTGGTCTGCCGCAATCTTGCTAGCTGAGTATGGGCTTTGCCCCTGAAGGGGGTGCTCCTCAGTAATTGGAACGAATTGTGCAGAGCCATATACCTCACTCGTCGAAGTATGGATCATGCGCGTATTGTGGTTCGCACGCACTGCCTCTAGAATATTTAGAGTCCCCGTGATGTTTGTGTCTACATAAGATTGTGGGGCCACATAGGAATAAGGTATGGCGATCAACGCCGCCAAATGGAACACCACGTCACAGCCCTGAACACATTTGATCATCTGCGATCGATCACGCACATCGCCCGCAACAACCTCGATTTGGCATCTCATTTCAGGGGCCAAGCTTTCAAGCCAACCCATACTATTAAACGAATTATATTGAACGAGAGCTCGCACATCATGACCAGAGTGCGCTAATGCCTCCGCAAGATGCGAGCCAATAAACCCATCAGCTCCTGTCACGAATACCTTCATAAACATTTCCCACGCTACCGCAGTCCGGGTGAAATCCTCTCACCAGACCACATAATCATAAATTCACACACAAAATCGGCTAGCCGACCTTGCGCACCATATCGTGCGGCACGGTTGTCAAGACCTCACCACCAAGCAATTCCATCAGCAACCGTACGCGCCCAGACCTGTCTGCCGTTAGGATCGTGCCAATTTGGTTGGTAAAGGGGCCTTCCTGCACCTCAACCGTTTCACCAATCTCATAATGTGCCGGCGGTACGGCAATAACACCATCAGCCTCACGCTCCCTGAGCGCATCAATGAAACCGTTCCTTAGCGGTTGCGGGCGGCCGTTACTTGTCAAGATATGCGTCACACCTATAGTGCCGTTGATTGACCGCCATCTTGCAACCTCAGGGTCAAGCTGGACAAACACGTAACCTGAGAACAAGGGACGCTGCACAATGTTCAACCGGCGCGCGTGACTCCGTCGCACAAGAATACGAGGCAAGTAGGATTCAAAGTCCTGACGCTGTAAATTAGTAAGGGCCTTGTATTCGCAATTCGGCTTTGTCGCCACCACATACCATTTCATCAATTACCCCCTGACTTGGCAGCCTTGACAGCTCCAGCCGCATTGCCCTCTCCGCCACTCTTGGGTGTACGCACATAAAGTGATTGCAGCGCGACCACTCGCTTACGATTAAAGCGCTCAACCAGCACGTCATATTTCGCTTGCGCATCATAAATATCGGCAATAATGAAGACCGCATTGTCAGCAAGCGCCTTAGGCAACTGCTCAACAGTGCTGAAAATTTTTACAGCACCGAGATTACCGCGGTTAGTCTTACTGCAAATTACCGCCGCTAGTTTAATTTCGCAGCGGAGCGCCTCCAACAGAGCAACCTCTGCCATTTCAAGATCACCAACAATAACGAATTCTGTTGCACCTGAACCTGACGAGACACTGTTGCTAAAAATATCAGCAAAATCAGTCCTAACCTTACGGAACATCCCCATTGATGTGTTAATGTAATCGGCAACGAGCCTTGCCTTTTCGACAAATCCTTTTGGTGTCAGCAAATAGGCATAACGACGCGCCGGAACTTTTTTGACCGTGACAAGGCCTTTACCGATAGCGCGCCTCATTATAAAATTGACAAGACCGGTGGCTACTCCAAGCCTTTCGCTGAGCGCGGCTTGGCTTATTATCATCTCATCATCAACCGCAGTCAGCAGAGCGAGTTCTACCTTTTTATTTTGTTTTGGCATTCCAAAAGTTCTTACACGCTTTGAAAAAAAACAAAACGTAATTCATTCATAAAATGAATGCAAGAGTTCGTTCACCATATGAATGAAAACACTACCCCAACAAAACCATAACGATCGAAATCACCAGCAAAACCATTGCCACGAGCTCTTTCCAGCTCGGCGTCTCGCGGAAATAGAAAAAGGAAATTCCAAGAACGAATAGCAGTTCGATCTGGCCGACAGCCCGCACCGGTGCCACCGCATGCGCTGAAAATGCGTAGAACCAACAAACGGTTGCAACCGCACCAGAAAGCCCAACAATCAAACTGACCCGCCATTCCACAAATGTGGCAATCAGCTGATCCCGTGCCCGCAACCACATAAAACCGCCCAAAAGCACCGTCTGCATCAGCACTGAAACACCGCCTGACAGGCTGGCCCGCATCATCAGATCCGCACCTTCCAGCGAATCCGTGGCTACCCGGTAGGCAACCGTGCAGAACCCAAGGCTTGCACCGCTGGCAAGACCGATTGCGGTTTGCCGGGTCACCAACGAGCGCAAAAGATTACCAAAAGTCAGGCTGCTCTTTGCTAGCGACAGGAAAAACACGGCAATGACACCAATTACAATCGCAAGACCAACTTGAAAGCTAACGACAAAACCTACGATCAATGCCTCAAAAATGGCTGCCTGGACCACCTCGGTCTTGGAAAAGGCCGTCCCCGCAGCAAAGGACCGGTGCGAGAACAGTATCACCAGCGTCACGGTAAAGATGATCTGCATCACCGCCGCGATCGTCACCCAAAACAAAAAGGGCTGGTTCCAGACGGGAATCGTCTGGCCAGCGAGGTCGCTATAGAGGTAGATCCATGCCCAGGCAAACGGAATAGCATAGGAAAAGCGGATCAGGCTTGCCCCAAAATCACCTAGCTTCGGTTTTAATCCCCGCTGGCCTGCACCACGAATTGTCTGCGCCGCCGCCGCCGCTAATGTCACCCACACCCAAACTGCCATATCACTGCCACTCAATCGCACCATAATGCTAGCGCACACGCTATACCCAAGCCAACAGCCGGGCAACTTTTTGCTGCTATTGTAAAGTCATGGGAAGCCAAAAAACCATACTAGTGCGCCAAAAGCGCCCAGTTTAGGAATTTGGACCCAAATTTAGCAAAATCTGGCTCTAATCCCAGTTGGCACAGCCTGCGATTGATAGTAATAGAAAACGCGGAAAACCAGCGCTGTTGAATCCCTGTCCGCGTTTCCGGCCCCGTGTTCACTGCGAGGGGAGGGTTTAATTGGACAACTCGGACATTTACAGACGAACGCATCACAACTTTACGTTTTAAAACCGCAAAAACAATAGGGGACCACATCATGAAGATGACAACCGAAGAAGCATTTGTAAAAGTTTTACAGATGCATGGTATTGAACACGCCTTTGGTATCATTGGCTCAGCAATGATGCCAATTTCCGACTTATTTCCAGAAGCCGGCATCACCTTCTGGGATGCGGCGCATGAATGTAACGCTGGCATGATGGCAGATGGTTTCACCCGAGCTACCGGCCAGATGTCGATGATGGTTGCCCAGAACGGCCCCGGTATCACAAATTTTGTTACACCCGTCAAAACCGCCTATTGGAACCACACACCGCTTTTGCTGGTGACACCGCAAGCGGCTAACAAAACGCTTGGTCAGGGTGGCTTTCAAGAAGTTGAACAAATGGCGCTGTTCGAGGATATGGTTGCCTACCAGGAAGAGGTGCGGGATCCATCACGTATCGCTGAAACTCTTAACCGGGTGATTCTGCAAGCAAAACGCGCCTCAGCACCGGCGCAGATCAATGTGCCACGTGATTTCTGGACGCAAGTCATAGACATCGAATTACCGGCCATCGTCGAGTTCGAGCGCCCAGCAGGTGGGGATTCTGCCCTGAGTGAGGCCGCACAGATGCTGTCAGAGGCCGAATTCCCAGTCATGCTGAACGGCGCTGGTGTAGTCATTGGTGGCGCCATTGACGCCTCGATGAAACTTGCTGAACGTCTGGATGCCCCGGTCTGCTGCGGCTATCAGCATAATGACGCATTTCCAGGTTCACACCCACTGCACGCTGGGCCACTTGGCTATAACGGATCAAAGGCGGGCATGGAATTGATTGCCAAAGCCGATGTTGTTCTCGCCCTTGGCACCCGCCTAAACCCGTTTTCAACACTGCCTAGCTATGGCATTGATTACTGGCCAAAGGACGCCAAAATCATTCAAGTCGACATTAAACCTGACCGTATTGGTCTAACCAAGCCAGTGACTATCGGCATCGTTGGCGATGCAAAACAGGTGGCCGAAAGTCTTTTAGAAAAGCTTGGAAGCAAGGCAGGCGATAAGTGTCGCGCCGCACGCAAAGAAATCATTGCCACGATAAAATCAGCTTGGGCACAGGAACTGACCTCGCTTGATCATGAAGATGATGATCCGGGAACAACATGGAACGAGCGGGCTCGCGGCCGTGAGCCAGCAAAAATGTCACCCCGCATGGCGTGGCGTGCTATCCAGAGCGCCTTGCCAAAAGACGCTATTATCTCGTCCGATATCGGCAACAACTGCGCCATTGGCAATGCCTACCCTACCTTTGAGAACGGACGCAAATATCTAGCACCCGGCCTGTTCGGCCCGTGCGGCTATGGTCTGCCGTCAATCATGGGCGCAAAGATCGGCCGGCCAGATGTGCCAGTCGTTGGTTTTGCCGGCGATGGTGCCTTTGGCATTTCAATGAATGAAATGTCCGCGATCGGCAGAGACGAATGGCCGCCAATCACCATGATCATCTTCCGCAACTATCAGTGGGGCGCGGAAAAGCGCAACACCACCTTGTGGTTTGATGACAATTTCGTCGGCACTGAACTTGACCAGCAGGTTTCCTATGCCGGTATTGCAAAAGCGTGCGGCGTTGAAGGCGTCGCTGTCTATTCGATGGACGAGTTGACCGACGCACTAGACAAGGCTGTAGGTGCCCAGATGAAGGACGGCAAGACAACCTTCATCGAGGTGATGCTCAACCAGGAACTTGGCGAGCCATTCCGCCGCGATGCGATGAAAAAGCCCGTTTCAGTGGCTGGCATCAGCAAAGGTGACATGCGCAAGCAGGCGCTGGCATAACTATTACAAAAATTTGGCACGGCATCGCCATTCCGTAAAAAGGCAGCCGCGCAGGATTAGTCCTGCGCGGTTTTTTTGATCTCTGCAGGGCCGGCGTTCAGAACATTGCCACCTAGACGGTCAGGACCGTGCATCCCGTTGTCTGCCGGCCAGCAAGTGCACGGTGCGCATCGGCAACGTCTTCCAGAGGAACATGCTGGTTGATTACAACCGACAGGCCACCATTGGCAATGCGCTCGAACATTTCAGCGCTGGCTGCTTCCAGCCAGGCACGTTCAGCGGTGAAATGGAACAGCGTCGGGCGCGTCAGATAGAGTGAACCAATAGCCAGATCCTTGATCTGAAAATCAGTGTAGGGACCGGATGATTGGCCAAAATTGACCACAGTTCCATGGCGACGAGTTGCTGTCAGGCTTTTTGCCATTGTGTCTTTGCCAACCGAATCATAGACGACATCGACGCCGACACCATCGGTAATCTGGTCAATTTCTACGGCAAAATCCTGCGTCCGGTAATCAATCACATGATCATAGCCATTGGCGGCCGCAAGGGCGCATTTTTCTGCTCCACCGGCCGTGCCAATTACCGTTGCTCCCAACGATTTCAGCCATTGACCAGCCAACAGGCCGACACCGCCAGCTGCCGCATGAAACAGCACCACATTACCCGGTTTTACCTGATAGCTGCGGTTAACCAGATAGGCGACGGTCAGCCCCTTGAGCATGGTGGCCGCGGCAACATCAGAGGCGATTGCATCCGATACCCTGACCACCATTGCCGCAGCAATGACACGGTGCGTCGCATAGGCACCGTTCGGCTGGGCATAGGCAACCCGATCACCAACGGCAATCCCGTCAACGCCTTCACCAACCGCCTCGACAATGCCGCATCCCTCACTGCCAAGGATGAGATTTTCCTCAACCGGCCAGGGATAGGCTCCCTCGCGAATATAGATATCAATGAAATTGACGCCAATCGCCTCATGGCGGACCAGAACCTCGTCTTCTCCCGCCTGCGGCACGTCTATATCCATGCGGGCCAGCACATCGGCACCGCCCTTTGTCTTTGCGACCATTGCGAATGGCATTTCACTTACTCCTGCAGGTTTTTTCAGCGTTCAGTTGGTGGCGAATTGTCAATGGCGAGAATAGACAAAACCGGCAAAGATAAATAGGATGTTGCCAGACCACCGCAGCTGTAGATATGGGAGCACGCCGCGTTTTGTCCAGCCATGTGCTCTTTGTTTATGAGGTTTCTTACGATCATGGATCTCTCCATTGCCGCTGCCGCGGTGCTCGATGCCGCCGACCCGCTGGCTGGAATGGCAGACCGATTCACTCTGCCTGAAGGGATCATCTATCTTGATGGCAACTCGCTTGGCGCGCTACCAAAAGGTGTTGATCAACGCGTTGCAGACACGCTTGCCAGCGAATGGGGTGTTGATCTGATCCGCAGCTGGAACAGCGCTGGCTGGGTTGACCTGCCGCTGAGCGTTGCGGCCAAGCTGGAGACAGTCATCGGCGCTGAACCAGGCAGTGTTGTCATCGCCGATTCCACCTCGGTCAATCTTTTCAAATTGCTTGCCGCAGCACTTGATAGGGCGACAGCCATGAATGGTGGCAAACGCCGCAGAATTCTGACCGAACGCGACAATTTTCCGACCGACAATTATATCGCCAACGGCCTGATCCGGCTGACGGGCGAAACCCATGAGCTGGTCAGGGTTGACACACCGCAGGCGGTGCTGTCGGCACTGGATGAGAATGTTGCTGTTCTCATGCTCACCCATGTCAATTACCGCAATGGCTTTCGCCATGATATGGCGGCGCTGACAGCTGCGGCGCATGCCGTTGGCGCACTGGTGATATGGGACCTTGCGCATTCAGCTGGCGCCATGCCAGTGGAGGTTGCCGCGGCAAGAGTCGATTTTGCCGTTGGCTGCACCTATAAATATTTGAATGGCGGGCCGGGCGCGCCCGGCTATCTCTATGTCGCACCGCAGCATCTTGGCCACTGCCAGCAGCCGCTTTCAGGCTGGTTTGCCCATGCAACACCCTTCGCCTATTCCCCAGACTATGAGCCAGCCCGCGATATAAAGCAGTTCTTGTGTGGCACACCGCCAGTGTTGAGCATGGTTGCACTCGATCAGGCGCTCAATGTCTGGGCGGATGTTGACCTATCGGCATTGCGGGAAAAATCACTCGATCTGGCAGATTACTTCATCAACTTGATTGACCACAAATGCGCTGGCCATGATCTGACGCTGATCACCCCACGCGAGCGGCAACAGCGCGGATCTCAAGTGTCATTCAGCCACCCCGATGGTGGTTATGCGATGATGAGTGCGTTGATCGCCGCCGGAGTGATTGGTGATTTTCGCAGTCCCGACATTCTGCGCTTTGGCTTTGCTCCGCTTTATGTTGGCTTTGCCGATGTGTGGCATGCGGCCGACAAATTTGCGCATATTCTGGACACGCGGCAGTGGGACGCCCCACAATTCCACGCCCGCAAAACGGTAACTTAACACTATAGGTTGACCAAGGTGGCAAAATGACTCTGCAATCCCCATTGGCGCGACACGAACCGACAGCAGGCAGCTGGGCGCTGCTTGGTCTGCTAGGCCTGATCTGGGGCAGCAGCTTCCTGGGTGTCGAGATGTCGCTGATCGATTTCAAACCGATCACTAACGCCGCCATACGGGTATCGCTGGCAGCAGTCCTGCTTCTGGCCGTTGCGCTGGGAACAGGGCACAGGCTGCCAGGCTTTGCAAACCCCACTGAAAAACGGATCTGGCTGCATTGTTTTGGCATGGGCCTGTTCACCAATGCGCTGCCATTCTCGCTGCTGGCCTGGGGGCAACAACAGGTTACCTCGAGTTTTGCCGGTGTCTGTATGGCGGTGGTGCCGCTGCTGGTCCTGCCACTCAGCCACTTCCTGGTGCCGGGTGAGCGGATGACACGGGCAAAGGTCGCCGGATTTGTCATCGGCTTTGCCGGTGTCTTTCTGCTGGTCGGTGGTGACAGCCTTCTTGGTGATGGTGAAACAGAGCCATCACTGTTTCTGGCCCAGATCGCCTGCGTTGGGGCCAGCTGCTGCTATGCCATCGGCAGCATCGTGACCCGATTATGTCCGCCAATCCCAACTCAGTCTTTTGCTACTACCGGCCTGCTTTTGGGCGCAGCGATTCTGATCCCAACGGCATTGCTGTTTGAGGGATTGCCACAGACGGCTAGCCTGCCAGCATTTGCCGGCGTCATCTATCTGGCCCTGTTCCCTACAGCCGCAGCGACAATCCTGTTGACAGTCCTGATCAAACGCGCAGGACCTCCCTTCCTCTCGCTGGTCAATTATCAGGTGCCCCTCTGGGCGGTGATCATTGGGGCGGTGGTCTTGCTCGAACCCCTGCCCGGGCATTTCCTGATAGCCCTCATGGTCATCCTTGCGGGTCTCGCCCTGTCACAATTCTATGACCAGTGGCGCCACGGCTGATCCAAATTGGAGCGACACAGGGTAAAAAAGCACGCCCAGATGCGAAAACAGCGTGATTTTGTCACCCATTTTGAGGATTAAAAACACAATATATTGATTTTTTGTCACCAAAAATTCTACATGTTGTAGTCTTCGGTTTGATTTTGCTTTACAGCGACTCCGGCTCAACTTCAGGATCCGGATTTTGACCTACCGATGGGGCCACGCGTGGCGCTTGGCTTGCAGCATGTTCTGGCGATGTTTGCCAGTAATGTGACCCCATCGATTATCATTGCGGGTGCTGCCGGATTTGCTTTTGGCGGCGCTGACATGGTGTTCCTCATCCAGATGGCGATGCTGTTTGCCGGTGTGGCGACATTATTTCAAACAATTGGCTGTGGCCCTGTTGGCACGCGGCTTCCTGTAATGCAGGGAACCAGCTTTGCCTTCGTTCCGATCATGATCAGCATTGTGAAATCAAGCGGCATTGCCGCCCTGTTTGGCGCAGTTTTGGTTGCCGGGGTGTTTCACGCAGCTCTAGGTGCCATTATCGGCCGGATCCGCAATTGGTTTCCACCGCTGGTGACCGGTATGGTGATCAAAGCAATCGGTCTGTATCTGTTGCCTGTTGGCATCAAATATGCTGCTGGTGGTGCTGCTGATTTTCAGATGAACAACCCCGCCTGGGGTGATTTCAGCCGCTGACGTCTGGCGCTTGTGGTGATCCTTGTTGCACTTGGTTTCAAATTTTTCACCCGTGGCATTGCATCGTCAGCCGCCATTCTGCTTGGCCTTGTCGCCGGCTATCTGGTTGGCATCGCAACGGGCGCAGTCAATTTCGGTGGTGTGGCAAACGCCGCCTGGTTTACCGTACCAACACCGTTCAAATATGGAATCGAGTTCAGCGGCGTGGCGATCTTCGGCATGTGCCTGATTTCAATCGTCAGCGCGATCGAGACAGTTGGTGACATCTCAGGCATTGCCAAGGGTAGTGCCGGTCGTGAGGCCACCGACAAGGAGCTTGCCGGCGACACCTATGCCGATGGTATTGGTTCGGCAATCGCTGGCGTCTTTGGCGGCCTGCCGAACACCTCGTTCAGCCAGAATGTCGTTCTGATTTCGATGACTGGGGTGATGAGCCGTTCAGTGGTGACATTGTCGGCGCTGTTCCTGATTGCTTGTGGCCTGATCCCGAAGGTGGGAGCGGTGGTTGCCGCCATGCCGATCTCGGTACTGGGCGGCGGCGTCATCCTGATGTTCGGCATGGTGCTGTCCGCAGGTGTCAGCATGCTGTCCAGCGTCAACTGGTCTCGGCGCAACATGATGATCCTGGCAACATCTATGTCAGTTGGTCTCGGCCTCCAGCAGGTGCCAAAATCAATGCAGCATCTGTCTGACTGGCTGGAAATGCTGGCCGTATCCGGCCTGTTGCCAGTTGCCGTTCTGGCGGTCGTTCTGAACCTCGTTCTGCCAGAGGATGCTGACTGAAACACCCGGCTTAACAGCGGTGTTTAAACAGCCTATAGTGCCGTCAGTCTCCATATGGGGCTGACGGTATTTGCGTGAGGACTCCACTTTCATGCCTGAAACATTATTACTTAGAAATGCCGATCTGCTCTGCACCATGCAGCCTGTCGGGGGCATGACAGGCCGCGCCGGTGACGATGTTGGCCGGGAAATCCAAGGCGGTGGCCTGTTTGCACGTGATGGCGTGATCGAGACAGTTGGTGCCGGCGACGAGCTGCCACATGACGCCGACATCGTTCTCGACATGCAGGGTCATGTGGTGATCCCCGGCATGGTCAATACGCACCATCACCTGTTTCAGAATTTGACGCGCGCTGTCCCGGCAGCGCAGAATGCACCGCTGTTCGCCTGGCTGCAGACACTCTATCCGATCTGGTCGCATATCGGGCCTGACCATATCTACTGGTCAACTGCGCTTGGCCTTGCCGAGCTGGCGCTAAGCGGTTGCACCACCTCGTCCGACCATCTCTATCTCTATCCCAATGGCGCACGGCTTGATGATGCGTTGGGTGCCGCGGCAGATGTTGGAGTGCGCTTTCACGGCACCCGTGGGTCTATGAGCATTGGCGAGAGCGCGGGCGGCCTGCCACCAGACCAGTTGTGCGCGCCAGAAGCCGACATACTGGCCGACTGCCAGCGCGTCATCGAGGCACATCACAACCCCGACAGATATGCGATGCAACGCATTGCACTGGCTCCCTGTTCGCCCTTTTCGGTGAGCATGGATCTGATGCGCGAGACGGCGCGTATGGCGCGTAGCTACGGTGTCGGCATGCACACGCATCTAGCCGAGAACAGCGAGGACATTGATTACAGCCTTGCCACCTATGGAATGCGTCCAGGCGACTATATCGAGGCAGTGGGATGGACCGGCGACGACGTCTGGCATGCCCATTGTGTGCAGCTGGATGCCGATGAGATCCAGCTGTTTGCCCGCACCGGCACCGGCGTTGCCCATTGCCCGTGTTCAAACATGCGCCTTGCCAGCGGCATTGCTCCGGTCAGGGCGATGCTTGACGCTGGCATGAAGGTCGGGCTTGGCGTCGATGGCTCGGCGTCGAATGACAGCGGTCATATGTTGAATGAGGCGCGCCAGACAATGCTGTTGCAACGGGTCAATCAGGGTAGCACTGCTATGAGCGCGCGCGAGGCGCTGGTGACCGCAACACGTGGCGGCGCGGCGGTGCTTGGGCGCGATGACATTGGTATGCTGGCCCCGGGTATGGCCGCCGATATAGCCTGTTTTGACAGGCGCACTGTCGATTTTGCCAGTAGCGACTGGGATATACTTGCCTCGCTCTTGTTCTGTGGCCCAACCAAAGCCAGTTACACCATCATCAATGGTAGTGTTGTTGTCGCCGACGGCCAGCTTACCAGCATGGATATGGACATGCTGCTGAGCAACCACCGCCAGATGGCATATGATCTGATGGTCAGAACCGGTCACGCATCATGACCCTGTTTGATCTGGCGTCGTGAATGATACCGTTCATCGACATTCTAGCTGTCATTCTGGTGACAGCCATCTGGGGCTTCAATTTTGTTGTCATCGAATGGGGCCTCGAGGCGATGTCGCCATATCTGCTTGCCAGCATCAGATTCGCTCTGGTAGTGATTCCCGCCATCTTCTTTCTGCCGCGCCCCGCGACAGGTTGGCCGAACATCATTCTGTTCGGGCTATTTTTCGGCCTGATCCAGTTTGGCCTGCTGTTCTTTGCCATGGATATCGGCATCTCCGCCGGGCTAGCCTCAGTGGTCATCCAGAGCCAAGCTTTCTTTACCGCGGGATTGAGCTTTGTGCTGTTTGCTGAAAAGATTTCTGGACGCCGCATGGCCGGCATCCTGCTGGCCTTTGTTGGAATAGGCATCATCGGATCACTACAGGACACCAGTACTAATCCAATGGCGGTGATGATTGTGCTGATCGCCGGTCTGAGCTGGGCGGCGGCCAACCTTGTCAACAAACGGGTGGCGACCCCGAACATGGTGTCTTTTGTCGTCTGGGCCAGTCTCATCCCGCCACTGCCTTTGCTGGCGGTCTCGCTATGGCTTGATGGCGGCGCGGTGATCGCCGCCAACCTTGGCAGCGTGAGCTTGAGAACAATTGCCTGTCTGCTGTTCATCGCCTATGCCTCGACCCTTCTCGCCTATGGGATCTGGACACGGCTGGTGGTCAGATACACGCCGGGGCTAGTCGCGCCGTTTGCGCTGCTGGTTCCGGTATTCGGCATGCTGAGCTCATGGCTGTTTCAGGGTGAATATTTCGGCCCGCTGAAGTTGGGTGCTGTCAGTCTCGTGATGCTCGGCCTTGCCCTAACCGTTTTGCCAACGCACCCCCGCGCGCCACAGAAATGATCCGGCATTGCTCAATGCATCTTTTGGAGGTGAGTTACAGATTGGCTTCATGTCTTGAAGCCAGCCGTTAGCTGTGAGTCTTTTCTGATTTTGGCGGCGTGCTATAGGTAATTTCATTATTTGAGTTTGGGGATCAGCGCGGCAACGCCATCCGGCCCGTCAAACCAAACCTCATCAAGATTCTGGCCCGCCGGCTCATCCGCGGGGGCGGCCCGGTCAACGACCAGAAAATCCTGCTTCGGCAGCAGCACCAGAAGCGGATGATGCCAGGTGCCGCGCGCATAGCTGACGCCCTGTGTCCCGCTGGCCAGAAAACAGCGCAGGCTGGTAAAATCAGGCGCCGTATCGCTAGCATTGCTGGTAGAGACGACAACCAGCCATTGAGCATCGAAAAGCGGATAGAAGGCCTGTGAGCCAAGCGGATGGCGTTCAAGCAGGCGGATGGCGATCGGGTCTGGGCGGCGAGTGCCACGAAACAGCGAGATAACGGGGCTGCCGCCTCCAGCCGCGACATCGACGGCGGTGAGTGCATCAAAGCGAATGGTCGTTCCCTGATTGATCGGCAGGCGTGTTGCGCTCACGGTCTCGATCACGGTGCCAAATGGCGCAAAGGCGGGTCTGGTCAGCGGCTCGATGGTCAGGAAGGGCAGCGTCATCCAGCATCCCCCGCCAAGGTTGGATGCGGATGGGTGCTGATCCAGTGCCGGGCGATATCAGCGCGCCGGGCGACCCAAACATAGTTATGCGCCATGATATGGTCAAGAAACCTGACGAGGCCAGCGAAACGGGCCGGGCGGCCAATCAGCCGGCAATGCAGGCCGACAGACATCATTTTCGGGGCGGTTTTCCCCTCCTCATACAGCACATCAAAGGCGTCAATCAGATACTGCGCAAACTGATTACCATTGTGGAATCCCTGTGCCGTCGCAAACCTCATGTCATTCGTATCCAGCGTGTAGGGAACGATCAGATGTGGCTTTGCGACCTGGGTGGACCAGAACGGCAGATCATCCGAGTAATCATCGGCGTCATAGAGAAAGCCGCCCTCTTCGGCGACGAGATCACGCGTGTTCTGGCTGGTTCTGCCAGTATACCAGCCAAGCGGCCGCGCGCCGCAGATGTCGGTATGGATGGCGATGGCGCGGGCCATATGTTCAGCCTCCTGATCGCAGCTCATGCCATGGTAATTGATCCAGCGATAACCGTGCGAGGCGATCTCATGGCCATCAGCAAGCGCACGCTCAATCACCGCCGGATGCCGCTGCATCGCCATGGCGACGGCAAATAGCGTAATCGGCAGCGCGCGCGCGCGAAACAGATCAAGAATCCGCCAGACGCCGGCGCGCGACCCATATTCATAAATCGATTCCATCGACATGTGACGCGCCCCCTCAAAGGGCGTGGCACCGATGATTTCAGACAGGAAAATTTCTGAAGCCGGATCACCATGCAGGACCGAGTTTTCGCCACCTTCCTCATAATTCAGGACGAACTGCACGGCAACACGCGCACCACCCGGCCAGGCAGCATGGGGGACAGCCTGTCCGTAACCGACGAGATCACGCGGATAATCACTCATGGCCAGACCTCCCCGCCTGCACAGCGCCACCTCGCAGCATGGCCCGCCAGTTGGCAAGCATCAGACGCTCCTCATCATCGACCCAGATGATATTACCGGGCGGCATTGCATGCGAGGCGGCCGCCTGCCAGAAAATACCATCCACAGCGGCGAGAATGTCAGCCTCACTTTCCAGAACAATGCCCTTTGGCGCGAAGGCAAGCCCCTCCCATTGCGGTTCATGGGCGTGGCAGATGCTGCAGCGTTCGGTGACAAGCTCGACCGCTGCCAGATGGAGCTGGGCACCGGTGCCGAACTCATATTCCCCATAGGACGCCTGATCAACCTGTCTGAGAGGCGCGCCCACATGACTGAAGAAAATTGCCAAGATGGTGAGCGCTCCAGCGGCAAACCAGACCCACCAGGGCGGCGGATCACCCCTGTGTTTGGTGTTGAAGAAATGCCGGATCAGCGCACCGATCACCAGCACCAGCGCCAGAATGACCCAAGCATAGTCAGTGGCAAAGATCGCCGGATAATGACCACCGATCATCACGAAAATCACCGGCAGCGTCAGGTAATTATTGTGCAGCGAGCGCTGTTTGCCACGGGCGCCATGACGCGGGTCGGGCGCATCGCCAACTCGCAGCGCGGCAACGACCTTTTTTTGGCCGGGGATAATCACCATCAACACATTGGCAACCATGATTGTTCCAATCGTCACCCCCATCTGGACAAAGGCACCACGGGCCGAGAAAATCTGCGAATAGCTCCAAGCAAGCGCCACCAGAAAGACGAAGCCGGCGGTGGCAAGCGCGGCATCTCTGCGGCCAAGGGGACTGCGGCAGATCCCATCATAGAAACACCAGCCGATAGCAATGCCGGCAAGGCTGATCACGACCGCCTGCCACGGCTCAATATCAAGAACCTCAAGATCGATCATATACAGGCCAGCAGCCGTATAATAGACCACCGTCAAAAGGGCAAAGCCGGAAATCCAGGTGGCATAGGCCTCCCATTTGAACCAGGTGAGTTCATCCGGCATTTTTGACGGTGCGACCAGATATTTGACCAGATTATAAAAGCCTCCGCCATGCACTTGCCAGGCCTGGCCATGCGCTTGATCGGGAAGCTCACGGCCCGGCTTAAGGCTGAGATCCAACGCGATGAAATAAAAAGATGAGCCAATCCAGGCAATGCCGGCAATAACATGCACCCACCGGATCAGTAATTCTGACCACAACCAAAGATAGTCTTGCATCAGTTCCCCCTAGGCAGTGACCGGCACCGTGACCTGATCAGGGCTATTATGTGAAATGTCCAGTTCCTGCTGCCAGATTGCAACTTGGGCCGCAATTGAGAGCGCCACGAGCGCTGGCTGCTTTCCATCAATCTCCGGGATACCAATCGGACAGACCAGACGGGCAAGCTGGTCCTGGCTAATGCCAGCCCTCGCGAGCCGCTGACGAAACCGTGTGGCCTTCGTTGCCGAGCCAATAAGTCCAAGCCGCGCAAAGCATTCACTAGCTAGCAGCGTGTGGCAAATCACCTCGTCAAGTGCATGGTTGTGGGTGATCACCAGATGAATGGCATCAGGCGGCGCATGGCCAGCAATTATCGACGGATCGCTGGCGATGACACGGCGCACACCATCAGGGATAGCCTCTGGAAAGCGCGTCGGTTTTATATCAATCCAATAAACATCCAGGTCAAGTGACGCCAGAGTCCCGACAAGCGCGCGGCCAATATGCCCTGCCCCATAAGCAAAGAGTGGACGCCTCGCTAGGTCACGACGCGCCAGAAACAGATTTCTGTCAGCGCTGAGGCCAAGCGCATTAGCACCAGTTTTGGCCGAGGATGCAACGCAGGCAAGCACCGCCCCACCTGCAAGCGGATGTGCCAGCACGACCGGAGCCGGCAAAGCAGCAAGGTCGGCGAGTACAGGACGTTCCGCAGCGGAAAAAACTTCAAGAAGCAAGCGCACGACACCGCCGCAACATTGCCCCATATCGGGACCAAGCGCCGCCGTGATGACGCGCCGATACCAGCTAGTATCTAAAGGCATAGCAGCAAGGAGTTCACGCGCCTGCTGCATCACCTCAAATTCGAGCGTCCCGCCACCTATGGTCTCCCAGATGTCGTCCGGGCTGATCAGCATCATCGCCCCCACCTCACGCGGGGCCGAACCCTTCACGTCAATCAGGCTGGCCCTGGCGACGGCACCTTGCGCCTCAATGCGTTGCAGCGCCTCAGTGATCCAGTTTACCTCAGCCATGATCGGCTCCAAGGCGCATGGCCGTAAGCAATAGCCGCTCAGGCGTTGCTGGCGCATCCAGCGCCGGGTAGTCGGCCGAACCTACAGCTGTTAGGGCGTGCGACAGTGCCATCAGCACGCTAATGGCAAGCATCAGCGGCGGCTCACCAACAGCCTTGGATTTGTGGATAGTGTCCTCAAGATTCTCACCATTGCCAAAAAGCGCAACATTGAACATTGCTGGCCGGTCAGCACAGGCCGGAATTTTATAGGTTGAGGGCGCATGCGTGCGCAACCGCCCGGCATCATCCCACACTAGCTCCTCGGTTGTGAGCCAACCAGCCCCCTGGACAAAGCCACCCTCGATCTGGCCAATGTCAATCGCCGGATTAAGTGACTTGCCAGCATCATGGATGATGTCGGCGCGCAAAACGCGGTTCTCGCCTGTCAGCATGTCGATAGCAACTTCGCTGACAGCCGCGCCGTAGGCATAATAAAAGAAAGGTCGACCCTGGCCGCGCTCTTTATCCCAATGGATTTTTGGCGTCGCGTAAAAGCCGGTCGAGGACAGCGACACCCGGCCAAGATAGGCCGCCCTGACAGCTTCGGCGAAGCTGATGCTGGTCTTGCCAAGATGCACATGACCAGCGAAAAAGCGCACCGCGTCAGTCGGCAGATCATGCTGCGCCGCCAGAAAATCACGGATGCGCAGCCGGATGGTGCGGGCCGCCGCCTGCGCCGCCATGCCGTTGAGATCAGTACCAGACGATGCCGCTGTTGCTGACGTGTTCGGCACCTTGCCAGTAGTTGTTGCGGTAATTCTGACAGTGTTGATATCAATTTGGAATTCATTGGCAACAATCTGCGCCACCTTGGTGTTCAGCCCCTGCCCCATTTCAGTGCCGCCGTGATTAAGCTGCACCGACCCGTCACTATAGACATGGACAAGAGCGCCAGCCTGATTGAGAAACTGCGTATTGAAGGAAATACCAAATTTCACGGGTGTCAGGGCAATGCCACGCTTGACAAGATCATTAGCGCTGTTGAAAGCCTCGATCTCGGCACGCCGCCGAGTGTAGTCAGCCGTTGACTCGATTTCGTCAACTATGTCCTGGATGATGCAGTCAGCCACTGTTTGACCATATTGGGTGATCCCATGCTGCGCCGCTGGTGCCGATCTATGCGGATAAAAATTGCGCCGCCGGACAACCAACGGGTCCAGCCCCAGATGATGCGCCACCTCGTCGATGGCCCGCTCAACCCCCAGCATTCCTTGTGGCCCACCAAAGCCGCGAAAGGCGGTGTTTGACTGGGTATGGGTCCTGCAGCGGTGCGAGACGACACGCATGTGCGGAATGTGATAGGCATTGTCTGCGTGGCACATGGCGCGCGCTGCAATCGCCTCAGACAGATCCCATGACATGCCACACCGCATGGCCTGGTCAAACACCGCGCCATGAATACGCCCCTCATCGTCAAAACCAATTTGATAATTAATGCGGAAATCGTGACGCTTGCCGGTAATCATGAAATCATCATCACGGTCATAGACCGTTTTCGCCGGCCGGCCAGTCAGATGAGTTGCCAGGGCCGCCGTAATCGCCGGCAAACTGCCCTGGCTTTCCTTACCTCCAAAGCCGCCACCCATACGGCGAGTTTCTACGGTCACTGAATGATTGCCCGTGCCGAGAACGTCGGCGATCTTGTGCTGGATCTCGCTTGGATGCTGGGTCGACGAATGGACCAAAATATCACCATCCTCACCCGGAAACGCCAGCGCTGCCTGACCCTCGAGATAGAAATGCTCCTGCCCGCCAATATCGATGCTACCGCTGAGGGTGCGCGGCGCTGTAGCGATGGCCTCATCAGGATCGCCGCACGCCATAGTCGCCGGCGGCCCCAGAAACGAGCCTGCCTGTATCGCCGCCTCGATGGTTATGATCGCCGGCAGCTCCTCATAGCCGATTTTGGCAAGGCCGATCGCAGCACGGGCGGCCGCCATCGTCTCAGCGGCAACGGCAAACACCGCTTGTCCAACATAATTTACCTCAGTATCGGCAAAAACCGGATCATCGCCATAGACTGGCGCACAGTCATTCTTTCCCGGAATATCTGCGGCGCTCATCACCCGCACGATACCGGGCGCAGCGGCAACAGCCGACAGATCCATCGCAGTAATGCGTGCATGCGCATGTGGGCTCTGCGCAATCAGCACCACAAGGCTGTTTTCAGGAGTGGCGATGTCATCGACATAGATTGCGGTACCGGCAACATGTTTGTGCGCACTTTCATGGCGCAACGGGGTACGGATGTCACCGGCAATACCCCTTTTCGTCTGGATTTCCATGCTTTGGCCAGTATCGGGCGGTGTCATCACATCCCCCGTACGCCGGTAAGCGATAACCCCGAACGGCCGGCAAGACGCACCGATCCGGCACCCGTCAGATCAAGCCCATATTTCACGACAAGATTGCGCGCCACCTGTAACCGATAGGCGGCAGACGCGCGCATGTCGCTGATCGGTGTGAAATCGTCAGCCACGTGGGCCGCAGCGGCACGGAAACTGGATTCGGTAAAGGGCGCTCCTTGAAGGGCCACCTCGGCATGTGTGGCGCGTTTTGGCGTTGCCGCCATACCGCCAAATGCTAGGCGCGCTGAAATGATCACATTATCGGCGACGGTAATTTTGAAAGCCCCCATGACCGCCGAGATGTCCTGGTCAAAGCGTTTTGAAATCTTGTAGCAGCGAAAATGCTTGGCCGGTGCCAGCGGCAACAGGATGGCAGAAACAAATTCACCCGTCTGCCGATCCTGAACACCGTAATCACGGAAAAACGCCTCTAGCGGCAACCGCCGCATTTTTATACCCGCCGTCAGTTCTACCTCGGTAGACAGGGCAATCAGCATCGGCGCCAGATCACCGATTGGCGAGCCATTAGCAATGTTGCCACAGATCGTACCGCTGCTGCGTACCTGCAGCGAGCCAAAGCGACGCATCACCTCTCCAAAATCCAGCCAGCGCGCCGCGAGGTCAGACATTGCCTGCTGATGAGTGACCGCAGGGCCAATCCGAAGGTGATCGTCGATCTCAACGGTCTCTTTGAAGCCAGCGACGCGGCCTGTCCATAGCATCACCGGTAGATGCCGCTGTTGTTTGGTCACCCACAGCCCGACATCGGTGGCACCAGAGACAATCGTCGCATCGGGATTGTGGGCATAGAATTCTGTGAAGTCTTTCGCGCTGGCAGGCGCCACAAAGGCAACCTTTCTTGCTGCTCCTTCATCGGAAAGCCGAACCGTCTCATCATGCGCGATTTCTGCCATCAACTCGGCCTCAGTCTGGCGGCGGGCCAATTCAAAGGCCGGCAGGTCACTTCCAACAAGCGACAGTCCGGCATCGACAATCGGCCGGTAACCGGTGCAACGGCATAGATTGCCAGCCAGCGTGTCATCAATGGCCGTCGCCTCCAGACCATCACCATTGCACCAGGCGGCAAAAAGTGACATGACGAAACCGGGCGTGCAGAACCCACATTGTGAGGCGTGATAATCGACCATCACCTGCTGGCAGGGGTGCAGACCGCCCGCGCCATCAGACAGCGCTTCGATTGTGGTGACCGACGCCCCTTCGAGCATACCCATAAACAGGATGCAAGCATTGACCGGCCGCCAAACAATTCTGCCGTCGGCGTCAGGCCGGGCGAGAACAACGGTGCAGGCACCGCAATCCCCCTCGCCACAGCCTTCCTTTGAACCGGTCAGACGGCGCGTGCGTCGCAACCAGGCAAGCAGCGTGGTATCACCAGCGAAACCAGAGAGCGTCTGTACCTCGTTATTCAGGATAAAGGTCACATAATCGCGCATCGCGAACTCCGCTAGCTACCGCGGTAGGTCGAATAGCCGTAGGGCGAGAATAGCAACGGCACATGGTAATGCCGGTCTGCATTATCGATGCCAAAGGCAATCACAATCTCATCGAGAAACGGCATTTCTGGCAATGATATTCCCGCAGCCCGCAGGTAGGCCGCCGCGTGAAAGACCAGCTGGTATCGCCCCCCAGCAAAATTCGTCCCCTCCAGCAGCGGCGCATCACACCGACCATCACCATTTGTGATGACAGACAAAAGCAGGTGGCGTTCCCTCTGATCACAGCGATAAAGATCAATTGAAAGGCCGGCCGCCGGCATGCCAGCAGCGGTATCCAGAACATGTGTGGTCAAACGACCCATTTGAACAAACTCCTATAACCCAACAAAAAACGATGCCAATTATTTATTGAACTTGCAAATAAATATCCCCATTCTCAGATTCGCATGTGCAGGGCATGAATTTGGGATAAGTGATGGCAGACGATTTTGGAAATCCAGTTTTTGCGGTCAGCCCGCAACAATTGAGCCGACTGCAATTCCTGACGCACTTTGGCGGCGTCTATGAACATTCCGACTGGGTGGCGCTTGCAATGCTGGCAGCCGGACTCGGCCCTGCCGATAATCAGATTAACCACCTCGCCGATCGTATGGCCGCAATTGTTGATACCGCCGGCAAAAAGCGTCAGCTTGCGCTGCTTCGTGCACACCCAGAATTGGCCGGAAAGCTAGCGATTGATGGTGGGCTTACGGCTGATTCCACAGCAGAACAGGCCAGCGCAGGCCTTGACCGGTGCAGCCCGGAGGAATTTGCCGCCTTTCAGGCGCTGAACACGACGTATAGGGATAAATTCGGACATCCCTTCATCCTCGCCGTGCGAGGGCTGACACGGGCTGATATTCTGGACGCCTTCCGCCGCCGAATCTACAATGACAAGAGGACCGAGTTTGCCACGGCGCTTGCCGAGGTCCATAAGATTGCCCGTCTGCGACTGGAAATGCTCGCTGGCTGAACGGCGGGGTAAATGACTTGTACTGTGAGAGTAACATGACAGGGAGTGCCGAAGTGACAAAATTCACCGACCGCTTGATCGAGATCTGCGGGGAATCACATGTGCTGACAGGCGATGCCATTGAACCGCGCTACCGCCGGGACTGGCTGGGGCTTTATGAGTCACACCCGCTCTGTGTCGTTCGGCCTGATAGTACTCGTGCCGTTACTGCTATTATGAAGGCCTGCGCCGCGACGAAGACGCCGGTCATCCCGTTTGGTGGCAATTCTGGGCTGACTGGTGCGACCATTGCCGATGAGGCTGAGGGCATCCTGCTGATGTCGCTTGAGCGGATGAACAATGTCCGCACCATCGACACGGACGGGCAGGTAATGATTGCCGAGGCAGGCTGTATCATCGAAAATCTTAACAAGGCGGCCGATCAAGCGGGATTGATGTTCCCACTTGTATTTGGCGCGAAGGGAACCGCGCATATTGGCGGCGCGCTTGCCACCAATGCCGGGGGACTGAATGTCATCCGCTATGGCAATGTGCGCGACCTGTGCATGGGGCTTGAGGTGGTGACGGCATCGGGCGAGGTAATGGATCTGTTGCCAGCTCTGAAAAAGAACAACACCGGCTATGATCTAATCAATCTGATGGTTGGGTCCGAGGGTACGCTTGGCATCATTACGGCGGCCAGTCTGAAGCTGGTACCGCGGCCAGAGGCCTATGCCACCGCCATGGTGGTGGTGCCAGATGTAAGTGCCGCGCTAAAGCTGATGAATTTTTTACAGGCACGGACAGCTGGCCGCGTTGAGGCGTTCGAGCTGTTCGGCCAGCTGATGTATGATCTTTGCGTTAAATATCTGGACCATATCACCGCTCCCTTTTCCTACAGCCCGTCGCTGTCTGTGATTGTCGAGATTGCTGCCGGCTCCGCGGAGGATGCAAGGGCCGATGCCGATGGCAAGCTGGCGCTAACCGAACAGCTTGAAGAAATTCTTACTGAAGCTTTTGAGACCGGCATCGCCCAGGATGCGGTGGTCGCCTATTCCGAGGCGCAGCGGCGCAATCTGTGGACGATGCGCGAGGATACGCTGGATGCAATGCAGCGGCATGGCAACTGGCTGCTCTCGGATGTGAGCTTTCAGGTGTCCGATTTGCCAGGGGCGATTGCCGATTTAGAGGCCGCCTTCGCCGCGATTGCCCCCGGGCCTTTCTGCATCGCCTTTGGGCATATGGGTGATGGAAATCTGCATAGCTGCGCCCGGCCCTATGACGCGGACCCGAAGGACCATCCGGAAGAAGCCGAGGCGATAAAACAGGCGCTTCAGAATGCCGTAGTCAAATGGCGTGGCTCAATCAGCGCTGAACATGGAATCGGCACCGACAAACTGGAGGTAATGCGGGAGCTGAAAGATCCCGTCGCCTATAACATGCTGAAAACGATCAAGGCAGCGCTCGACCCTGACAATCTGCTAAACCCGGGCAAGCTATTGATGTGAAAAGGCAACACGCCCGTATGAAATAGGCCGCCAGCAGCTTTCTACCTTGTTACAGGCGGCCTTTTTGATGGGTTATGAATGGCAATAGACATCAGCTATCGCTGCCCGAATGAAAATTGAATACGGCGCCTTCTTTGATGCCTGATGGCCAGCGCGAGGTCACCGTCTTCAGCTTGGTATAAAAGCGCACGCCTTCCATGCCATGGATCGAGTGGTCGCCAAACATTGACGCTTTCCAGCCACCAAAGCTATGGTAAGCAACTGGGACCGGAATTGGCACATTGACGCCAACCATGCCTATATTGACATTGCTGGCGAAATCACGCGCAGCATCGCCGTCACGCGTAAAAATAGCCGTGCCATTGCCATATTCATGGTCGACCACCAGCTGGCGCGCCTCTTCATAGCTTTTCGGGCGCAGAACCGAGAGAACCGGACCGAAAATCTCGTCACGATAGACCGACATGTCGGGCGTCACATGGTCAAGCAACGTACCCCCGACAAAAAAGCCGTTCTCATAGCCCTGCAAGTTAAGATTGCGGCCATCAACAACGACCGTAGCGCCAGCCGCCTCACCCTGACCGATATAATCTTCGACCCGGGCTTTTGACTCGGCGGTGATCAACGGCCCCATCTCAACTCCTGGCTCATCATACTGACCAATCTTTAGCGCCCGCACCTTGGGCGCGAGTGCCTCGACGAAACGGTCTGCCGTGTCATCGCCAACCGCCAGCACAGCAGAGATAGCCATGCAGCGTTCACCGGCCGAGCCATAGGCAGCACCCATTGCCGCATCGACAGCCTGTCCCATATCGGCGTCAGGCATAATGACCATATGGTTCTTCGCCCCACACAGCGCCTGGACACGTTTGCCATTGGCGCAGCCGCGGCTGTAGATATATCTGCCGATCGCGGTGGACCCGACGAAGCTAATAGCGGCGATGTTTGGATTGTCGAGCAACGCATCGACCGCTTCCTTGTTACCATGGACGATGTTGAAACACCCATCGGGAAGACCGGCCTGGTTGAGCAGCCGCGCTAGCATCATCGGTGCACCTGGATCGCGTTCGGAAGGTTTGAGAACAAAAGTATTTCCCGTGGCAAGCGCCATCGGGAACATCCACATCGGCACCATTGCGGGAAAATTGAACGGCGTTATCCCGGCAACAATTCCAACAGGCTGACGCATAGAGAACACATCGACACCACCTGCCACCTGTGGCGAAAACTCGCCCTTGAGGGTATTTGGGATGCCACAAGCAAATTCGACAACCTCAACACCCCTGGCAACCTCACCCATCGCATCATCAATTGTCTTGCCATGTTGTGACGAGATCAGCGTCGCCAGTTCCCTTGCATTGTCAAGAATCAGTTGGCGAAAGTTGAACATCACCTGTGCGCGCTTTGCCGCTGGTGTCGCCGCCCAGCCCGGCAACGCCTCCCGGGCCACAGCGACAACCCTTTCAACCTCAACAGTACTGGCCAGCGGTACTTGGTCAATGACCGCACCCGTTGCCGGATTGAAAACATCTTGCACGCGGCCGCTGGTACCCTCGATTTCCACGCCTCTAATATAATGTGTTAAGGTCATTTCTCCCTCGCCATTCCTATAGAATTTCTGCAAAATTGATCCGTTCAACTTAGCTGCTTTCTGGCAAAGTGCAAGCCAGAGACAGCACCGGCGTAAAGTTTACACCTTTGCCAGAAACTGACAGGGAAACCCAATAAATTCATATAGATGCATGGAAATTCTTCGTTGACTTTCTTTAGGAGGGTCATTGTGCAACCATTTTTGGGTTTTCGCGGCAATTTGTGACGCAAGTTTTCTTGACGAGGGGAACAATTTGGCATCATTGTCTTGATTGTCTTAGCGCTGTCACCGGCAGCCAAATAGAGTTTTGACAAGGGGAGAGCCGGTCCATGGCACTGCAAATGAACAAAGAAGTTTTCATCACCTGCGCGGTTACTGGGTCCGGCGATACAACTGGCAAATCGGACAAGGTGCCAATCACCCCAGAACAGATTGCAAACAGCGCCATCGACGCCGCAAAAGCCGGCGCTGCGGTGGTTCATTGCCACATTCGTGACCTAGAAACAGGCAGGGCATCGCGCGATCCAAGGCTGTTTCGCGAGGTAACCGAACGGATCCGGGCCTCGGCGACCGATGTCGTTTTGAATCTGACAGCCGGGATGGGCGGCGACCTTGTTCTTGGCGGCGTAGAGGCACCGCTGCCAGTCAATCCGGACGGGACTGACATGGCAGGTGCCAGCGAACGCCTTCTTCATGTTGCTGACTGCCGGCCGGAAATCTGCACGCTTGATTGCGGGACAATGAATTTCGGCCATGGCGATTATGTGATGACGAACAGTACAACCATGCTAGTTGAAATGGCAAAACAGATGAAGGCGCTTGGCGTAAAGCCAGAGATCGAGGCGTTCGACACTGGGCATCTCTGGTTTGCCAAACATCTTGTTGATGAGGGCTATATCGAGAAACCGGCGCTTGTGCAGCTCTGTATGGGGATACCTTGGGGAGCACCTGATGATCTGAACACTCTCATGGCTATGGTCAATAATGTTCCGGCCGACTGGGTGTTTTCCGCCTTTTCGATTGGCCGCAACGCAATGGCCTATCCGGCGGCGGCGATACTGGCTGGGGGCAATATCCGGGTCGGGCTTGAGGACAATATTTACCTCTCACGCGGGGTCTTTGCAACAAATGCACAGTTGGTCGAAAAGGCGGCCAGTGTTGCCGAGAATATGGGCGCGTCAATCGTTGGCCCGGATGCGGTACGCACCCGTTTGGGCCTGACCAAGCGCGCACCACGCTAAACGGGACAGAGATGATGGCGAACGGAACACACAGACCGGCCTTGGCAGCGGTAATTGGCGGCGGCGTGATCGGTGGTGGCTGGGTTGCACGACTGATCCAGAACGGCGTAGATGTCCGGGTGTTTGATCCGGATCCTGAGGTGCCACGCAAGATTACTGCGATCATTGACAATGCTGATCACGCGCTTGCCCGTTTGACAATTGCACCACCGCCTGCACGCGGCAGGCTTGACTTTGCTGGCACTATTGCCGAGGCGGTGGCCGATGGTGAACTGATTATCGAGGCGGTGCCCGAACGACTTGAGATGAAGCAGGCTGTCTACGCCGAGATCGAGCTGGTGGCCGCCAATGATGCGATCATCAGCTCATCAACCTCAGGTATCATGCCAAGTGATCTACAGGCAAAGATGGGTTGGCCAGACCGGTTGATGGTGGGCCATCCTTTCAACCCGGTCTATCTGCTGCCACTGGTGGAAATGGTCGGCGGCAAAAAGACAAGCCATGAGACAATCAGGCGGGCTGACGAAATCTACCGGGCCATAGGCATGCACCCGCTGCATCTGCGCAAGGAGATCGAGGCGTTTGTCGCGGACCGGTTTTTGGAGGCTGTCTGGCGAGAGGCGCTTTGGTTGGTCAAGGACGGTATTGCAACCACCGCTGAGATTGACGATTCCATCCGGTATGGCTTTGGCCTTCGTTGGGCACAGATGGGGCTATTTGAAACCTATCGTGTGGCCGGCGGTGAGGCTGGAATGGCGCATTTCATCAAGCAGTTTGGCCCATGTCTGAAATGGCCCTGGACAAAGCTTATGGATGTGCCAGAACTGACGGATGAGCTTGTGGAGACAATTTCCTCACAATCCGACGCGCAATCGGGCAGCCGTTCAATCCGCGAGCTGGAGCGTATACGGGACGACAATCTGGTCGCCATCATGCAGGCGCTAAAGGCCAATGATTGGGGAGCTGGCAAGACGCTGGCCAACTGGGAGGCAGCGCTCTATGATGCGATCCCCGCGGCCGCCCAAACAGACATCACAATGCCACTGGAAACGCTGCGCCGGCGCGTACCCGCCGAATGGACAGATTATAACGGTCATATGAATGAAGCCCGCTATTTGGATTGCTTCTCACACGCCACTGACGTGTTTATGCGCATGTGCGGTGTTGATGCCGCTTATGTTGCAGCGGGTGGCAGCTATTTTACCGTTGAGACGCATATCCGACATCTGGACGAGGTCCGGGCAAATGCCGAAGTCCACGTCACAACGCAGGTATTGGCAGGCGCTGGCAAGAAGCTGCATCTGTTTCATCACCTCTATGAGGGCGACAACAGGCTGTTGGCGACAGGCGAGCATATGCTGCTGCATGTCGATATGAGCAGCCGCGCATCTAGCCTGCCGGGAGAGTCTGTTGCCTCCGCGCTGGCAGATTTCGTAGACGCCCATGCCGGACTGCCGATACCCGACGGGGCTGGACGCGCGATTGGGGTAAAATAACGGCCAAAATCGTGCAGAAGTAGGAGAGGCATCAATGCAGTTTGGACTAACCGAAGAACAGGAGCTGATCGTCTCCACAGTGCGCACCTTTGTCGAGACGGAAATCTATCCGCTTGAGGATGAAGTTGAAAAGCTGGGGCATGTGCCACCCGAGATGGGAAATGCGATCAAGCAGAAAGTCATCGACATGGGCTTTTACGCGTCAAATTTTCCTGACTCTGTAGGTGGTGGTGGCCTTAACAATCTGGAATTTGCGCTGCTGGAACGGGAGCTTGGCCGTGGGTCGATGGCGCTAACTCATTTTTTTGGCCGCCCGCAGAATATCCTCATGGCCTGCAAGGGTAAGCAGATCGAGACATATCTGACACCGGCGGTAAAGGGCGAGCGGATGGACGCACTGGCGATGACGGAACCCAACGCCGGCTCCGATGTGCGTGGCATGAATACAACAGCAAAGCGTGCCGGCGGCGATTGGATTCTCAACGGTACAAAACATTTCATTTCGGGCGGTGACCATGCTGACTTTTTCATCGTTTTTGTTGCGACCGGCGTTGATGAAACGCCGCATGGTCCAAAAAAACGGATCACCTGTTTTCTTGTCGATCGTGGCCATCCCGGCTTCGAGGTTCTGCCCGGCTACGACTCGGTTTCTCATGCCGGCTATCACAATGTTATCCTAAAGTTCGAAGATTGCCGCCTCGCCGATGAACAGGTTCTGGGCGAGGTTGATGGCGGTTTCGAGGTAATGAATACCTGGCTCTACGCGACCCGTATCACCGTTGCCACCATGTGTGTTGGCCGGGCAAGACGTGCTTTTGACTATGCGCTCACCTATGCCGCTGAACGCAAACAGTTCGGCAGACAGATTGGCAAGTTTCAGGGAGTTAGCTTCAAGCTGGCCGATATGATTACCGAGATTGATGCGGCTGACTGGCTGACCCTTGCCGCAGCATGGCGGCTTGATCAGGGGCTACCGGCAAATCGTGAGATTGCCTCGGCAAAGCTCTACGCCTCGGAAATGCTGGCAAGGGTGACGGATGAAGCCATACAGGTCTATGGCGGCATGGGGCTGATGGATGATCTGCCGCTGGCACGTTTCTGGCGGGATGCCCGCGTCGAGCGGATATGGGATGGCACCTCTGAAATCCAGCGCCACATCATCAGCCGCGATCTGCTGCGCCCTCTTGGCGGCTGAAGTGCGGGATCTGTCGCGCCTATTCCAGCCAAAATCAATCGCCATCTTTGGTGGCTGGTGGGCGGAAAATGTAGTCACCCAATGCCAGAAGAACGGGTTTGAGGGGGATATCTGGCCGGTTCATCCAACGCGAGATAACATCAATGGGATCGCCTGCTACCGGGATATCGCCGATCTGCCAGCTGGACCCGACGCAGCATTTCTGGGAATCAATCGCCATGCGACGGTTGAGATAACGGCGGCACTGGCGGCAAGGGGATGCGGTGGTGCCGTCTGTTTTGCCTCGGGCTTTGCCGAGGTGGGTAATGATGAGTTGCAGGCAGCGCTGATTGCTGCGGCAGGCGACATGCCCCTATTGGGGCCGAACTGCTATGGCGTGCTGAACTATCTTGATGGGGCAATGCTGTGGCCAGACCAACATGGCGGGCGTCTGGTCGATAGTGGTGTAGCGCTAATCAGCCAATCCTCCAACATCGTAATCAATATGAGCATGCAGGCGCGCGGTCTACCAATCGCATATATCGCCTGTGTCGGCAATCAGGCGCAGACCAGCTTGACCGAAATGGCCAGCACATTGCTGGCCGATGATCGGGTCACGGCCGCCGGGCTGTATATCGAGGGCATTGTCGACACGCAGCATTTCGCCACAATGGCCGCGGCAACGCTCGGCGCCGGTAGACATATAGTGGCAATCAAATCCGGCAAGACAGCAGCGTCGCGGGAAACCGCAAGTTCGCACACTGCGGCACTAGCCGGGGATGCTGCTGCGTCGTCGGCCTTTCTTCGACAATGTGGGGTGATCGAGGTCAACACGCCGGAGGAAATGCTGGAAACGCTAAAACTGCTGCATCTGTTTGGGCCGCTGGCTGGCAAGCGGGTCAGTGCCATGTGCTGTTCTGGTGGCGAGACCGGCATGATGGCTGATCTGAGTGCCGACATGGCGCTTGACTGGCCGGCCATTCCAGATGCCCAAAAAGCGGCGCTTGCCGAGACGCTTGGCCCGCTTGTGACGATTTCCAATCCGCTCGACTATCACACCTTTATCTGGGGCGACAAGTTGCGGATGACCAAAACCTTCGCCAGCATGATGGGATCCTGGGTCGATGCGTCGGTTCTGGTGATTGATTTTCCGCGTGCAGACAGATGCAGTGATGCCGCCTGGCATCCAGCCGTAGCAGCAATGCAACAGGCAGCTAAGATGACCGGAACACCAGCGATTATGCTTGGCAGTATCGCCGAGGGCATCTCAGATGAATGGGCAACAAGATTGGTAGATAATGGCATCGCGCCGCTCTGCGGATTTGCCACCGGTCTGCGTGCCCTTGAAAAGGTCACGAGCAGCATCGCGGTCAGTGCAGGCTGGCAACCGCTAGCAGCAACGACAGAGGCCAGGCAACGACAGATGCTTGATGAGCATAGCGCCAAGTCCCGATTGACCGAATGGGGTGTTGCCTGTCCTCGCGGCGTGAGGGCAGACACACCGGCAGAGCTGACAAACGCGAGCGCGGCGCTTCATGCGCCGCTCGCACTCAAGGGATTGGGGCAACTGCACAAGAGCGAGGCAGGGCTGGTACAGCTCAATCTGACGGCGGACGCGCTTGCCGCCGCCGCAAACAAGATGGATGGCGCCAAAGGCTTCCTGGTGGAGGAAATGGTGCAACCGCCAGTCGGTGAGCTGTTGGTTGGTCTTCGCCGCGATCCAGTGTATGGGGTCAGCCTGACGATCGGCACTGGAGGCATCACAGCAGAGTTGCTAGGCGATACGCAGACGCTCATTCTGCCTGTGAATGCGGACGAGGTTTTGGCGGCGATCAGCTGTTTGCGACTGGCACCGCTGCTCACCGGCTACCGCGGCAAACCACAAGCCGATCTTGGCGCGGCGGTTACGGCGATCATGGCAATGGCACATGCAATGCAGAATGATGCCAGACTGGATGAAATCGAGGTTAATCCGCTGATGGTGGCAAGCCGCGGCAATGGTGCCCTTGCCGCCGATGCGGTGATATGGATGAATGATGACCAGGGAGAATAACAATGGATGATGTAATCAGAACGCGGCAGGAGGGTAATGTTTTCGAGGTTACGCTCGACAGGCCGAAAGCCAATGCCATTGATCTGGTGACCTCGCGCAGGATGGGTGAGACCTTTAGGCATTTCCGTGACAATGATGAATTACGGGTCTGTATTCTGCGCACAGCAGGGGAAAAATTCTTTTCCGCCGGATGGGATCTTAAGGCCGCTGCCGATGGTGACTCCGTCACTGCCGATTACGGCGTCGGCGGCTTTGGTGGCTTGCAGGAGCTTCGCGATCTGAACAAGCCTGTGATTGCTGCGGTAGAGGGTATGTGCGTTGGTGGTGGTTTCGAGATTGCGCTGTCCTGTGATCTGATTCTGGCAAATGAGGGTGCAAGTTTTGCACTGCCAGAAATCCGCGCCGGTACACTGGCTGATGCAGCCACCATCAAGCTGCCAAAACGCATCCCCTATCATGTGGCGATGGACCTATTACTGACCGGACGCTGGATGGACAGTACCGAGGCGCATAACTGGGGGCTGGTGAATGAGGTGCTGTCTGACGGACCATCGCTCTATAACCGCGTTTGGGAACTGGCAAAATTGCTGGAGTCAGGACCACCACTGGTCTTTGCCGCGATCAAGGAAGTTGCCCGTGAGGCTGAAAACATGAAGTTTCAGGATATCCTGAACAGGATCACAAAAATGCAGCTGCCAACTGTCGACAGGCTCTATAATTCAGAGGACGGGCTTGAGGGTTTTAAGGCTTTTGCCGAAAAACGTGACCCTGTCTGGAAAGGCCGGTAGGCAAGGGCAGTCAGCTATTTCAGCGCAGTGATGGTCTCAATCAGGGTCGCATTGATCTCGCGCGGTCCGGTATCAAGGCGGTTTTTATGACGGCGTTCACCCGGAATGCGTACACCCTCCAGAGCTCTAAGACGATCCATGAAGCGCTCGACATGCTCCTGCCAGCCATCACCAGCAATCAGATCTGGGGACAGGCCAATCACCATCTCGCCACCACGCGGCGGGCCACCGTCACCATTGTCATTTTCTCTTGCCTCAAAGCTGAACTGCTCGCTCGTCAGGCCAGCCGCCAGCAACTCAACCATCATGGCAATTGCCGAACCCTTGTAACCACCAAAGGGTAAAAGCACGCCTTTAGCGATGGCTGCCGGATCGGTGCTTGGATTGCCATCGGCATCAAGGCCTGTTCCCAGTGGAACGCTTTTTCCATCACGCGCCGCAATCTGCACGTCACCCATCGCCATAGCAGCAGTTGCCATGTCATAGCAGACCGGCGTCTTTCCCGGACGTGGCCAGGCAAAGGAAATAGGGTTAGTGCCAAAAAGCGCAGCCTTTGACCCGGCTGGCGCAACCATCGGCATATAGGCCGTGCAAGCAATGCCGACGAGGCCACGATCCGCCAGATATTCGGTCTCTGGCCAGAGCGCCGCAAAATGGTGAATCCCTGTGAGTGATAGCGCTGCGACCCCGATCTCAGCCGTGGCCTCGGCAAGAACAGGTAGCCCAACCGCCTGGGCCAGAGGGGCAAAACAGCCCCTGCCATCGACATGAATGATAGCGGGCGTCTTTTTGGCAACCACTGGCTTTGCTTTGCCATCTACCTTGCCAGAGCGCAATGCCTTGACATAGCCTGGCACTCGGAACAAGCCATGCGAATGAGAACCATCACGTTCTGCCCGGGTCATAATATCGGCAAGGGCTGCGGCGTTCGCATCGTCACAGCCATTAGCGATCATCACCTCATTAATAAGAGCTGAAATTTGCTCCAGGGTTAATTCGGTAAATTCAGTCATGTTACCACCCAAAATGTTTTTTCAATTATTTGTAGCGAGGGGTAACGCCAGATCTATCTGGACGGGCAATGGCTGTAATCGCCGCCTTCATCTCAATTTTTCCGACGGTCTTACCACTACCATCAACAACCGCACCCGAACCTTTGCTTGATGATGCTAATGCCTGCAATGCATCCTCCAACGCCGTATCCATTGATAGTTTTGGCCCAGCAGCCCGTTTGGCATTCGTCATTACAGAACGAACCTTTAAAACCCTTCCACGATTTATATCCTTTATAAAATCTGAGATATAATCGTCTGCGGGCCGTAAAATAATATCCTGAGGGTCGCCTTGCTGAATTGACTCACCATCTCTCAGAATTGCAATCTGGTCACCAATTCGCAAAGCTTCATCGAGATCATGTGTTATGAAAACAATTGTCTTGTGAAGCTCTGATTGCAAATCGAGAAGAATATCCTGCATATCTGTACGGATCAGTGGATCAAGCGCCGAAAAGGCCTCATCCATCAACAAAATTTCGGCATCCGTTGCTAGAGCTCTTGCAAGACCGACACGCTGTTGCATTCCTCCAGAAAGCTGTGCAGGAAAATGATTTTCAAACCCTCCTAAACCGACCCTATCAATCCAGCGTTGGGCGCGATCTTGAGCTTCGCCCTCGGAAATACCTTGGATAGTTAGTCCATAGGCCGCATTTTGAGCCACAGTTCGGTGTGGCAATAAGGCAAATTTCTGAAAAACCATCGATGATTTGTGGCGACGAAAATCTCGTAATTCATCTTGTGACATTGCAAGCACATTCTCACCATCGACAATGACTTGGCCCTCAGTTGGCTCAATCAGTCGATTTATATGCCTGATCAAAGTTGACTTACCAGATCCTGATAATCCCATCACCACCTGAATTTTTTTCTCAGGAATATCTAGATTGATATCTTTGAGACCCAAAACATGTCCATAGTCGTCAAGTAAACTTTGCTTGGTTGCACCGTCCTTTACATGCTGCATGGCGGTAGTTGGACTGTCTCCAAAAATCTTGTAAAGATTTTTGATCCTAATTTTTATTTCAGCCATTATCGCCCCCATGCTTGTGGGCTTGCAAACGTCGTCCATATTCTTGTGACACACGGTCAAAAATGATTGCTAGAGTGACAATCGCCAGTCCATTTAAGAGGCCAAGAGCCAGATATTGATTTGAAATAGCCCGCAACACGGGCAGTCCCAAGCCTTTTACTCCAATCATTGAAGCGATCACCACCATCGCCAATGACATCATAATCGTCTGGTTCACGCCAGCAAAGATATTGGGCAATGCCAGAGGAATTTGCACGCCAAATAGACGCTGTTTGTAATCAGCACCAAAAGCATCAGCGGCCTCCAAAACTTCCTTGTCAACCAAGCGAATGCCAAGGTTTGTCAGACGGACAATCGGTGGAATTGCGTAGATACAAACAGCGATCAGTCCAGGCACTTTGCCAATGCCAAGAAGCATAACCACCGGTATCAAATATACAAAACTTGGGATAGTTTGCATAATATCAAGAACTGGTGTGACAGCTGACTGCACACGTAGAGATCGCGCCATTAAAACGCCAAGTGGAATACCCAAAATAATACAAAGTAACGTGGCAACAGAAATAATCGCCAACGTAGACATCGTATCTTCCCACATCCCAAAATAACCGATTACTAAGAACGCAACTGCTGTTCCAAGGACGATTTTCCAACTGCGGGAGCCAAGCCAGGCTAGAGCACAAATAACAATTATTACAATGGGCCAAGGTGCATTTATTAAAAGTTTTTCCAACCAGACAAGGAACCACAATAAAGGCTCAAAAAAGTTCTCTATTCCTTCTCCATAGGTTCTAGAAAATTCACGAAACGAAGCATCAATTCCCTTTTTGAAATCCCTTAAATCCTGCCTTCCCATTTCTGGAAATTCTGTAAAAAACTCCATGATATCCTCGCTGGACTTCTTGAAATAATAACAAATAAACAGCCTGCCAAACATTTGTTTGGCAGGCTGAAGACTGATTTACATACAAGCCTTAAAGAGCAGCCTTGATTTTCGCAGCAGCGTCTGCCGAGACCCAGCTTGACCAGAGGTCCTCATGTCGGATTAAAAACTCTATAGCAGCATCGCCACCACCTGCTTGCTCATCAGCCATGAAAACCAACATACCATTCATAATTGGGCCAGGGAAAATTCGCTTACTCAAATATTCCACGGCGGGACCTCCACGCTTTTGGAAATCAGTTGTTACTACGGTGTGCACCTCTGATTCTGTCCATGAAGAGGGTTTTGGATCGGAACATTCCTGTTCAGGCTTAACAATACAGCCATCCCAATTTTCAGGTCCACCCCATTCGCCCATAGAAACTGGAACCATTCCATATTTACCAATCAACGCTGTCGGAGACCAATAATAGCCAAGCCAATTTTCGCCTCGCTCGGCAGCTTTAGCCATCGAACCGTCAAGGCCAGCAGCGGAACCTGGATCAATTAGCAGCCATCCCTTAGCTTCCATATCAAAGGCGCGAAACAGATTAGCATTAGAAAGTTGGCATCCCCATCCAGCAGGGCATCCAACAAAAGCCCCTTTCGATGGATCTTCAGGGTGTGGAAAGAGATCTGGCCTAGAAAGCAGAGCATTTACATCATTGACAATTTCTGGGTGCTTTTCTGCGGTGTGTGGTGGAATCCACCAACCTTCACCCAGCTGAGTAATTGGGCCCTTCACGGCAGACATCAGACGCCCCTCATCCATCGCCTTAAACAGTGGCTCACGCACAGCATTTATCCAGAGCTCACCAGCAACATCTGGTTGACCTTTTTCATTCATAGATGCAAACGTTGTCATTGTGGCACCTGAAACCAACTCGACTTCACAGCCATAACCTTCTTCAAGGATAATTTTATCCACGTTAGCCATTAGTTCAGCAGACGCCCAATTCATCTCGGCCATTGTCATTGAACCACAGGCATGACCATCGGCCGATGCCTGACCTACCATTCCAAAGGCAGCTGCGCCAGCGATGGCCGCCGCGGTAAGAAGTTTTTTCATTAGAGTTTTCCTCCCATTAATTTTTTAGCTGACGTTTTCACAGGCCCACAGCGCAATTAATGGCCTGGGGGCTCGCTCTAAATTAATTATAAGGTTGCCCCAGCAACTGAGCCGGGTCAAGTTGGACATTACAAGAATGTCTCAATTCACTTTGGTTACTAACGCGGGTTCTTAAAAAAGCAAACTAATCGTATTGACACGCTACCATTGGCTGACATTAAAGCAACCAGCCAATAGCGGCTGACGACTTCACAGCGCCGTACCGAGCAGATGCCTCAATGACGATAATCCGGTTCCTCACCATCCAGAATGCTGCGAATCGCAAGCATGAACGTAGCTGCGCCACCCTCGTAATTCTCGAATTGCTGCGCCGTTTTCTCAGCAACATCATCAGGCAGCACAGACATTTCCTGCCCTGTGGCAAGAGCTGTCATATAGGTTCGGCAACCACGCTCAAAATGATAGGCAAGATCAAAAGCTAGAGCCGGTGTATCAGCAACGGTCAGAAAACCATGATTGCCCATCATCATCATCATCTTATTACCAAGCAGCTTCGACAAGCGCTCGGCCTCATCGCCAAGACCCATACCGTCAAATCCCAGATCAATGGCAACGCGGTTGTGAAACCGGCAACTAGTCTGGTCAATGGCTGGCAGTGTCGGTGATTTTAGAGCGCTGAGCGCCGTCGCGTAATGAGTGTGTAGGTGGACAATGCAGCGTGCCTGCGGGTTATTTCGATGCATGGCACTGTGAATAGCCCAGGCGGTTGGATCGATTTGTCCGCGCAGTTCGGACGGATATTGTGCAGCATCAATCTCGATCAGGTCGCTTGCCCGCATTTTAGAAAAATGCCGGCCAAAAGGGTTCATTAGAAACCTCTGTCCATCATCGGAGATCGCATAGGAAAAGTGATTGGCAACGCCCTCATGCATGTTCTCACGCGCAGTCCAGCGGAAGATTGCCGCCAGATCCCGGCGCGCCTCGTCACGGTCAATTATGATCTCAGACATGTTTCAGCTCCTCCCTTTGATGTTTTCCAACTCCGAAAAAGGTGTAACGAAAATGCCGCAGGAGACCGCTTATTGGCAATTGGTTTTTACCCCTATACGCAGGGACGACAGCATAGGTATGGTGACTAAACCTATAATCTGGAGTTACCTAATCATGCAGATCTGTCAGTCCTATATCGGCGGTAGGAGTCGGTCAAGCAACCAACCACCAATAGACAAATTCTATGCCGCAACCGGCGAGGTAATCGCAAAGGTCGAGCCGGCCACCAACAAAATGCTCGATGAAGCGGTTTCCATCGCTAGCAAGGCACAACGCAGTTGGGCCGCATTTGAGGCTGGACAGCGCGGTAAAATCCTGCAGCGTGCCGCCAGCCTGATGCGCGCAAAAAATAATGAGCTGGCCCGCCTCGAAGTGATGGATGTCGGTAAATGTTTTGGAGAGGCAGTAAGCGCCGATGTGCCAAGCGGGTCGGATGCGTTGGCCTACTTTGCCGCGCTAGCACAGACCGATAGCGGAGACATGCACCGCTTTGGCGAGGCCATTGCATATAGCGAGCGAGTGCCGCTTGGTGTATGCGCCGGCATCGGCGCATGGAATTATCCGGTGCAAATCGCTTGTTGGAAAGCCGCTCCGGCACTGGCCGCGGGAAACGCGTTCATTCTCAAACCTTCGGAAATGACACCACTTTCTGGAAACCGTATTGCCGAGCTTTTCACCGAGGCTGGCCTACCGTTGGGATTGTTCCAGGTGATCCACGGCGACCACCAAATCGGCCAGGCAATCTGCGAACATCCCGGCATTGCCAAGATATCATTGACCGGTGGCGTCGAGACCGGCAAGCAAATCATGGCGCAGTCGGCAAAGGGCCTGAAGAAAGTAACTCTGGAACTGGGTGGAAAATCACCGCTGATTGTCTTTGCCGATGCGGATTTTGATATGGCAGTGCAGACGGCATTGGACGCCAATTTCTATACCGCCGGTGAAGTATGTTCAAACGCAACACGTATATTTGTCGAGGACAGCATTGCCACAGACTTCATCGCCGCGATGGTAGACAAGGCCGAGGCGATGACTGTTGGCGACCCAATGGCCAAAGATGTCGATATGGGGGCGCTGATTTCCGCTCCGCATCTGGACAAGGTTTTGGACTATGTCCAGATCGGCATTGCCGAGGGCGCAAAGCTTGCAACAGGCGGACACCGGATTCACCCACAGGGGTTTGAGAATGGATATTTCATGGAACCAACTATCCTGACTGGGTGCCACGATGATATGCGCGTTGTTCGTGAGGAAATTTTTGGGCCGGTGATGTCGGTGCTAACATTCGCCGACGAGGCAGAGGCGATCCGTCGGGCTAATGCTACCGACTTTGGCCTTGGTGCCGGATTGATGACGCAGGATCTGTCGCGTGGCCATCGGGTTGCCGCCCAGCTGGAAAGCGGCAATGTGTGGATTAACACTTATAATCTGCTGCCACCCGGCCTTCCTTTTGGCGGGGTAAAGCACTCCGGATTTGGCCGAGAAAACAGCCAATATTCGCTGGACGCCTACAGCGAGGTCAAAACAACATATGTGCAGCTCTAATGCCGTGAGATTTCCACCGGTAAAGCTTCAAGAAAGATCTGCTGCAGGCGCTGTGATTGCTGCGCCGCATCAAAATCGGCTCGAAGCCGTTTCTGGCCAGCGCTGACCAGCCTCTGTGCCTTATCACCCATACCATAATGCCGCAAAATTGCCGCGGCAAGGGCGGCCGGATCGCGCTCATCAACCAACAGGCCAGTCTCATTATCAGTAATGATTTCAGGAATGCCGGCATGGCGTGTTGCCACCACCGGCACACCAGCACGAAGCGCTTCCAGCACCACTGTCGGCAGCCCCTCGCAATCACCATTGGCCGCCTGCTGACTGGGGACGACCAACGCGCTGCACATTGCAAGACGCGCGGCAAGCTGGTCCGACGTTTGCCATCCGAGAAATTTAACAGCTGGCAGACCTGCAGCCTGTGCGCGGAGCTTACGCTCAAGCGGCCCACTTCCAGCGATCTCAAGGCGGATAGCTGGATTACTGGCGTCAACAAGCCGCATCGCCTTCAGCACTGTATCGATACCCTTTTTTTCGACGAACCGGCCGACAAATAATAGCGGCGCGTTAGCGGGGCGGGCTGTAGGCGCTACTATCTCCGTCAGGGGGATACCGATGTAATGGGTGCGCAGCTTTGCTTGCGGAAACCCCTGTGCCCGCAGCCGGTCTGCAACAAAATCAGAAACGCAAAGATAGGCTCCGACATAATCATGCATTTTGGCCAGACGGCGTTGATAAATGGATGGCACCAGCCGGCGGCGCTGATGCGTCTGCTTGGTGGCATCACCACCATGAAATGTGACGAACAGCGGAATATTTAGCGCTCGGGCAAGCGGCAAGGCCAGCGCCCCACCTCGTCCGAAATGAGCATGCATCACACCCGGCGCTCGACCAGCCACATCGCAGAACCGCGCTGGGTCAATTCCTTTGCCAAACTGTTTGAAGGCAAAACGCGCAAGAACGGACGGAGCAGTAACGATCTGCCGCCCAGATAGTTCAGTCGCTCGCCAACCAAATTGATTGGCAAGGTAGACCGGTCGTAAAGTATCAAATGCCGTGTAATGGTTGAGGATGAACCCCTCAGAGGGCAGAAGCAGTTTGTCACGAAAAACAAAACAATCCGCTGCCATGTCAACTGGCATTTCCATCCCCGGCAGCATCCTATGCCAAGAGCGGCAGGGCGGTGTTGAATTTGATCTGCTCCATAGCAAGGGATGAATTGACATCGGTCAGCTCAACATTGGAAATCAGCTTGCGATAAAGGGCGTCATAGGCGGCAATGTCGGCGACTACAACGCGCAGCATATAATCTACCTTATCACTCATCCGGTAGAATTCGACAACTTCAGGCATCGCCGAGACCATCATGGCAAGTTGGTACAGCAAGTCGGCATTGTGCAGATCAGTGCGCACAGCGAAAAAGACCGAAATGCCAACACCAAGTTTTTGTGCGTCGAGGAGGGCCACGCGCTG
>CACJUX010000005.1 GCA_902596655.1 uncultured SAR116 cluster alpha proteobacterium | reverse complement strand
GCGGCCCGCAATGCAGGCTGGGATGCGATTGACGTTGAGGTTG
Source organism: uncultured SAR116 cluster alpha proteobacterium (assembly GCA_902596655.1). GTDB lineage: Bacteria > Pseudomonadota > Alphaproteobacteria > Puniceispirillales > Puniceispirillaceae > MED-G116. The sequence goes on along the minus strand of CACJUX010000005.1, from coordinate 83,968 downwards.
ACCGTGATCTGCCGGAGAAACTACGCGAAATCAATCCAGGACGTGTGTTCAACGCGCTTCATGGTCAGATTGGCGAAGACGGCAATGTGCAGGGTCTTTTGAACATCATGAACATCCCCTACACGCATAGCGGCCTATTAGCGTCAGCAATTGCCATGGACAAAATCATGGCAAAGCGCCTGCTAGCAATGGCAGGAATCATGGTGCCGCAGGATATCCTTTTAGTAGAGGACAGTCGCGTCTACCCGCGGGACAGCTCAAAGGCACACGTGATCAAGCCACGTAATGATGGCTCCAGTGTTGGTGTGGTGATTGTAAAGGAAGGTGAAGAGGCACCTCGGCGCAGCCAATGGGATCTCGAGACACAGTTAATCTGCGAGCCTTTTATCCCTGGCCGCGAACTGACCGTTGCAGTTCTTGACGGCACTGCACTCTGTGTCACCGAAATCAAACAGGAAAATGAATTCTATGATTTTGATGCCAAATATGCAACGGGTGGCTCGCAGCACATTCTGCCAGCCGACATTCCCGAACCAGTGACATTGCAGGCCTGCGATTGGGCCGAGCGCGCATACCGTACGATTGGCTGCCGCGGCGTTATTCGCGCGGATTATCGTTGGGATGAGAAGAGCGGGCAGCTCTTCATGCTAGAGATCAACACCGTTCCTGGAATGACAGCGACTTCACTCGTTCCCGAGCAGGCACGTTTCATCGGAGTGTCAGGAGAGGAACTAATCAACCATTTGTTGGAGATGGCCCAATGCGACGACTGATCCCATCGATAGGCAAAGCCAAACAGATGCCAGAGACTGCACCGAAGCAACAGCGCCGTATGCCCCAAATAAAGCTGTTTTTCAGTGCTATTTTCGCGATCGCCGTAATCATCACCACCGGTTACGGTGTTATGGAGCGGGACCAGCTGACACATGATCTAGTGCGCATTAGTGGTGAGATGGGTTTGGACCTTCAATACATTCAGGTCACTGGTCGCTCACATACACCAACAGAAATGTTGGTTGCGGCAACCGATATTAAAATGGGTCAGCCGTTGCTAGGTATCCCACTTACCGAAGTACACCGCAATCTCACGCAGATCGGCTGGGTTAAATCTGCGGTTGTCGAGCGGCTGATGCCGTCGACAATCAAAATCACGATCACGGAGCGCATCCCTTTTGCCCTCCTGCAGACACGCAATGGACACGAGTTGATCGACCGCACCGGTACCATCATTGAGGGTGCCGATCCAACCGAATTTTCGCATCTAACTGTAGTTGCAGGAACAGATGCCGCAGCCAATGCCAGCATGATTCTTGACGTTCTGAAAACAGAACCCGAGCTATTTGCCGAAGTTTGGGCCGTGACCTATCAATCAGGTCGCAGATGGGATGTGCATCTGCGCAACGGCATTAATATAAAGCTTCCCGAGATCGACCCTAGCACCGCCTGGGCACGCCTTGCCGTCGTTGACCACAAGAAAAAGATTATTGGCCGTGATCTTGCGGTAATTGATCTGCGCGTTCCCGAACAGCTGATCGTCGAACCAAACATCCCGGTACGTGGTGAGGGGCAGAACACATGAACCCTCAAAAAAAAATAAAGGGGGCACCAAAATGAAGCTCCGCCCTAGCCGCACCAACCGTCGTCCCTTCGCGGTTCTTGATATCGGTTCGTCAAAAATTTGTTGCCTGATCGCCAATACTGACCGACAGGGAGTTCTGCATCTGCTTGGGCAGGGAACACACGCCTCTTCTGGCATGCGCGGTGGTGAAATTAGCCACCTTGAGGCAATTAGCGAAGTAATTGGCAAAACTGTACAGGCTGCCGAAAGGGAAGCTGGCCTGTCCTTGTCCTCACTCACGGTTGTCTTGCCAGGTGGCAAACCCACCTCGGCAATTCAGACGCAATCAATCACCCTTTCAGACAATACGGTAAACCGCCGAGACATGCTTCGCCTGATGAATAGGGGAGCCAACCGCCAGGCAAAGGGAACGCATCAAGCCATGCAGATGCAGACCCTGCATTATGGGTTGGACGAGGTGCGCCAAATTTCAGATCCCCGAGGCATGCGGGGCCGGGTTCTATCAGTTGACTACACCGTAGTTTCGGCGGCTAGAACAAGCCTTGCTAATTTTCGTGAGGCTCTGGCGTTGAACCATCTATCGGTAAACCGTTTTATACACGCCGGTTATGCCGCCGGGATCGCCTGCATGAGCGAAGAGGAGCGTGACCTCGGCAGCACCGTAATCGACTTTGGTGGTGGAACCACCGCAATGGGGACTTTCATGGATGGCAAACTGATCTATGCCTACAGCATTCCAGTTGGCGGGCATCATGTCACCACTGATATTGCCCGCATTCTCTCAGTCCCGATTGCCGATGCCGAGCGGCTAAAAGCGGTTGAGGGATCAATCATGCCAGTCGACACATTGGCAACCGCACCAGACACGCTCAAAAAGGCTGTCAAAATGGGCCAGTCGGACAATATCACCCTGCCCGGTCTCAATGATATGATCAACGTCGGCGGAAAGATGATCGAGCGTAATTTACTGAGCGCGATCATCCGTCCACGGATTGAAGAAATACTGGAGATGCTTATGCGCCGCATGGAAGTTGCCAAAATGCAGCATGCCGCCGGCAGCCGCTTCATCCTGACCGGAGGTGCCAGCCAGCTTGCCGGTCTCAATGATTTCTGCGCAAGCAGCCTTGGCAAAACTACGACACTTGGTATGCCGAAAGGTGTGACCGGCCTGTCAAACAACACGATTAGTGCTGGCCATGCAGCGGCGATAGGCGCGCTGATTCATTTGAATCAACTTGATGATGATGACCCAGCCGAGCGGCAGACCCGTACCCTGCCGCACGGCCCGATTGAACGTATCAATGCGTGGCTTCGAGACAACCTCTAACTAAGGACAAGTCAGATGAAATACCAAATCTTAACCGCGAGCTACAAGGCTGCCACTTACCAATTCAGCTGCGGGACGCAGCAATGTTCCGTTGCCCCGCTTCCAACAGACAGGCCGTTCCAGGCAATCACGCGCGACCTGTCGCCAAGGTCAACCCAAACAGAAGGGAGAATATCATGACCATCAACCTCAGTGTACCACAAACTATGCAGGAGCTTCGTCCACGAATCACCGTTGTCGGTGTTGGTGGAGCCGGGTGTAATGCAGTAAACAACATGATTTCAGCCGATCTGGATGGTGTTGATTTTCTTGTTGCCAACACCGACGGCCAAGCACTGGCGCATTCGCTGGCCAGCCGCAAAATCCAGCTTGGCAGTGCAATAACCCAGGGCCTTGGAGCTGGCTCAAAGCCGGAGATTGGCCGGGCTGCAGCAGAAGAGAGCTTGGAAGACGTAATGGCTGAACTCGCCGACTGCAACATGGTTTTCATTACTGCCGGCATGGGAGGCGGCACTGGCACGGGCGCTGCACCAATTATCGCACAGGCAGCTCGCGAACGCGGCATTTTGACCGTCGGCGTGATTACCAAACCCTTTGAATTTGAGGGGCAGCGTCGAATGGCACAAGCTGAGGACGGAATCGAAGGACTGCAGGCACATGTCGACACGCTGATCGTCATCCCCAACCAGAACTTGTTCCGCCTTGCCAACGAACGCACCACGTTTGCCGATGCATTCCATATGGCAGATACGGTTCTGCACCAAGGTGTCTGCGGGGTTACCGATCTGATGATTAAGCCTGGCATGATCAATCTAGATTTTGCCGACATCCGCGCTGTGATGGGAGAAATGGGCAAGGCGATGATGGGAACCGGCGAGTCCTCCGGCGAGAGCCGGGCCATTGATGCCGCAGAAGCGGCAATCAACAATCCATTGCTGGATGACACAACGATGAAGGGCGCTCATGCGGTTCTGATTAATGTGACAGGCGGCATGGACATGACACTGTTCGAGGTTGATGAAGCCGCCAACCGAATTCGCAAAGAAGTTGACCCAGATGCTGTGATTATTTTTGGATCGGCCTTTGATGAAAAGCTTGAAGGCATCATGCGGGTGTCTGTTGTGGCCACTGGCATCGACACGCAGACCGGTGTAATGGCCAGGCCGGTGCAAGCGTTGCAGAAACCAACAGCTGCTATACCGCCTCGCACCTCAACCATCATTATCCCACGGAACATCGAAGCAGGCAGCGACAAGCCTGTCGAGGATTCGGAGGCGAAAGAAGTAGATTATGACCGCCAACTCGACATCACCGAGGCCGTAGCAGCGGCCACTGAAACGAAAAATGCGGCGTCAAGCGTAGTGGCTGAAACCGGTAACGACAACAATGATAAAGACTCAGTTTTTGAGTCAGAAGCCAAGATCTTGGATCCAGCAACGGAGCCAACGGATGGCGGTGCGGACATTGCTGCCACCTTTACGAATACTACATTGCAGCCAGAATCGGCGACGCAGGCTACGGCTGACATCATGAACAAGCCGTTAATTGCGGACAAAACAGATGACCTGCTGTTGCCAAAAGCACCGGCAAAACAACACTCCTTCATACCGCCAGCCGCTGCAAAAATACCGGAAGAAGAGCTAGCTCGCACGACAAGTGAGACGACCGCTTCCCGACCAAGCCTGATAAACAAAATCTCAGGTCTTTGGAGCCAGAAGCCAGAAAATGCTGCAACTGTTAGGACCACATCGGATCTATCGATAGACAAGACCGACACACCAGCAGAAAAGAACAGCTCAATTCTAGATCTGCCAAGGGGTGACATGGTGCAGCACGGTAATGATGATAACAAAAAAGCGAGCAAACAGCTTGAATCGGCAAGCGGCACGCAGGGCACTTTAGACAATGCAGGTGATGACCTTGATATTCCTGCATTCCTACGCCGTCAGGCCAATTAGAGGCAGATAATCGCAAGCGGATCGCATTGCTACAATCCGTAACCAAATGTGATTTGCTTGCGCCATAGCTGCTTTGTAATGTGTGGTTGTGTGTGATCTATTCACGTTAGAGAAAATCTAACGTTGCATACAATAATGCGATTTTATCTCACGCCTCTAAAAGTTAATAATGGCCAAAATCGGTCAATAGCGAAATAAAAATTAAAGGGCTAGGCTTGAATGTTCATCGATCAACCCTTGCAGACGACTTTGGCCGATAAGATTCATCTTGAGGACATCGGTCTGCACTCTGGGCGGTATGTTCACGCGGTGGTTTGTCCTGCCCCGGCAAACAGCGGCATCAAATTCCGCCGTATCGATGTTGAAAAAAATCTTCAAACAGTTCCAGCACACGCCGAATATGCAACCGAGTCTCGGCTTTGTACCCGGATTGAGAATGGCGAGGGTGTCGGCCTTGAAACCGTTGAACATTTCATGGCAGCCTTTGCCGGGCTTGGTGTCGACAATGCAATTGTTGATATTGATGCCTGCGAAGTACCCATTCTTGATGGCAGCAGCAAGCCTCTAGTGGATGCTATTAACCGAGTTGGCCTGGCGGTGCAGGCTGCCCAGCGGCGACGTCTCGTTGTGACCAAACTAATCCAGGTACAGCTGGAGTGCGGTGCCTGGGCAAGGATAGAGCCTGCCAACCAGCTTGAGATCGATATTGAAATCGATTTTGAGGATACGGCAATCGGCAGACAGAATTATCACTATCGCCACGGCAATGGGAAATTTGAGGCTGAACTCGCTTGCGCGCGGACTTTCTGTCAAATGCGCGATGTCGAATTTATGCAGAATGCAGGGCTAGCACTCGGTGGCTCACTGAACAACGCTGTTGTTGTCGAAAACGGGGCAGTGCTTAATGACGGCGGGCTCCGAATGGACAATGAATTTGTTCGCCATAAAGCGCTTGATTGTCTTGGCGACCTATATCTGCTGGGCATGCAGGTTAAGGGTAAGTTGACATCGTTCCGGCCCGGACATGCGCTAAGCACAAAGCTTGTGCAGGCACTTTGGAGTGATCCCATGGCCTATCAGATTACAGAAGATGGTTTGCCGATGGCAAATTCCGACGGTTATGCGCTGCCCGAGGTGGCAGCCGCCGCTGCCGTCTAGTCAATCGCCTCCACGCTAGTCGCCTCTGCTGACTTAGCGTCTTCGCCCCGTCATACTAAAATCAGAAAGCAGCCCCTTTTCACCGGCGTGCTGACCGGCTATTGTTGGGCCGTTTGTAGGACTCCCCTCTGAACACGACGCCACTAATGGAGTTTCAACTTGGCATATTCGATTTCCAAACGTCTACTTTTAGCAATACCAGTTCTTTTGGCGGGTTGTGCCTCTGACGACGTTTTGGAGCAGGTCGAACGACCAGTTGATGATCTTTACAACGAGGCACTGGCCAGTGCACTCGCTGGCGACACTAAGGCAGCCGCACCGCAATTCGAGGAGGTCGAGCGCCAGCACCCTTATTCAAGCCTTGCTGTGCAAGCGCAGATCATGGCGGCATGGGCCTTTTACCAAGAAAATGATTACCCGCGAGCCGTGGCAGCATTGCAACGATTCATTGAACTCAATCCAGTAGACAAGCGCGTGGAATATGCCTATTACCTAATTGCGCTCAGCTACTATGAACAGATTGTCGATGTTGAGCGCGATGCCGAAATGACCCGGCTAGCGCTGAATGCCTTTGAAGAGTTGCAGCGCCGGTTTCCTACTGGTGCCTATGGCCGCGACGCCTTGTTGAAGATTGACCTTGCGCGTTCACACCTGGCTGGCAAGGAAATGGCTGTCGGCCGATATTACCTGCAGAGTGGGCATTATGGCGCCGCATTGCGGCGTTTTGAAACGGTGATCGAAGATCATCAAACGACTAATCAGGTGCCGGAGGCGCTGTTCCGTATGACAGAAGCGTATTTGGCGCTGGGCCTTGTCGATGAGGCAGGTAGGGTTGGTTCGGTAGCGAATTACAACTTCCCAGACTCTATCTGGACTAAGCGTCTTGCCGAAATAGAAGCAAATCCCGAACGCGCGTTGCCAAAAGGCATTTTCACACGGTCCATGGAAACCCTGACAAGCCTCTTTGAAAATTAGCGATGCTGAATTGCCTCACTGTTTCCAACATTGTCCTAATTGAACAGATGACTCTGCAATTTGGTGCTGGATTGACCGTGCTGACCGGTGAGACCGGTGCAGGCAAATCGATACTACTGGATGCACTTGGGCTAGCACTTGGCAGCAGAGCCAATTTTACGCTGATCCGCAATGATTCCGATCAGGCACAGGTTACGGCAAGTTTTGCCCTTGCTAAGAACCACCCAGCGAATGCCCGTCTTAATGAGGTTGGAATTCCCGTCGAAGATATTTTGATTCTGCGCCGCCGTCTCAAACGCGACGGCAAATCCAGCGCTAGCATTAATGATATTCCCGTCTCGCTTAGTCTGCTGCGTGAAATTGGTGATATGCTGGTGGAAATTCAGGGGCAGTTTGAGGGGCGTGGTCTGCTTGATGTAGCAAATCACGTTGCGCTGTTAGACAAGGCAGCCGGCCATGCTGACACACTTGTCAAGCTGGGCACTGGGTGGACCAGCTGGCAACAGGCGAAGCGCAATCTTGCGCAAGCTAAGCAAAAATTGAACAAAGCACGTGCCGAGGAAGAATGGCTACGCGATGCCGTGGAACAGCTTGATGCATTAGCGCCACAGGCAGGTGATGAGGCACATCTAGTCGGACAGCGCGAAATTCTGAGCAATGTCGGCAAAATTGGTGAAGGTCTTACCATTGCTGATGATGCGATCTTCGGTGAACATGGGGCACTGACGCTTCTCGGAAAAGCCCGCACCGCACTTGAACGGGTGGCACCATTAGCTGGCGGTGAATTGGATCAGGCACTCACAACACTGGAACGTGCAGACGTAGAACTAAACGAGGCAAGTATTTCGATTAGCAGTGCGGCACATCAATTGGAGGCAGATCCAAACAGTTTACAGGAAGTCGATGACCGGCTGCATGAATTGCGCCAGCAAGCGCGCAAACATGGTTGTGAGGTTGATGAGCTGCCAGACTTGCGTATTAGACTTGCCGAGTCGCTCGCCGCGTTAGAGGACTCAGCTAGCACACTTGCTAGTCTTGCCGAAAACGAACGCCAATGGGGCAAATATTACAGAGAAATAGCAAAAATCATCAGTAATAACCGACACGCGACTGCCGCTCACCTCGATGCTAAGGTGATGGCTGAACTTGAACCGCTGAAACTTGAAAACGCAGAATTTACCACAGCAATCACGCCACTTGCCGAGTCGCAATGGGGCCCGCTTGGAATAGATCAAGTTCGTTTTCAGGCGAGCACCAACAAGGAAATGAAAGCAGGCCCCATAGACCGTATTGCATCCGGCGGTGAGCTAGCGCGTTTTTTGTTGGCACTAAAGGTCTCGCTGGAAGATGGCAGTACTGGCAGCCGGACGTTGATTTTTGATGAGGTGGACTCAGGAGTTGGCGGCGCAGTTGCCGCAGCGGTTGGTGAGAGGTTGTTGCGCCTTGGCGGCGGTATGCAAACGCTTGTTGTCACACATTCACCGCAAGTTGCAGCCAAGGGGTCGCATCATATGCGTATAGCCAAGACCAGCAGCGACAGCGGTGTTGTCAGCAGCACCGAGCCGCTCGGTGCTATCGCACGTACCGAGGAAATTGCCCGAATGCTCGCTGGCGAAGAAATTACGCCGGAAGCGCGCGCCGCGGCAGCCGCTCTAATGGAGGGATAAATGGCTGACATTCCGGTATCAGTTCAGGAATTTGCCAGCATTACCGTAAGTACCAATGATCCCAAGCAAATGGATATGTTTGAGGCGGCGGATGAACTGGCGATACTTGCCGCCGCAATTGCCTATCACGACAGCCGATATCATGGCGCGGATGACCCGGTTATCAGTGATGCTATTTATGACCGGCTAGTCGCGCGCAACCGCGATCTCGAGGCCGCTTTTCCCAACCTGATACGCGCCGATAGTCCAGATGCCCGCATCGGTGCGCCAGTTGCTAGTGGCTTTGGCAAGGTCCGGCATGCGCGACCGATGCTTTCACTCAGCAATGGTTTCTCTGCCCAGGATGTTACTGATTTCGTTATACGCGTTCGCCGGTTTCTTTCGCTTAATGATGATGATGAACTGGCACTGACCGCCGAGCCAAAAATTGATGGGCTTTCGCTCTCGCTCCGCTATGAGAGCGGTCGGCTGAAACAAGCTGCCACACGCGGCGACGGTAGTGAAGGCGAGGATGTCACGGCAAACATCATGCAGGTGGACGCTATTCCAAAAGAGCTCTTCGGAACACCACCTGCCATTATTGAGGTACGCGGCGAAATCTACATGGATCGGGAGGATTTTCTGATGCTAAATGAGACGCAGCAAGCAGATGGGGGCAAACTGTTTGCCAATCCCCGCAACGCTGCCGCCGGTTCGCTCAGGCAAAAGGATGCCAACATCATCAGTGGCCGCAAATTGCGTTTTTTTGCCTATGCGATGGGCGAATGCAGCGCAGAGATTGCCAAAACACATTGGGACTTTCTTGCGACACTTGCGAACTATGGTTTTGCTGTAAATACACTGTCTAAACTGTGCCTGACTGTTGCCGAGATGCTGGACACTTATAAAGCCATTGGCGATGTTAGAGCGACACTTAGCTATGACATTGACGGTATCGTCTACAAGGTTGATCGGCATGACTACCAGGGCCGGCTTGGTCAGGTGGCACGCGCACCAAGGTGGGCGCTGGCGCATAAATTTCCTGCCGAACAGGCACAGACCATCATCCGCGCGATCGACATTCAAGTAGGTCGCACCGGTGCGATGACTCCGGTGGCGAGGCTGGAACCAATCACAGTTGGTGGAGTCGTAGTCTCCAACGCAACCTTGCATAATGAAGACGAGATCAACCGCAAAAACATCCGCATTGGCGATACTGTGGTGATCCAACGGGCTGGCGACGTCATTCCGCAAATTGTTTGCACTATAAGAAATAAACGGCCCAAAGACAGCATCGAATACCGGTTTCCAGAGCTCTGTCCAGTCTGTGGGGCAAACGCAATCAGACCAGAAGGTGAGGCCGTGCGTCGTTGCACCAACGGTATCAACTGTGACGCGCAGCGGCTTGAATGGCTTAAACATTTCGTTTCTCGCGACGCTTTCGACATTGAGGGGCTTGGAGTGCGACAGATCGAACAATTCAACGAGCTCGGCTTGGTGGCTTTGCCAGCCGATATCTTTCGGCTGAATATAAGGCAGCAAGAGATCGCCACCCTTGATGGTTACGGCGAAATCTCCACCCGCAATTTGATGACTTCGATCGACGCACGTCGAACCATAAAATTTGACCGGTTTATCTACGCGCTTGGCATCCGACAGGTGGGACAAGCCACAGCCCGCATTCTGGCACTTCATTATGACAGCCTAGACAAATTGCTAACGGCTATTGCACCGGACGCGGATATTGAGGCTGCGGCGGCCGAGCTTATGGAGATAAATCAGGTCGGCGAGTTAATGGCGTCTGATATCATAAATTTTTTCCTCACACAGAAAACCCGCGATATGGTCATCGACCTTGCCAGCGAAGTCACAATCATTCCTCCGGACAGGCCAGCGCACGATAGCCCGGTAAGTGGCAAGACCTTTGTTTTCACCGGTACACTTGCCGGCATGTCCCGGGCAGAAGCAAAGGCTCGGGCGGAATCACTCGGTGCGAAAGTCTCCGGGTCAGTTTCGGCAAAGATTGATTTTCTGGTCGCCGGGGCAAATTCTGGCTCGAAGGCTCGCAAAGCTGGCGAGCTTGGTGTCACTGTTCTCGACGAGAACGCCTGGCTGGCTTTAATTAATAAATGAGATTAAAGGGGCGCGCAGGCCCGACGCAGCCAGTCCTTTACAACCTCATCAGCATCAAGCAACGGCAGCAATAGTGCCTCAACCTTTGAGTGATACGCATTCAGCCACGCACGTTCGGCCTCATTCAGCATCGCAGCAACGACTAACCGCTTGTCAATCGGACAGTGGGTGACTGTCTCAAAACTTAGAAAACCAGCGTCATCAGGCGGATTGACGACGACAAGATTCTCAATGCGGATGCCCCACTTACCTTGTCTGTAATAGCCTGGCTCATTCGAAAGCAGCATGCCGGCGACAAGCCGTTCCATACCACGTTTGGACAGGCTCGCCGGGCCCTCATGAACCTGCATGATATGTCCAACCCCATGCCCTGTTCCATGGGCGTAATCTAGACCCTCTGCCCATAGTGGTATGCGTGCCAGAACATCTATCTGCTGGCCTGTGCTGTCTGCTGGAAAGCGGGCACGCGCCACTGCAATATGTCCCTTTAAGACGCAGGTAAAAGCGTGGCTCATCTCGTCGCTGGGATTGCCAATAGCTATGGTACGAGTAATGTCGGTCGTGCCAGTGGCGTAATGCGCACCCGAATCCACTAGCAGCAGACTGTCACCGATAAGCGCACTGTCGGCACCTTTAACGGCGCGGTAATGGATGATCGCTCCATTTGGCCCCGACCCGCAAATGGTCTCGAAACTGGAGGAGATAAAATTTGGGTTTTTGCGGCGAATGGAGAGCAACTGCGCCGCAATCTCTGTTTCCCGCATCTGGCCGGGGGAAACTGTCTCCAGCCATGACAGGAATCGCACCATGCTAGCACCATCCTCAATATTTGCGCGTCGCGTACCTTCCTGCTCAGCGTCATTCTTAATTGCCTTAGCATGCATTACCGGACAAGCACGTTGGACCAATTCGACAGCACTGCAATCCAGAATGTCATAAAGAGATTTTGGCAGGCTGGCCGCCTCAATCATCACTTTCGTGCCGCTGGCATAACCCGCCTCTGGGCTCAGTAGGTCGGCAAAATCTGCCAATGGCACAACTGAAGCATTACCTGCCAGCTCATCCACCATCACCGCCGCCAACCGCCCGGGTTCAGCCAGCAGTATCAGCCCATTTTCACGGTGATACATTGCGAAGGCATGCATAACGGGCGTACAGGGAAGGTCACGGCCCCGAATATTGGTTAGCCAGTTTACTGAATCGACACGGCTAAGAAAAATGGCCGTACAATCAGCTTCCTGTAATGCAGCATCCAACTGTTGCAGCTTTTCCGACATCGTCGCACCAGCTGTTGCCGCATCAAGCCGAAACGGTGCAGGCATCGGCGGCGACGGCTGGTCCTGCCAGATGGCGTCAACTGGATTAATATCGGTGCCAAGCAGCTTGGCGCCAGCTTCGCTAAATGTACGCGCCAACCTGTCGAAAGTAGCGAGCGTTACAAGCTTTTTATCGACGCCGATCGTCAGCCCAGAAACGGAAATTCCCTTAAGCCAAGTGGCAAGCGTTTCCTCTGGCATAGTGTATGTGGTCCAATCTGTCTGATTGGTTTGGTTCGTCATCTGCAGCGTGTAACGACCATCACTGAATAGGATCGCACTGTCTTTCAGCACTAGGCCAAAGCCAGCCGAGCCAGTAAACCCTGACAGGAAAGCAAGCCTCTCATCACCTGCCTGAACCTCCTCACCCTGATGCATATCCTCACGCCCGACAAACCAGCCATCAAGCTGCTGTAAGACTAATCTTTCGCGCAGAGCGACGAGCCGCAGGTGATGCTGCCTTGTTTCTGCCATTGTTCACTCCTCCTGCGTTCCCGTCGCGGCCGATCGACGACCATGCCACAGTACTTGCATCGCTCTAATGGCTGCTGGCCGCATGACAATCGTTTTCCAATCGCCGGAGCGCAGCATTGCCCAGCACCGCAAGCCCTGTGCGTTAAAGCCACGCTCAACCGCAACAGCCTGTTCATTAAGAATGCCCGATAGGATCAACCAACCATTGGTTGCCAGATGGCGCACCAATTCAGGCGTCATACGGCGCAATGGACCGGCGAGGATGTTCGCCAGAATCATGTCATAGGGGCCACGCTGGCGCACCGCGCGTCCAGCAAAACCCGCCGAAACAAAACAACGCAGCTGCTGCAAAGCAATGCCATTCAGCCGCGCGTTTGCACTGGCAACCTGCACGGCAATGGTATCGTTGTCCACCGCCGTTACCTGCGATAATGGCCAGATTTTCTGCGCCGCCATAGCCAAAATAGCAGACCCACAGCCCATATCAAGAACCTTGGCAGGCGCGGAACGTGACAGCGCGGCAATCATTTGAATAGCGCGCAGACATCCCTCGGTTGTCGGATGCGTTCCAGATCCAAAAGCCTGCGCGGCCTCAACCATCAGCGGCAGACTGCCAGCTGGGGCGGGCCGTTTCACATGACTGCCATGAATCCAGATGCGGCCAATAAGCAGTGGAGGAAAGGATGCCCTGTTTTCTGCCAGCCAATCGCGCTGTTCGAGCAGGCCAATCTCCAGTTCAATGTCATCAAAGCCCAGAATACCAAGTGGTTGGTCAAGCATCGCCATTAAAACCGATCTATCAGGTTCAAAATCAAACAGCGCTTCAATAAGCCACCGCTGATTGGCAAGCCGCAGATGCGATGTTGCAAGGCTCTCCATCAATTCAGAAAAGACAATCTCGATATGACCAGCCTCAACAGTCGTCACACACTCCGGAAGGGTTATCGCTACTCTATAGAATGTGGCATTCGCGGCATGGGGCTTTTGGCCCTGCTTGTTCATGAGCTGGGTCATGGCTTACTCACAAAACCAGAGACCACCTTTTTGTGACCGGCACGGTCAAAGGCGATTTCCAATTTGTCGCCATCGACATTGATGACATTTCCCATCCCGAATTTCTGATGAAAAACGCGATCACCAATGGCAAAATTGGCGCCACTGTCCTGAGTGATGAAGTTGGTTACGCTTGTTTGCTGCTGCCGAGCCACCATGCGTCGCCATCCAGGGCCATAGCCCGAAATATCTCCAAAATGCGGGGCATCGGCAAGCTCAGCCGGTGTGGCGCGGCTAAAACCACCACCCATCACCTGCATTCCTAGAACATTTTCTTCAATTATGTTGTCGGCAGGGAGTTCCTGCAGAAACCGGGACGGGATGGCCGACTGCCATTGTCCATGAATGCGCCGCGATCCGGCATAGCTTATTTGAATTAGCTTTCGCGCCCGTGTTATGCCGACGTAGGCAAGGCGGCGCTCCTCCTCAAGGCCAACAGCTCCGTTCTCGTCAATGGTCCGCTGACTTGGAAAAATTCCTTCCTCCCAACCGGGCATGAAGATGGTATCAAACTCAAGTCCTTTGGCTGCATGCAGCGTCATCAAAGTGACCTCGCCATTCTTCGCCTCGGTGTCACCATCCATGACAAGAGAAATATGTTCAAGAAAACCAGCCAGCGAGTCAAATTCCTGCATCGCATTAATAAGCTCAGTTAAATTCTCTAATCGCCCCTCGGCAGCAGGTGATTTATCTAGTTGCCACATCCGGGTGTAACCGGACTCATCGAGGACCATTTTCGTAAGGTCCGCATGATGCATTCTTGCAACCGCATCACGCCAACGTTTAACATGACGGATAAACTCGGTTAGCGAAGTTCTGGCGGCTGGCCCTAATTCGTCAGTTTCGATCAAGTCAATGGCAGCGGCCATTAGTGGCTTTTGCGAGGCACGCGCCTGCATGTGGATCGTCTGTAGGCTGGCGGCACCCAGACCGCGTTTTGGCAGATTGATAATGCGTTCGAACGCCAGATCGTCAGCAGGCTGGACGATCAGGCGCAAATAGGCAATAGCATCGCGGATCTCCGCGCGCTCATAGAATTTTGCGCCAACGACACGGTATGGAAGCCCAATTGCGATGAAACGCTCTTCAAATTCACGTGTCTGGAACCCCGCACGTACAAGTACTGCGATCTGCGAGAGGTTAATACCCTCGTCCATCATGCGCTCAATCTGGCTGGAAACTGCACGTGCCTCATCGGCACCATCCCAAAAGCCGTTGACGCGCAATTTCTCTCCCTCTTCAGCAGCGGTGAACAGGGTTTTGCCAAGCCTTGTCTCATTATGCGCAATCACCGCTGAGGCAGCGGCCAGAATATGTCCCGTCGACCGATAATTTTCCTCTAGCCGAACTGTTTTGGCACCAGCAAAATCACTCTCGAATTTGAGTATATTACCAACCTCAGCGCCCCGCCAACCATATATCGACTGGTCGTCATCGCCGACACAACAAAGATTGTGTCGAGTCCCTGTTAACAGCCTTAACCAAAGATATTGTGCAACATTCGTATCCTGATATTCATCGACCATTACATGCGTGATACGAGACTGATACTCAGCCAACACGTCCGGATGTGTCTGCAGAATGGTCAGTACATGCAGCAGCAAATCACCAAAATCCGCGGCGTTCAGCGCTAATAGGCGGGCTTGATAGTCTGCATAGATTTCCCCTATGCGGCCATTAGCAATATCACCGGCCTCAGCGGTCCCTACTTTGTGTGGTGTCAAGCCACGGTCTTTCCAACGCGAGATAACGCCACCCAGCATGCGGGCCGGCCAGCGCTTAGCATCGAGATCCTTTGCTTCAAGAATTTGCTTGAGCAGTCGTGTCTGGTCATCAACATCAAGAATTGTAAAATCAGGCCCTAGGCCGACAAGATCAGCATGCCGACGCAGCATCCGTGCCGCCAGCGCATGAAATGTACCTAGCCACACCTGTTCAGCCATTGGACCCACCATATCTGCCACCCGCATTTTCATTTCACGAGCGGCCTTGTTGGTGAATGTCACCGCCAGTATATTCCACGGCTTCGCCTTACGAGTAGCCACAAGTTCCGCCAAACGCGCAGTTAGCACGCGGGTTTTTCCTGTACCTGCACCGGAAAGCACCAGTATTGGTCCATCCAGCGTCTGAACAGCTTCCCGCTGCGCGGAATTGAGGTCATCGAGCCAAGGATGATTGGGAAGTGAAACTTCATTCATCATAGGTGAAAAATCGCAAATAGCCACCGCATGGTCAACTTCCGAAATGTCACAATACCAAGAAAACGGAACCGCGCACTCAGCGGAGTGGGCCGAGGATATTGATAGCCTAGATTGGGGAAATCACAATGTTGAAACCTTGCGATGAAACCTCATTTTGGCAAAATCCGTTTCATACGTTACTTAATTAGGATATGATCTTATTAGTTTGGGCGTCAACTGCGGAAGAACAATGCGGCATTCAGTAAGCATGATGAGCCAGAAATTGATAAACGCATCAGTCGCGTTTTTCACTGCGGTTGTTGCAATGTTGGCTGTCTCTGGGTGCAGCTCATTACCAGAAAACCAGCGCAGCGACTCAAGAGATCCATTCGAAACCGAAAACCGAAAGGTCTTTGCCTTCAATATGAGCTTTGACACCTATGTCGTTGAACCCGTCGCCGATGCCTACCGAACTGGTTTGCCACGAAGCGGTCAACGTGCAATCGGCAACCACATCAAATGGGCGGGAATGCCCTCAACGGCAATCAACTCGGCAATACAGGGCAAAGCCGAAAATGCTGGCTTGGCCACATTGAATTTTTTGGTCAACGGCCTGACGCTTGGATTTGCTGATCTGATGGAAGACGAGACACCAATCATCAAAGAAGATTTCGGACAGACTCTCGCCGCCGCCAAAGTGCCTGAAGGTTCCTTTTTGATGGTCCCATTTCTAGGCCCTAGAACTATGCGTAGCCTCATCGGCACCATCGGCGACATGGTGATGGACCCGGTTGGCACACTAGCCGGAAGTGGTAGCCTGCAATCCATTAACCAACTGCGTACCCCGGTTGCCGCAGTCGATTTCCGTGCGCGGACATTTGATGCATTTAATGATGTCAAATACAATTCTATTGACCCTTATTCACGCGTCAGATCAATCTATTTCCAGACAAGATCCGGCATGCTTGAGGACAGGGTAAGCTCAACAATCAGCTCCTCCTATAGTGATGACGAGTTTGATGCCTTTTTTGAGGATGAGTCATGACTTCTGTTTCAGCCACTTCGCTAATCCGCCGAATAACGCCCGTGCTGATACTTATGACATCTCTTTGTACAGTGGTGCAGCCAGCCAAAGCAGATGGTCACAGCGCTGCTGCCGAAGCACATATCGCGGCGATGATTGGGTCGGCAAAAAGTCTGCTGGCGACGGACTTCGGGGATACTGCCACACGCACCAAACAGGTAACCGAACTGCTCGACACCTATTTCGACTTTCCCGGTATCACTCGATTTTCAGCTGGCCAATATTGGCGCGCTGCTAGTTCTGCCGAAAAACAGGAATATGAGCTAGTGATCCGAGAGGTGATCATTGGCACAGTCCTACGCAATTTTGAGCAGCTCAAAGGACTAGAATACAGTCATGTAACCAGCACCGAAAAGGGCAGCAAGCTGGTCCTCGTCTCAGGCCGGTTCAACGACATCTTAGGAGAACGCCCATCGGTATTGGTTAACTGGAGGGTAACAACTCTGCCCAGCAAACCGGTCAAGATTCTCGACATTGAAATCGAGAACATTTCGATGCTGATAACGCAGAAACAGGAAAACATTGCTATCATCCGCACTAACAAAGGTGAGTTTGGCGCACTTATCACGGCCATGCGTAAAAAGCTGGATAGCTAGCCAGGCCGGTCAAAAAAGCCTGCTAACAGAACATGAAAACACTAGCGGCTGATAGGCTTGTATTTGATCCGCGTTGGGCGATCAGCCTCTGCGCCGAGTCGGCGTTTCTTGTCCGCTTCATAGGCCTCGTAGTTGCCCTCGAACCACTCAACATGGCTGTTGCCCTCAAAAGCCATAATGTGCGTGGCGATGCGGTCAAGAAACCAACGGTCGTGACTGACTACCACGGCGCAGCCGGCAAATTCTTCAAGCGCCTCTTCAAGTGCCCGCAGAGTGTCCACATCGAGATCATTGGTTGGCTCATCAAGCAGCAGCAGATTGGCACCGCTTTTCAACATCTTTGCCAGGTGCACACGGTTACGTTCACCACCCGAGAGCTGGCTGACCTGCTTCTGCTGGTCGCCTCCCTTGAAATTAAACTGCCCGACATAGGCGCGGGACGCCATCGTTCGCTTGCCAAGTTCAATCTCATCAAGGCCATCTGAGATAACTTCCCAGACAGTTTTGCCCTCCTCAAGATCATCACGGGACTGATCGACATAACCGAGCTTGACAGTGTCACCAATGGTGAAACTACCACGGTCTGGCGCATCGGCGCCGGTGATCATCCGGAACAAAGTGGTTTTACCTGCACCGTTTGGCCCAATCACCCCGACAATACCTCCGGGTGGTAGACGAAATGACAAATTGTCGATTAGCAAGCGATCACCAAAACCCTTGCCAAGGCCCTCGGCATTGATCACTACGTCACCAAGACGCGGCCCTGCCGGAATATGAATTTTAGCAACATCCATTTGGCGCTGCTGATCATCAGCGAGTAGCTTTTCATAAGCATTGATCCGCGCTTTGGATTTTGCCTGCCGCGCCTTGGGTGCCGAACGGACCCATTCAAGCTCCCGCGACAGTGATTTCACCCGCGCGTCCTCGGCACGTCCTTCCTGCTCAAGACGTTTCTGCTTTTGCTCCAGCCAACCGGAATAATTGCCTTCATAGGGGATACCGGCGCCGCGGTCCAACTCAAGGATCCAGCCAGCAACCTCATCGAGAAAATAGCGGTCATGCGTTATGGTCACGACCGTTCCAGGAAAATCATGCAAGAACTGCTGCAGCCAGCTAACCGATTCAGCGTCCAGATGGTTTGTTGGCTCATCAAGTAACAGCATGTCGGGCGCACTCAACAACAATTTACACAAAGCGACACGGCGCTTCTCTCCCCCCGACAATTTTGTCACATCGGATTCGCCTTGTGGCACGCGTAGGGCATCCATCGCAATCTCAGCCTTGCGCTCGAGATCCCAGCCATCAATCGCATCTATCTCTTCCTGCAATTCCGCCTGCTCGGCAATTACTGCGTTCATCTCTTCTTCAGTCAATTCTTCGGCAAAACGGGCGCTAACCTCGTTGAACCGGTCCATTAGCTCTTTTCCACGGCCAAGACCACCCAACACATTGCCGGCGACATCCATACTCTCATCAAGCTCAGGTTCCTGCGGTAGATAACCAACCTTAATTCCGTCGGCAGCCCACGCCTCGCCATTGAATTCCTTATCAAGCCCCGCCATGATCCGTAGCAAAGTCGATTTGCCAGCACCGTTCAGACCCAACACACCGATCTTCGCTCCCGGTAGGAATGACAGGCTGACATTTTTCAGAACTTCCTTGCCACCGGGCCAACTTTTTGAAAGACGATGCATTACATATACATATTGATGGCTAGACATGGTAACTCCTTTTGGGTGCATCCCCGAGATATCTGCCACCAAGCAGGCCCAGTGGAACAAAATAACATTGCACGCATACCGACGTGGCGCTCGGCATGGCGTTCTAGCCCGTGCCACTACGTATAACAATGCCGAAACGACAATTAACTCTACACATGGCAGCAATTGCCGGACGGAGTCTGGCGGCAAAGGCTATTTAGTGCTACATTATAACAAAAGAAACCACAACATTGGCGACGCTTTTGGAATGACTGGTAATCTGTTGGTACAAAGCGCACCCGCGCTTGGAATTCTGTTGGATTTGCCACTTGGTGTTTTAATGTGGATTGCTTTGCTGCGCTTTTTGTTGACCATCTTTATCAGGGAGGACAGTCGCGTTTTGCCGATGCGCCTGCTGGTCAGCTTCACAAGCCCCGTGATGTTAGCCACACGCCCTCTGACACCGGCATGGGTGATAAACCGAATCGCTCCTCTTTACGCCGCCGTCGTCCTGCTAATTTTACGCTATTACCTGTTTCCTCTCGTTATCGGTTATGACGTAACGTCATTTAGTAACATGCCTCTTGAGGGCATGGTGCTTTCAGTCTATTTCGACTATATGCCGGTAGGCTAGTCAGCCTTCACGGTAATTTTCTGTTTGACCCTGCCAGCATTTGTCACGAGCCAGATCTGCTGCCCATCTGTCGTGTCAATAACCAAAACCATCCCAGATCTATCTGATGAGGCATCGCTTACATACGCACCAGCTGGAAGAGAGAGACTGACTTCGCTTGCAGCGCTTTTGGAGGAAGAAGCCTGCAGCCGCGAGTTGATCGTTACTAAAATCACCACTAGGGCCGCAACGATCAGCACCGCCATTATGATGGCCAAAGCCTTGATCAGCCCCAGATACCGTACCACAGCAGAGGGTTGATGCGGATTAGCTTGATCAACAGCCGCATCGGGGGGCGGGTCTTGCATGAGTTTGCTCCAAAGGCGATGAGGGGATGAAAAGCGGGCAGGCGTCAGCAAAGACATACGCTTATAATATTAACAAGCTATCACACGCAGCCACTTTAGGCTACTGTCCATAACCATGACCACTCCCGCGGTAAATTCAGAAAACATTAACGCCATATCACAGGGTGCTGTGGCAGGCGAAAGTATCCAAGTCATAGCTTCTGATAATGCCAGCAGCGAACGCCTTGATCGCTTTCTTGCCACCGCCATCGCAACCCTCAATAGTGAAGATGGTGTGCCAACTGACACCCACGGCCTGTCCCGCACCCGTATCAAGACGCTGATTTTAAGAGGATTTTTGCGTGAGAATAAAACAATTGTCACGGACCCCTCGGCAGCCATAAAGCCCGGCGCGGTCTATCATCTAACTATCCCCAAACCAAGCGACCCAAAACCGCAAGGTGAAGCCATCACCTTGGACATCCTATTTGAGGATAAAAACCTCATCGTAATCAACAAGCCAGCTGGAATGGTCGTCCATCCGGCCCCTGGCAACACGTCGGGCACACTTGTCAACGCGCTGATCGCGCATTGCGGCCCCAGTCTGACAGGCATTGGCGGGGTCATGCGGCCGGGCATTGTCCACCGGCTTGACAAGGACACGTCAGGAGTGATGATGGCCGCGAAAACTGACCACGCTCACCAGCGCCTGATTGACATGTTCGCTGCACATGACCTTGATCGCCGCTACTATGCACTTGTTTGGGGCAGTGGCGTTGAACGGCAAGGATTGGTCGACGCTCCCATCGGCCGTGCCGAACGTGACCGTAAGCGTCAGGCCGTCACCGCTAAAGGGCGCAGGGCCATCACCCACTGGCAGATGTTACGTGTCTATCCACCGTTCGGATCGCTGGTCGAGTGTCAACTGGAAACCGGGCGCACACATCAGATCAGGGTGCATATGGCGCATATTGGCCATGGTGTTATCGGTGATCCACTCTATGGTAAGCCGGCCAGAGCAAGTCAGATGCCGGACAATCTCTCACGCACCTGCCTCTGGCAATTGCGGAATTTTGGTCGACAAGCTTTGCATGCGGCGCATCTGGGCTTTGCCCATCCGATAACCGGTGAGAATATGGTCTTCAGCACAGACATGCCGGCAGATATGGCCCATCTGAATGAGTTAATGGGAAAAGCTGTAGCGGCGCGGGCCAGTTCCAGCCGATAGAAAGGCAGCACATTTCACCAATATGGGGTATTTCGAAGGATTTTTTGTTAAAATCATTAAAAAACAGTGTTTAAGTATGGATTCATCAGCGAGCGACATCCAATAACACAACGCTGGGCTGACCCTATTTTTGCCCAATTTGGCAATAATAATGTTAATTTGAAAAAGACTTTTGCCAAAAACTACCTTAATTTCACCGATGAAAAATGGTTAATTACGTCATCGAACAGTAACAACGTGTGAGGAAACGGCAATGGCCGCAAAAACTAACCTTTCTGTCCTATCTCCTGATGGGAACCTGTCACGTTATCTGGACCAAATACGCGCATTTCCAATGCTCGAGCAGAAAAAGGAATACATGCTTGCTAAGGCTTGGAAGGAAAAGGGCGATGTGGATGCTGCACACCAGCTTGTTACTAGTCATCTGCGGCTTGTCGCAAAGATCGCCATGGGCTATCGCGGCTATGGCCTGCCGGTTGCCGACCTGATCTCAGAGGGCAATTTAGGCATGATGCATGCCGTCAAGAAATTCGAGCCTGAAAAGGGTTTTCGCCTCGCCACTTATGCGATGTGGTGGATTAAGGCGGCAATTCAGGAGTATATCCTGCGCTCTTGGTCTCTGGTGAAAATTGGTACAACCGCCGGCCAGAAAAAGTTGTTTTTCAACTTGCGCCGGATTAAGGGTCAGATACAGGCCATTGACGAGGGTGATCTTAAACCCGATCAGGTCACGCACATCGCTGACCAACTCGGCGTTACTGAGGCTGAGGTCATGTCGATGAACCAGCGTATGGCTGGTAATGACCGTTCGTTGAATGTACCGCTGTCCCGAGATGGTGAGGGGGCTGGCGAATGGCAGGACTGGCTAGAAGATGACGGCATTGATCAGGAAACCACCTTTGCTGAGCACGAGGAATATTCCGCCCGCCAATCCCTAATGATGGATGCTATTAAGGGACTTAACGAACGGGAGCAACGTATCCTGCAGGCGCGCCGTCTTACCGAGCCACCATTGACTTTAGAGGATTTGGCTACTGAATTTTCCGTCAGCCGCGAGCGTATCCGTCAAATTGAGGTTCGGGCTTTTGAAAAGTTGCAAAAAGCCGTGCGTGACAAGGCAACCGAAATGAAGCTGCTGCCGGATGCAGATGGTGACCCAGCATTGCTGCCACACTAGCACCTACATAAATGCGAGAAAAATCGTGCCCGCCGTTTGGGTGCGCAGGGGATTGGGTTTGCCCCATGAATAATGGCGAAACCTCCCTCTATTTTGCGCTTTATTGAGTTAATCAATAGAAACCTTCAAAAATCATTTGTTGGAAGATAAAGGCGGTAGATAAGGCATGGTTACCGGACCTATCAAACAGCCTGTTTTTTACCTTTTTATTCTCATTGGCGTCATTAGCCATGGTGTGTCAATCGGCAATGGTACGGCAAGAGCCGATCAGTCAAAACACACTCCATAGAGATCGGAATGACAGTAATCAGACTACCAACATAGCCACGACGCACCACCAGCCGAGGCGGAACGCGGGTATTATGATTTGACTTGCTTTCGCAGCAGCAGTCACCTACGAAAAATTAGTCGCCAAATGGGTCGGTAACGAGTATTGTGTTGTCACGCTCGGGCCCAGTCGAGACAAGTGAGACAGGGGTTTTCGTTAACTCCTCGACGCGACGGATATATTTGACTGCATTCTCCGGCAACTCAGCCCATCGGCGCGCGCCATAGGTGCTCTCATGCCAGCCTGGCACTTCCTCATAGATTGGTGTGCAGGCTGCCTGCGCCCCCGAGTTGGTCGGGAAATGATCAAGCCGTGTGCCATGCAGATCATAGCCGACACAGATCTTCAGCATGTCAAAACCATCCAGAACATCAAGCTTGGTCAGTGCCATACCGGTAATACCGGACACGGCATTTGCCTGGCGTACCATCACCGCGTCGAACCAGCCACAGCGACGTTTGCGCCCTGTCACCGTGCCAAACTCACGCCCACGTTCACCCATACGGTCACCATCACTGCCAAAATCCTCAGTCGGAAACGGACCGCTGCCTACACGAGTCGTGTAGGCCTTAGTAATGCCGAGAACGAACCCGATGGAGGTCGGGCCGGTGCCAGACCCAGTTGCCGCCTGACCGGCGACGGTGTTTGACGAGGTTACAAACGGATAGGTACCGTGGTCAATATCCAGCATCACGCCCTGGGCCCCTTCGAAAAGCACACGCCTGCTGTTCGCCTGGGCAGCTGCCAGCAACTGCCAACTCTGGCCGGAGAAGGCCAGCAATTCATCACGCATCGACATCAGATAGGAGTACATTTCGTCAGCATCCGCCAGTGCATGTCCAAAAGCCGCAAGCCAGACATTGTGATGCACCACTATCGCCGCCAACTTTTCCGCCAGCGTTTTGGGGCTAGCCAGATCGCTAAGTCGAACGGCTCGGCGCGCCACCTTGTCCTCATAGGCCGGACCAATACCACGCCCGGTAGTACCAATTTTGTCACCGCCCCGCGCAGCCTCACGGGCGGCGTCAATGACCCGATGTACGGGCAGAATCAAGGCAACCGATTCAGAAACAAGCAATGTATCCGACGTGATTTCTGCTCCCTGCGAGCGCAGCTGCTTGATCTCAGACAGAAGATGCGCCGGGTCAAGAACTACGCCATTGCCGATGACCGACTGTTTGCCAGGCCGCACAATGCCTGAAGGAAGCAGCGATAATTTATATTCAACGCCATCAATAACCAGCGTGTGGCCGGCATTGTGTCCTCCTTGAAACCGCACGACCACATCGGCCCGGCTAGATAGCCAATCGACAATCTTGCCCTTGCCCTCATCGCCCCACTGGGCACCGATCACGGCTACATTTTTCATTAATTTTCCTGTGTTCAATGATGGTCAGACGGGCTAAAACAGACCGGCTACTAATAAATGCTTCAAAATAGCGGCGGACAATACCCAAAAAAGGCAGCAACCGCAAGCGACAGCACCCGATCTGCCTGCGATCCCAGACGCAGCCTATTGGCTAAAACTGAGGAAATCTGCGCGGACCACCTGTTTTAAGCCGCGAAGTTCCTGCAACGTCTCTGCGTCCATGCCGCCGTCAATCTCAACAAGGGCAATTGCCTCGCCGCCAGCCTGTTTGCGGCCCAAATGAAAAGTCGCGATATTGATTCCACGCGCACCGCACAGGCTACCCAGATCGCCGATGAAACCGGGTTTGTCATAATTGCGCAGATATAGCAGGTTGTCAGGAAAATCGGATTCGACAGGGATGTGCTGAACCTCGACAATGCGGGCTTTGTTGCCGCCCACCAGCGTGCCAGCGATCGTCCGTTCGCCACCGCCATGGCTGACAGTCACCCGCAACAACGTCTCATAATCGCAGCGGCGGTCATGACGAATGGTGGAAACTGCAATACCATTGGTGCTGGCGGTAGTTGCAGCATTGACCATATTTACCGACTCCATAGCCGAGCCAAGCAGGCCGGCAAGGGTCGAAGCCACAACAGGGTCTGGGTTGAGCGACGCCGCCTTGCCGTCAAATTCAATGCTGACAGTGGTCAGCCCATTACTGTCCACCTGTCCCAGGAATTCGCCAAGTTTACGACCGAGCGCCATATACGGACGCAAGATTGGCGCTTCTTTGGCGCTGACTGAGGCCATGTTGAGGGCATTTGTCACCGCACCATTGATCAGGAAATCTGCCATCTGTTCAGCTACCTGCAGGGCGACCTTTTCCTGCGCTTCAAGCGTACTGGCGCCAAGGTGTGGCGTTGCCACAACATTATCCATACCGAACAGCAGGTTATCAATTGCAGGTTCATTGGCAAACACATCAAGCGCCACTCCGGCGACATGCCCGGTTGACAGCGCCGCCGCAAGTGCAACCTCGTCAATCAACCCGCCACGCGCGCAGTTGATGATCCGCACCCCAGCTTTGGTTTTGTTCAGTGCATCCGCTGAGATTATATTGCGCGTCGCATCTGTAAGCGGTGTGTGCAGAGTGATGAAGTCAGCCCGTGCTAGTAATTCATCCAACTCAACCTTTTTAATTCCGCTGCGCTTTGCATTTTCTGGCGTCAGGTAGGGGTCAAAGCCAACGACCCGCATTTTGAGCCCCTGCGCCCGGTCGGCTACAATCGCGCCAATATTGCCGCAGCCGATGATGCCAAGCACCTTGCCGGTGATCTCAGTTCCAATGAATTTTGATTTTTCCCATTTACCAGCCTGCGTTGAAGCATTAGCCGCCGGGATCTGGCGGGCAAGCGACAGCATCATGGTAATCGCATGTTCAGCGGTTGTGACTGCATTGCCATAAGGGGTATTCATCACCACGACACCCTTTGCCGTCGCCAATGGAATATCGACATTGTCAACGCCAATGCCGGCCCGGCCAACAACCTTCAACTTAGAGGCCGCGGCAAGAATTTCTGCCGTCACCCTGGTCGTCGAGCGGATGGCAAGCCCGTCATAGTCACTGATGATGTCAGCCAATTCATCCGGGCTGAGCCCAGTCTTAACATCCACGTCAACTCCCCTTTCCCGCAGAATTTCTGCGGCACGCGGGCTCAATTTGTCACTTATCAGTAGTTTTGGCACGATTTTCATCCTGTTCTATCGAGTCTTGAAAAGTTGTCAGGCAACATCCCCCCTGATGTTGAGCGCGTGTCTGGACATAGGCCCAGTCAAGCCATGGCAGCAGTGCGGCAACATCATCCGGATCGACCGTCGGCCCGCACCAGATACGAAGCCCGGTTGGCGCATCGCGGTAGGCACTAATGTCAATCGCTACATCCTCAGCAGCCAGCAGCGCCTCAACATCCTTAAGCACAGCTTTCTGCTTATCAGCACCTAGATCGATAAACCAGTCATCGGCAAAGCGCAAACAGACAGACGTCTGTGACACTGTCGCCGGATCAACCGCCAAAAAGGCATAGTTGGGAGTTGTAGCAACCCATGCATTCATTGCCGCAAAGCTAGCATCAACCCGCGCGATCAACCCGCGCGCGCCGCCAAGATTTTCCGCCCACGATAGCGCGTCAATCGCATCCTCGATTACCAGCATTGACGGTGTGTTGATTGTCATTCCAGCAAACAGTGCGGTATCGAGTCTGCCCTTATTGGCAAGCGAGAGAACCTTTGGCATCGGCCATGACGGGGTATGGCTGTTGACACGCTCAGCCGCCCGCGGTGACAGAATAATCACACCGTGACCACCTTCCCCTCCGAGCGATTTCTGAAAGCTAAAAGTCACAACATCGAGCTTTTCCCAAGGAATTTCCATTGCAAAACAAGCGGAAGTGGAATCGGCAATTGTCAGACCAGCGCGGTCGTCTGGGATCCAGTCACCATCGGGGACACGAACCCCGGCGGCCGTACCATTCCAGGTGAAAACTACATCATTGTTGAAATTAACAGCTGACAAATCTGGCAGATGGCCATAGTCGGCAATATGGGTGGTGACATTCTCCAAGGGCAACTGATTTATTGCATCGGCAACCCAGAGAGCGCCAAACGCATCCCATCCCAGAATATCTACACCACGTACGCCAAGCAGCGACCACATTGCCATCTCAACCGCTCCTGTGTCCGAACCGGGAACAATGCCGACGATGTAATCTTTAGGCAGCTCGAGAACAGAATGGATCTTGGAAATACAGGTTTGGATCCGGGCTTTTGGTCCGGCAGCGCGGTGCGAGCGACCAACCGCAGCGTTGTCAAGGGCTGCCGGCGACCATCCCGGCCGTTTTCGCGTTGGACCAGTTGAAAACAGCTTGGATACCGGCTTTTTGACCGGTTTAGCGTTAGGAGACATTGCACCCTCGTCAGAAATTTAGCCATCCGTTGGGGGATGACAACCCAAAGTGAGGATGCGCAGGGCAAACAAAAATTGTCAACCAATCGACACCTGGCAGGTACAAAAGGTCTTTTTTTCATATTATTGTTTTTATTCGATTTTACACTGACGCTTTTTGTAGGCGCAAAATTATTTCAGCCATTTTCGCCTGGAGCAGCGCATCATCCTCCGCCTCAACCATCACCCGGATGAGAGCCTCAGTACCCGAGGGGCGCACGAGAATGCGGCCGGCATCACCAAGTTCCTGCTCAATTTTTGCAAGATCAGCCTTTACCGCCTCATCCTGCAATAGGGTCGGGTCGAGTCCCGGTAGATTTACCAGCTTCTGCGGCGACGGGGTAAAAGCGTTGAACAACTGGCTTGCAGGTTGCTCGCTGCGCTTTAGCAGCGCCAGCATCTGCAAAGCTACAACAAGAGCGTCACCCGAAGTACCAAGCGACGTCATTAGAATATGGCCCGATTGCTCACCGCCAAGATTGATTCCGGTCTGGCGCATCATCTCAAGAATATAACGGTCGCCAACGCCCGCCCGGTGCAGCGCCAGCCCATGCTCCTTGAGATGACTCTCAAAGGCACCATTACTCATAACCGTACCGACGACGCCACCGCCTGTCAGCTTGCCGTCCGCTCTCATCGCAACGGCAAGGCAGGCTAGAATCTGGTCTCCATCAAGCACATGACCCGTCTCATCAGCAAGGATCAAGCGATCGGCATCGCCATCAAGCGCGATACCAGCCGTTGCGCCCTGCGTGACCACGGCGTCCGCCATCTTCTCGGGATGAACGGCACCACAGCCCTCATTGATGTTATAGCCATTAGGATCATTGAACAGCGGTATCACTTCAGCGCCAAGATCACTGAGTGCGTCTGGAGCGCTACGATAGGCAGCGCCATTGGCACAATCAACCACGATCTTCATACCATTGAGACGCAGATCATCAGGAAAGGATGATTTGGCAAACTCGACATAGCGCCCAACCGAGTCCAGCATCCGCCGGGCACGACCAAGATCAGACGCATC
This sequence comes from uncultured SAR116 cluster alpha proteobacterium, assembly GCA_902596655.1. GTDB lineage: Bacteria > Pseudomonadota > Alphaproteobacteria > Puniceispirillales > Puniceispirillaceae > MED-G116. The sequence continues at coordinate 55,720 of CACJUX010000005.1, read as the reverse complement.
AGCAAGTGCAATGGACCCTGCAGCTAGTTCGGAGATCGCAATCTCTATCTCATCATCTAGTTTATAGCCGTCAGGGCCAAAGAGTTTGATGCCATTGTCATGATGCGGATTGTGGCTGGCTGAAATCATCACGCCAAGATCGGCACGCAGCGAGTTTGTCAAATGCGCTACAGCCGGTGTTGGCAGTGGACCCAGGAGCCGACAATCCATTCCAATTGAGGTAAACCCCGCGACAAGCGCTGACTCAAGCATATAGCCAGACAAGCGCGTATCCTTGCCAATCACCACCTTTGGACGGCCGACACGGCTCTCCATATTGTTATCGACAAACCAGCGACCGGCAGCAAGCGCCAGCCTGACAACGGCCTCGGCGGTCATCGGGCCCGTATTGATGCGGGCGCGAACACCATCAGTGCCAAAAAGTCCTGCCATTATTCCGCATATTCCCAGAGAAAAACCAACCGATAGAAGCCTTAAAGAATAGGTCAGCGTTAACCAGTTTCACAAGGCCATTAATGGCCTCACCACCCCTCGCGGTGAAAGGATATTACGTCACCTCCTCCAGAAGTGCTAATTCGACCGAGAGTGCCTGTGCAGTCTCGCCAACATCATGCACACGTAGCATCTGAACGCCCTGCCGGACTGCCGCCATGGCCAGCCCAAGTGAACCGGGGAGACGCTGATCGGCTGGCTCACCAGATGAAAGTTTTGCAATGCTTGATTTTCGGCTTGCACCAAACAGCAGTGGCACCCCAAGCCCATGCAACATCGCCAGCCAGTTCACTAACTGGAGATTATGATGGAGAGTCTTGCCAAAACCAAAACCGGGATCAACGCTAATTTTTGACCTCGGGATCCCGGCAGCCATTGCCGCCGCAATCCGGCTTTCCAGAAACCTGTAAATTTCAACCGGGGCAAAGTCATATTGCGGGTCCTCCTGCATCGTCTCAGGCGTTCCCTGCATATGCATTATAACAACATGACATCCCGTCCGGGCCGCTGCTTGAAGGGCTCCCTCGCCGCCGAGCCCATTAATATCATTGATGATGCCAGCACCCGCAGCGGCCGCCCGATCCATCACCTCGGCGTGTCTTGTGTCAATAGAAAGCACAGCTCCACATTGCTTCAAACCACTCAGGGGTGGCAGCACGCGTGCTAATTCCTGATTGCGGGTGATAGGGGCTGCCCCTGGGCGGGTCGACTCGCCGCCAATATCTATAATGTCAGCACCCTTCATAACCATAGCCCTGCCAGCTGCTACCGCCAGTGGAGGCGCACTATGCTGCCCGCCATCAGAAAAGCTGTCAGGCGTGACATTCAAAATGCCCATAATCGCGGGAGCTGTCATGGCAAGGCCAGCAAACTCGGTGCGTGGCTGCGTCAGATTGTCCATGATTCGCACTGCTATATTGCGGTCATCAGCGGTGTCCAACAAATGCTCAATATCCATCCTGCAAACGCGATAACCATCCGCGCCAGCCTGCACAACATCAACAAAATCGAAGCTGGCCTGCCCACCGACAATTGGCTGGCTGCCTCCGGATGAAACGACCGGCCGCACCCAACTTGGCACGGCAAAAGGCGGTGCCGGAAGCACCCCCTCTGAAATTGGGTTGCCGTGCATTTGGCCATCCAGCCTAATCAGGCGGTTTCACTGCCGGGCTTCTTACTCCGGCCAGAACCTGGAATGGTAGCGCGTGATCGCTTGCCACGAGGCGTATCAATTTCATCTGCCGGGTCTTGACGGGACAGAGTACCGCCTTCAACGATGATCTTGACTTCGTCGCCGTTAAGCGATTCATACTCAAGTAAACCCTGAGCCAGGCGCTCGAGTTCATCATCGTGCATTTTTAATATTTTGGTGGCGTCATCATAGGCTTCGTCAATTATCCTACGCGTTTCAGCGTCAATAATGGATGCTGTCTGGTCCGACATATTCTTCTGCTGTGACACTGAACGACCGAGGAATACCTCCTGTTCATCAGCGCTGTAGGCAAGGAAGCCAAGTTTCTCCGACATGCCCCATTCTGTTACCATGCGGCGGGCCATATCAGTTGCCATTCGTATATCGGACGAGGCCCCGGTGGTAATCTTGTCCTCACCAAAGATCAGATCCTCAGCTATGCGGCCACCGCAAGCGACACGCAGATCGGCATAAATCTTGTCACGTGCAAGTGAAATGCGGTCTCCTTCAGGCAGACGCATCACCATTCCAAGCGCCCGGCCCCTTGGAATAATCGTTGCTTTATGAATGGGATCAGACGCCGGGCAATGTAACGCCACAACAGCGTGGCCTGCCTCGTGGTAGGCAGTGAGCCGCTTTTCCTCATCGGTCATCACCATCGATCGCCGTTCGGAGCCGAGCATAACCTTATCCTTGGACTCCTCGAATTCGGCCATGGATACGGTTCGCCGCCCTTTGCGTGCTGCCAGCAATGCCGCCTCATTCACAAGATTGGCCAGATCAGCACCGGAAAAGCCAGGCGTACCACGGGCGATTACACGTGCGTCGACACCTTCTGCAAGTGGAGTCTTACGCATATGCACCTTTAAAATTTTTTCACGTCCCATCACATCAGGGTTAGGAACAACAACCTGACGATCAAACCGGCCAGGACGCAGCAACGCGGGGTCAAGCACATCGGGACGGTTGGTTGCGGCAATCAGGATCACACCCTCATTCGCCTCAAACCCATCCATTTCAACAAGCATTTGGTTGAGCGTCTGCTCACGTTCATCATTGCCACCACCAAGTCCAGCGCCACGATGCCGTCCGACTGCATCAATCTCATCGATGAATATGATACAGGGAGCATTTTTCTTGCCCTGTTCAAACATATCGCGGACACGACTTGCACCGACACCAACAAACATCTCAACAAAATCTGAGCCGGAGATAGTGAAAAAAGGAACATTAGCCTCGCCAGCTATAGCCTTAGCGAGAAGCGTCTTACCAGTCCCCGGAGGTCCTACAAGCAAAACACCCTTAGGGATCTTGCCGCCAAGCCGCTGGAATTTCCCGGGATCCTTCAGAAATTCGACAACCTCTTCCAGCTCTGTTTTTGCCTCATCAATGCCAGCGACATCCTCGAATGTAACCCTGCCCTGATGTTCAGTCAGAAGTTTCGCTCGCGATTTGCCAAAGCCCATGGCGCCACGCGACCCCCCCTGCATCTGCCGCATGAAAAAAATCCAGATGCCGATGAAGAGAAGCATCGGAAACCACGACAAAAGGATCGAGAGAAAACCGGGCATGCCGCTCTTTTCCGGACTCGCAATTATACGAACGTCATTGGCGTCTAAGACTGCAACAACATCGGTTCCCTCTGGCATCACACTGGTGATGACGCGGCCATTTTTGGCCTGCCCTTTCAAATTGCGGCCATCAATGACCACTTCAACCACCTGCTGACTTTTAACCTCAGCAATGAAATCTGAATAAGCAAGCTGGGTGCCGGGAGTTGACGGCGAGGGACTCTGAAAGAGGTTGAACAGCCCAACAAGGGCCGCGCCAAAAATAAGCCAGATAATGATATTTCTTGCCAGGTTATTCACGACAACTTCCACCCTTCGTTAATGCTACGGGCATTTTCGTGTTAAGCGCCACGCGTTGCCCATTTTCTTTTTCTTTGCCAGAATTCTGCTCGCTCTTAAGCGCCAAAAACGTTGCGGTCGCGCCACCAGTCACGGATGCAATACTTGCTACGCCAGTAAAATGGGGATACAGCACCCTTCCGTCAAGGGTTTCAATGATTGGAAGCGTTTGTCTGAGGGCATGGGGCAAACCATCCCACTGCGCGGGTGGCAATTCATCGCCGAGCATGCGGATATGCCCGGCCAGCGGCGAGACAATCTTCCAAACGCCTGCATAAATAATAGGTACGGACGCGCTAATCTCAACATAGGGTGGGTTCCGGCCAAGCTCATGCAGAATCCAACAGAATACCCCCCCACCCATCAAGGTAAAACGGCATCCACCGAGCGTCGCCGACGCGCCAGCCTCGAGGCATGACCGCAGCCGGGAGAATGCTGCTTGTGATCGCAAATAATCACCTCCTCCGACGGCTAATACCGAACTGCCAACCACCCGCCGCCACAAATCATCAGGTAGCGGACGAAGGGCCGCCAGCGAAAAGACCGCATAGCCTTCAGCAAATAACTGAGGTAGATCGAGTTGATCCGCCAGAATGGCATCAACACTGCAACAAATCGACCGTGCAGCGGCAGACAAACGGATTAATCCCGCAGCCATATCCTTTCCGCTTGCAGAGAGACATGCTAGAGACTGTCGCACCCGAACCCGTTCAAACTTGCGATTTTGGTTGCTTGGATCATTCTCAAAACCACAGCCAAAATCCCGACACACAGCCAACAATTCATCTTGTTTCCATTCCAATAGTGGTCGCAGAACTGGAACATCAGCCAAGAAACAGGTTGGCCGCATGCCACCAAGACCTGCGAGGCCGGAGCCGTGGGACAGACGCATGAAAACGGTTTCTGCCTGATCGGCCTCATGATGCGCAAGCAACAGAACAGCGCCTGATTCGCGTGCAATCGATGTCAGAATTGCGTAGCGTTGACGGCGGGCCCAATTCTGAATGCCGTTTTTAGGTGCGATAGCCTCAACCCGCCTGATTGCAATATCAATTCCGAAATTCCGCATCCGCGTCGCGACACGGATAGCTTCATCGGATGAATCATTGCGCAAACCATGATCGATAAGGACTACTTTATGGGAAATACCCCTTTTTCTGGCATATCGCTCCGTAAGCAGGACGAGGGCCGTACTGTCCGGCCCACCCGAAAATGCGGTCAATAAAGGGCGCTCATTCTCCGCCAAAGCCTGTTGGCCAAACCACAGGACACCTGCACGGGCACTAAAAGATGCAATACCATCCTCAAGAGCCCTAGCAAAACGTATTAACTGTCTACTATCAGGCTCAACTGTCACAATTCGAGGCGACACTCAATTTAGCCAGCTGTGTGGTAAAACTTTCAGGCGGAGAGTCAAGGAGGCTCGGCAGTGAAGCATAAATGGCGCAGGCCTGATCCTGAGGTGCAAAATGCGAGACTGACTCGGCGATCCACATCGTTGTGTCCACCAAACGGGCATCATTCGGGTATGCCGAGTTGAACTCAGAAAATGTCATGGCTGCCTTTTCATAGGATCCCCGCATAAATTGGACTCGACCAAGCCAGAACGCGGCATCAGCCTCACGGCTATGTCCCTTGTTAAATAAACGGAACTCGGCAAAAGCACCCTCCGCGGTCTCCAGGTCATTCTGTAGCGCTTTGCCAAGGGCAAAGCGGTATTGTTCATCTGGACTTTCGTCGGGCAGTATTTTGGGTTTTACTGGCGGTGTCAGCGCTTCATCAGTTGCGTTTGCCTCTGCTATATTCCCAGCATCAAAAAGAGCATCCGACTGCGCAATACCGTCGACTGCGTCTTTCAGTTTGTTTTTTGGAGCGGCGGCAACCATCATTTCATCATCACCAAGCTGTTGATTCAATTTGTTCTCATCAACCGACCAAGTAGTGGTATCGTTATCCGCGTTACGCTGCATAGTGATTTGCTCACCGGGGTCGACTGGCAGCGTGTCATCAGCAACCGCAGCATTGGCGAGATCATCACCACCAAGCGTCATAAGAGTCTGCATTCTTTTTTCCATGCGTAACAACCGAAATTCCACATCAGAGGTGATTTCAAGTGTGCGTTCCATGCGGCGATTGGTCATTGCAAGCGCGTCAGTCAGACGTTCGATATTGTCCTGCAAGGACCGGATGCTAGCACTGATCTCGCTTTCGTCTGTCGAGGTGCTGCTGGAGAGCTGCTCGACCCGCATCATCAGTGTGCGAAAACCTTGTTCGAAACTGCCGCGCATGTTCTTGAGGTCTGCATCAAATAGATCCATGCGCTGCTGCTGACGCAGGATCAATTCCTGTTCAACTTTGGCGTCTTCAGGGGCGAGTATAACCGTACGCGGGCTCTTGCCCGTTGTGGCTTTGTTCGATCCATTAGCATTGTAACTTTGTGCGCCAGCAAGAGATGTAATTAGCAAAAGTGGTAGCACCGCGGCCACAGATGCGCCGAATTTTTTTAATATCATCAAAGCAGCCCTTGCACTTTTTGACATTGGATTGGAACGATTATCCGATAAAATTGATAAGACGGTAAACTGCCATTTTGGCAGAAATTAGGCACAAAAAGAGGAGCGCTAAGCCCCTCTTTGCAAGTCGTTCAAAAAACACCAGATCTTTAGGGCATTCTCGCATCTAATTAATGATCGTTGCAGACCGACGATTTTTTGCCCAAGCAAAATCACTAGAACCTTCAACCGCAGGCCGCTCTTTGCCGTAAGACACGATCCGAATCCGCGCTGCGTCAATCCCCTGTGCCAAAAGGAAATCACGTGATGCGGAGGCGCGGCGCTCACCAAGGGCGAGGTTATATTCCCGCGTGCCACGCTCATCACAATGACCTTCAATGGTGATTTTGATTGATGGGTTCAGCTTCAGAAAACCAGCCTGACGGGATAATGTTTGCTGCGCCCGTGGATCAAGCGCCGAACTATCGAAAGCGAAATAGACAGTGTTTCCAATTGCCGTCAGCTTTTCAGCAGGTGTGCGGGTTGTAGTTGTTGAACTAGAACCAGCAGTAGTCGATGAGGAATTCGAAGCAGACGAACTTTCGCTTGAAGTTGCAGGAGTTGTTGCTGTGGTTGTGGTTGTGGTTGTTGTTGCAGTTGTTGATGATGATGTACTGTCGCCACTGCTATCGCCTGCTACTTGTGATGCTGTCTCACAAGCTGCAAGGAAGAAGGTCGCTGCGAAGAGTGCAATCAGGCGTTGAAACATTTTATGCCCCCGATATTTTGAGTTATCCGGCGTACCGGTTCAATAATTCTATTGTGCCCGCCATCTGCAGAACCATTTTGGCACCACTAATTCAGTAACCAAGAGATGCCGGGAACACAAAAGTTAGAGTGCAGACACGTAAATGGGTACTGAATTCGCTTTTGGCTGACTAATCTTAAGATGTAATAACGCAAAAACCCAGTGAAAGAAACAGAAAAACTTGCCATTTGCTTAGTGCAGCTTTTGAAATGTCTGGCTAGTATACTTTTGGATACCCATTTTGAGAAGTGGTAAGGGAGAAGCCGACAACATGCTAACGGACGGGCGACCAGGCTGGATCCGAGGCATCAGAGGGTGTGATTACACGCCGTTCGTTAAATCCCGTGATATCAACACGGTAAAGAGCTGTCTCGCCCCCGGTGCCATCATTCTCAAAAGGCTCCTGTTTGAAATACATCAGCACCCGCCCGTTCGGCGCCCAAGTTGGTGCCTCAACCAAGAATCCTTCGGCGAGTAGACGCTCGCCAGACCCATCGACATTCATCACACCGATGTAAAACCTACCACCTGTCATTTTGGTGAAGGCAATGATATCGCCGCGCGGCGACCAAACCGGCGTTGCATAACGCCCATCCCCAAAGCTAATGCGATTTACATCGCTGCCGTCAGTATTCATGACATATAGCTGTTGCCGGCCACCCCTGTCAGAATTGAAAACGATTTTGCGGCCATCCGGTGAGTAGGAGGGCGAGGTGTCGATGGACGCTGATTTTGTAAGCTGGCTAATTTCCTGCGTGCTGAGATCCATTTCATAAATATCGGTCAGGCCATTTTTTGCCCAGCTCATAATCAGCTTGTCGCCTCGCGGTCCAAACCGGGGTGCAAAAGTCATCCCCGGAAATGAGCCAAGCCGTTCGCTTCTTCCAGTCCTGATGTCATGAATATAGACGTTGGGTTCATCATTGAAATAATTAAGATATGCAATTTCATGCGACCGAGGCGAAAAGCGGGGTGTCAGCACAAGGTCGAGGCCACTAGTCAAATAGCGATGGTTATGCCCATCCTGATCCATGATCGCCAGACGTTTGACACGACGGGATTGCGTTCCAGACTCCGCCACATAGACAATCTGCGTATCAAAGTAACCCGCATCCCCGGTAAATTCTTCATAAACAAAATCTGCAATCTTATGGGCCAGCTGGCGCAGACCATCTGGACTAGCATTGCCCGAGCCCGAGGTTATGTCACGCTGTGTAATCACATCCCACAGCACAAATTCCACCTGCAACTTGCCATCAGCATCAATCTCGGCAGAGCCGACTAGCAGGCCTTTTGCGCCAAGCGGCGCCCAATTGGCAAAATTGGGGCGGATGGCGGGTGACTTTGGCGGTGCGATAAAGGCAGCACTATCGATCGGGTCAAACAGACCCGAACTGAGAAGATCATTGGATATAATTTCGGCGATCTCCCGCCCGGCATCGCTGATCTCGCCGCCGAGGTTGGTAAATTCAGCAACGGCGATTGGCGTTGGCGCAACCTGCCCCTCGGTGATACGGATACGCTGTTGGGCTAATGCGAGTTCAGCAGCAAAGACAAATGTTACTGCAGCCAATGCCATCAGGCTGGATAGAATTGAAAATCTTTCTTTCAATGCACTCATTAAGACACCCTCTTAACCGGCCTTGGCCTCAACCGCCACGTCAACGAGACATGAAGGCCGGGTCAAACTCAAAAATAAACTCCCGCTGCTGCCCGTTGGGATTGTGCGGGATTGGCAGCGGCGAACTATCCACCATGGCTCGCTGCGCCGCAAGGGCCGAAGCCTTGAAATATTTGTCTAGCGACATTCTTAGCCTGTCCTCAATATCGGCCTTCAATACATTGCTTTCGCTATCTATCACCACAATTATGTCAACAATAAGTGAATCATTGCCAGCAGCGCCCGGAGGCGGGGTCCAAAAGTCTCTAAGATGCATCCGCAACCGGTCAATCACGTCAACACCGATTTTCATGTTACGAGGTGGCTGGGGCGCCTTCTGGGCATTGCCCGCCGCCGCGCTCAATGTCTTGGTCAATTCATCAGACGCCTTCTTTCGCTCCTGTTCCTTGCGCCTTTTCTTGGCTTCTTCAGCCTGATTTTTGACCTTAGCAAGGTTCTGAAGAACACCGGTTGCCGCCTGTTTGCGTTTCTGCTCATCCTTGACCAGCTTGTTGACCCGTGCGGCCAGATTGGCCTGCGCATTGATAGTCTGAGTGGGCTTGGTGGTCCGAGGTTTTTTCGGCGCGGCTTTCGGTGGTGTCGGTTTTGTCTTTGGCATCTTTAATTTCTGACGTTTTGGCTTTTGTTTTGGCAGGGATTTTGGGAGCACGTGCGGCTTTGCCTCGGGAGCTTGAACCGCTTCCACCTTACTCAATTTGGGCTTTACTGTCGGCTTTTCCGGGATGACCTCAGCCGCTGGTGATGGTTCTTTCGGTTCGGGCTTAGGGTCTGGTACGGGCTCAACTTTTGTTTTTGGCACTGGCTTGGGTGCTGGCGCTGATTTTGTAGCCGGTGGTTTGGGAGGAAATGCTGGTTGCTTTTTCCTAATGGTTGGCTCTTTTTCTTCTTTTGCAGTGTTGGGTTTGTAACCCTGAATCAAATTTGTTTTGGGAACAGTCTGAACGATTTCCATCACCACCAACGGCATATCCTTAGGAAGATCGCGTTTAAGCGATGGCAAACCTACAAATACCAACACCGCCGCAAAACAGTGCATAATCACTGAAATGAATATTGGACGACCTGTCATGGTGTCTCGCTATTTCCCGTGTGACCTAGCTGGTGCAGCCCCACCTAGCCCTGGTTAGGCAGGCGTGCAACCAGGGCCACCCTCTCAAAGCCGGCAGCCTGAATACGCCCCATCACTCCCAGGACATCACCGTAAGCCACGGCGGCATCACCCCGAACAAAGATGCGCACACCTGGATTGGCGTTGGAAATGGCTTGGAGCCGAGCGATCAACTGATCTGGTGGAATCTCCGTTTCTTGGAGATAAAGTGTGCCATCATCCTTGATCGATACCACAAGCGGCGCGGCATCAGCGTTGATCTGCCCCGCCTGCGCCTTTGGCAGATCAACCTCGACACCAACGGTCAACAAGGGTGCTGTCACCATGAAAACGATTAATAACACGAGCATTACATCGACAAAGGGCGTGACATTGATTTCTCCCATTGGCCTATTCCGTCGTCCATTGCCAGAACGTTTTACACCCGCGCCCATCAGCTGCCGCCCTCATCCAGCTGGCGAGTCAATAGGGTGCTGAACTCCTGGGCAAATGTCTCCAGACGGGCACCCTGCCTTTCAATATCACCAACAAATTTGTTGTAAGCTACGACAGCTGGAATAGCCGCTGCGAGGCCCAACGCGGTGGCGAACAGCGCCTCGGCAATTCCCGGTGCAACAACTGCAAGACTAGTGTTTTTGGACTCGGCAATCGACTGAAACGAACTCATTATACCCCAGACAGTGCCAAGTAGACCAATGAAAGGCGATACGGAACCGATCGAGGCCAAAAAATTCATTCCACGTTCAAGCCGCTCCATCTCCCGCGTGATGGTAAAATTCATTGATCTGTCAATACGACTAACCAGAGAGGCACGCAGATCGGACCGACTGGCATTCGCCAGACCACGCGATGTTGCTCGTCGCCATTCGCGCATCGCTGCAACAAAAACACGGCTCATTGCATCCTGTGGATCAGCGCCAGTTTCATCATAGAACTCGTCAAGCGACCCGCCAGACCAGAATGAGTCCTCAAATTCGCTTGCTAGCCGACGTTCCCGCCGAATTGAAGCAACCTTGTCAACGATGATTGCCCAGCAACATATAGACGCCGCTAATAATACCAGCATCACCAGCTTGACAAGCGGGTCAGCTGCCATGAACAGTCCCCAAATGCTCATATCGGCACCCGAATGCGTTGCAACAGTTTCAACAGACTCCATTTAACTACCCCATTTATCCAATTGTGCCTCGGTAACCTTAATCATGATCCTAATGTTTTCTGGTTAAGCGATTAATCATCTCATTTGGCATCCGCGTCGGTGCCGCCTTGCCTCTTCCATCAATGCCGACATACACTGTGTCGACGACAACTCCGGCAAGAATAAGGCCAGTTTTCTGATTTTTGATGGTTTGTTTGAGTGTCAGTCTCAATCGCGAAAGCTTGATCTTCCTGGTGGAAACGCAAATTACAACTCCCAGCCCAGCTACTTTTCTGAAATCAATTTCTGCGCGTTGGACAACAAAGGCATGTTTGCTCGCCCTGCCATCCAAATCCTCCTCCTGAAAGATGCCAAGACAGCGCAAATAGCTGGAACGGGCCCGCTCAGCAAATTCCAGGTAGTTGGCATGATAGACGATACCACTGAGATCGGTATCCTCATACTGAACCCGCAAAAGGTAGTTATGCATTCCCTCTTCGATCCAGCCATCAAGTGGCAAAACACCAGATTGCGAAGCGAGGCTAGGCGTCTTCGTCATCAACAACCCCGCTAAGCATATCAAGCTGCTGTGCTACAGCTGCCGGCGGGGCAATGCCGAGATAATTCCACCCGCTAGCTGACAGGCATCGCCCTCGTGGCGTCCTCATCAACAGGCCGGTCTGCATCAGATAGGGTTCTATCACCTCTTCTAGCACATCACGCTGTTCGGATAAGACAGCGGCCAATGTTTCCACACCAACCGGCCCGCCATTGTAATTTTCCGCGAGGCAGCCAAGGAAGCGCCTGTCCATCGCGTCAAGACCATTCGCGTCCACCTCCAAACGCCCAAGCGCCTCATCGGCAACCGCTGCACTGACGGAGGTGTGGCCACCGACGCTAGCAATATCACGAACCCGGCGTAGCAGGCGCCCAGCAACCCTCGGCGTTCCCCGCGCCCTGTCGGCAATTTCAGCCGCACCATCAACTGCCAGATCAAGCCCGAGCTTCGTCGCCTGACGGTTTAAGATCGCCATCAGTTCTTCCCGGTCATAAAACTGCATCCGCATATGAATGCCAAACCGGTCACGCAACGGTGTGGTCAGCAAACCCGATCGAGTGGTCGCGCCAACGAGGGTGAAAGTTGGCAGATCGATCCTTACCGACCGCGCCGACGGCCCTTCACCAATGATAAGATCAAGCTGGAAATCCTCCATCGCTGGATAAAGAACTTCTTCAACCGCCGGTGCAAGACGGTGAATTTCATCAATGAAAAGCACATCACGCGGCCGCAAATTGGTCAGCAGAGCCGCCAAATCCCCGGCACGGGCAATCACCGGCCCCGACGTGGCTCGAAAACCCACGCCAAGCTCTGCAGCGACAATCTGTGCCAATGTCGTCTTGCCAAGGCCAGGTGGTCCGTGAAGCAATGTGTGATCCATTGCATCACCCCGGCCTCGCGCCGCGCTGATAAAGGTTTCCAAATTGGCACGGCTATTACCCTGCCCAACAAATTCGGCCAGCGAAGTTGGTCGCAAGGCGCTGTCAGCACGCTCCAGAATATCGCTACTAATCAGGCGGTCATCTTCACCAGACATCTAGCTTCCCATCTCCTGCAAGGCACTGGCAATTAGGGATGATACGTCATCACCAGCACCAGTATCCGCCACCCTCTGCCGCACCTGCAGCAGCGCGGTATGCGCTTCTGTCCGGCCATAGCCAAGATTGAGTAGCGCCGACATTGCATCAGCCTCCGCCTCATTATAAACCTCAGCCGGGCCAGTGCCAGCTAAGTCAACCCCAACAATTCCAGAGGCAAGAGTTGGTAGCTTGCCAATTTTTTCAGATAATTCATTGACTACGCGCTGAGCCAGCTTTGGCCCAACACCATCTGCCCGGGTAACCATTGCCTTGTCACCGGCGACAATAGCGCTCGAAAGCTCGGCTGGACTGAGCACCGACAGAATGGCAAGGGCTGCCTTCGCGCCAACACCCTGCACCGTTGTCAAAAGTCTGAACGCATCACGCTCCGCCGGCTCTAGAAACCCAAACAGAGTCATGCTGTCCTCCCGGATGACCATTTCTGTCAACAACATGACCGCTGGATCGGCAAAGCTTAGGTGCGTCTGCGTCTTGCCTGAAACAGTCACCGCATAGCCAACCCCGCCAACGTCGAGAACGACAGTGTTGTTTGCACGTTCAACAAGGGTGCCACTCAATTGGGCAATCATCTGCTATCCTCTCCAGCATCTCGTGCCAATGCTTTTTCAATGGCAGCCGACAAACCTGATCCACGGCCAGCCTCAACGCTACCACGCTGCGCAGAGCCTAAACCTGACGCCGTTTTATTTCCAGTTCTGTTTGCCCCCTCCACATCAAGTCCAAATGGGGCTATATCTTGACCTGCTGCTATCGCTATGGCGAGCGCATCAGCCGCATCGGCATTTGCAGCTCGGATACCAAGCAATCGTTCAACCATGTCCTGCATTTGCATCTTGTCGGCGGCGCCGGTGCCAGCGACTGATTTCTTTACCCGCCTTGCTGAAATTTCTACCAGTGGCAGCGAAGCCTCGCCGCATTGCATCATGGCTACCCCACGTGCCATGCCAAGCTTCAGCGCTGAGGTCGCCGATTTAGCAACAAAAACCTCTTCGATTGCTGCAGCATCAGGTCGATGAACTGCAATCGCCTCTGCCACACCAAGAGCGATGAAATGCAACCGTGCAGCATCGGCAAGGTCGGGTTTCGGCTTGATCACCCCATTGGCGATATGACGCAGCCTGTTTTCATATTGTTCAACGACACCCCAACCGGTGTTGCGGATCCCAGGATCAATGCCAAGAATACGCATCCAGTGCCGCCTCTCAGGTCAACTTGGCCATGAAGTCATCGGATATATCGAAATTCGAAGCAATAGACTGGACATCGTCATTATCGTCCAGCACGTCAAGCAATTTGATTAGGGTCGAGGCCTGTGCTTCATTAACTTCGATGGTGTTTTGCGGCTTCCAAACGAGGCCTGCTTCCTGAGGCACGCCAAATGTCGTGAATAGTGCTTCACTGACACTATTGTAATCTTCGGTAGCACAGGTGATCTCATGCCCGTCCTCATCTGACTCAACATTGTTAGCACCCGCATTGAGCGCCGCCTCAAACATTACATCCGCATCGGCGACATCGGCGGGGTAAATCACCCTTCCAACACGGTCAAACATGAAGCTGACGGACCCCGTCTCACCGAGCGAACCACCATATTTATTGAAAGCGGCCCTAACTTCTGATGCTGTACGATTGCGATTATCAGTCATGCTCTCGACTATTAGCGCCGTGCCGCCAGGGCCATAGCCTTCATAACGGATTTCGTCATAGGCCTCACCCTCACCACCCTCAGCACGCTTGAGGACACGCTCAATATTGTCCTTGGGCATATTCGCCGAACGCGCTGCAACCAAAGCGGTTCGCAGACGTGGATTCGAGTCAGGATCGGAACCACTGCGCGCAGCAACTGTCAATTCCTTGATCAGACGGCCAAAAATTTTCGCCCGTTTCTTGTCCTGAGCGCCCTTACGGTGCTGAATATTTTTGAATTTACTGTGGCCTGCCATACGTCTGTCTTTTTCTTAACTGTTTGTCACTGAGACCTGCGGCACATTCGACCGCCAAAGGCAACATTGTTAGACGCCGCAGGTTAAAACGAAGTATGATGGGTTTATAACAGAAATTCTCTGCAAGATACAGCCTGGCATGTGCACCCGAGCCACCAAAACATCATCTCAGGCATCGCTCAACTGCCCACCACGACGTACCGGGGTGATGCTCTTGGCAAGGCCATCATCACGTGTTTCAACCAGAACACCACACAATGTCGGCTCACCCATTGCTACTGACAACCGGCCTCTGCCAATGCCGATGAATCTGTCAGTCGCCACCTTTTTATCCATCCCTATAACGCTGTCATAATCGCCACACATACCGGCGTCTGTTTGATAGGCTGTTCCACCAGGCAATACGTGATGATCGGCAGTTGGGATGTGGGTATGGGTTCCCACGACAAGTGATGCCCGCCCATCCGCCAGGTGGCCAAGCGCCATTTTTTCAGAAGTTGCCTCACCATGGACGTCGACTAGAATGAAATCAGTGTCCCGGCGAAGCCGGTTGCGGACCAGCGCCCCATCAAGCGCAGCAAAAACAGGGTCATTCGGACCCATGAACAGATTTGTCATCACATTGACGACGGTGAGTCGCTGGCCAGCTTCGTTGGTAACCGCAGACACACCGCCGCCTGGCGAGCCCTGAGCCATGTTGAGTGGGCGCAACAATCTTGGTTCATCAGCAATATAGTCAAAGATTTCACGTTTGTCCCAAACATGATTGCCGGTCGTCAGCACGTCTGCACCCGCAGCAAACAGGTCATCACAAATCGCTGGAGTGATACCAAAACCACCAGCGGCATTCTCGCAATTGACCACGGCAAAATCGGCTGCTAGGTCCTGCCGCAAATTGGCAAGCTGCGCGATCACCGCATTACGCGCGGCGCGCCCAACAATATCACCCAGAAACAATACCCGCATCTCAATTCCCACTTCATTCGGGCCTTATTCAAGTGTGCCCACTTAATTTACGTGGCAGAATTGCGCCAGAACATACCATCAGGTGTCCAGATCGCATCAAGCGCCACGTCATAGGGTCCGGTGGGAACCTTGTCCACCTGTTGTCCAGCAAAGGCAATACCAATCGCAACAACTTGATGTCCAGAGTTGCGCATCGTAGCTATGCTGCGGTCATAAAAACCTCCGCCATAGCCCAGCCGCCGACCCTCCGCATCGAAGGCCAGCATGGGTGCAAGAATCACATCTGGAATGACGCTCTCACTGCTGAGCGGTGGCTGTTTGGTGTTATACGGACCGTCATCCAGCCTCATTCCAGGTGCCCAGCGATAAAAGGTCAGCGGATTTCCAGGCGGTGGCGTGACCGGCAAGGCAGTGGCAATCCCCAAGTCGACCAGTGCAGCGACAAGCGGCAATGGTGACAACTCTGAACGGATCGGCAGATAAGCGGCATATATACCCTTGCCACAGCGTTGCAACACTTCCTCAAGCTGGCGGATGAGTTTATCTCCTGCAAACGGGTTCTCTGCCATCAGTACAGAACGATTACACGCTGCCTGTTTGCGCAGCGCTGCCTTTTCAATCCCGGTATCGCGTTTCGATGACGCAGGCTCTGTTGGCGGCATAAAAAACATCCAGACTCTGCAACAGTTAGGTTAAATGGCAGTAATTGCCAAAGGACAACAGATGAACGGCGGCGACCAGAATTCCCGTCGGCGCATTCATCCTCTGTGACCTGCTTTGCAGGTGGGTGCCGCAAATAATCAGACCACAGCCTGATCAGAGGCAGCTCCCTAGAGTTAATTTATGGCCCCAGGGATCGAAAAACCAGACGCAGAGTCCAGTCACCGCTCGTCTTTTATTTAATGACAATGGAGATTTGATGCAAGATCTCACACTATGATTGGGGTGAACCATCGGCGCCAATTCTAGCCGCAAGATTGGCAATCCTTTCAGCCGCCGCTTCAATTGCGTCAGCGGCTTTGCTTTCGGCGGAGCTCTCACCGCTCTTTCCATTCATTGCTACCGCATCAGATACTTTCTGCGTTACGGCTTCGTTGGCCCTATCAGCAAGAATTAAAGTCGCCATTGCCAATAGTCGCGCTTCGCCGATCTGGCCAACGGCCGCGACAAGGCTCTGCAGAACATCCTCGACCTCCACACCAAGGCGCATCACATGATCCTCCTCGCCAGCGCCGCAACCAATCTGGTACGGGGTCCCATTGAGCCGGATGGTTACAACAGACTGACTCATCGCCTTTCTCCATCACCAACACCAGAAGTTAGCGACGCATTAATCATGTTAACCGCCTTTGCAACCTTGGCATCAACTGCCTGCAGATCAGCAAGCAACCTAGCGCTGTCCACCGGCGAATCGCCCGTTCTTATTTTCCCATAGTTGACACGCGCTGATGCCAGCGCCGACTCCAGCGCGGCCAGGGCATCATTCAGCTTCGAGTGGGCTTGGGAGAGGCGTGACATCGTCAATCAAAATCCACTAGGTTGTTTGCAGCTATCGTCTAGCAGAGCAAGTAGGATAGCAAGTTACAACAACCCTGAAAAACAAATATCAATGTTGAGTGAGCGGGTTACATTGGGAAGTTTGGCCTAAAACATGAATGAAATAAAGCCCCTAAATTAGGGTTACAGCTCAGACTGGACAATGAAAGGACCATTTGACACAGGTTTTGAGTATCAGTTTTCCGCCGAGATAGATTGACGAATGTGTTCAACGCAGGCAGATTGCGCCAAGGTTTTCAGCGCGCCATCACCCGTTATTTGAGCCGCGCCACGCCATGCAAAATTGGGAGCCGTAAATGGCAAATTTACCTGAAAGACAGGATATGGCAAATGCGGTTCGCGCTTTGTCCATGGATGCGGTTGAGGCGGCAAAGTCCGGTCATCCGGGCATGCCAATGGGTATGGCGGATGCGGTAACCGCGCTGTTTGCCGACCATCTGAAATTTGACGCTAGCGAGCCAGACTGGCCAGATCGGGACCGCTTCATTCTGTCTGCCGGGCACGGCTCGATGTTGATCTATTCTCTACTGCATCTCACCGGTTATGAAGATATGACAATCGACGAATTGCGTAACTTTCGGCAGCTAGGCGCTCGAACTGCCGGCCATCCGGAATTCGGTCACGCTGCAGGCATCGAGACAACAACTGGCCCTCTTGGGCAGGGCCTTGCCAACGGAGTTGGCTTTGCAATGGCAGAACGTCATCTCGCGGCACGATTCAGCAACAGGCTGGTTGACCATTTCACCTATGTGATTGCCGGCGATGGATGCTTGATGGAAGGTGTCAGCCACGAGGCAGCTTCTATTGCAGGTCATATGGGACTTGACCGTCTGATCGTGCTTTTTGATGACAATGGCATTTCGATTGATGGCAGCACCAATTTGGCGGTGTCCGATGACACCACTACCCGCTTTGAAGCTTACGGCTGGCAGGTTCTGGCTGTCGATGGGCATGATATGAACGCGGTATCGGCTGCAATTGCCACAGCCAAGGCATACACTGGCAAACCAAGTCTAATCCGATGCAAAACCGTCATTGGCTTTGGCGCACCCAATAAGGCTGGCACCTCGGCTGTTCATGGCGCACCACTCGGTGGTGAGGAGATCAACGGCACCCGCACAGCACTTGGCTGGCACCATGCCCCATTTGAAATTCCAGCTGAGATTATCGCCAACTGGCGCGAAGTCGGAAGCCGGGGCAGCGCCGCACGTGCCGCATGGCAGGCCCGCTATGACGAACTGGACACGAGTGATTTTGACAAGGCAATGCGGGGCGACTGGGACAGGGAAATTGAAGAGGCCGTGCGGCAATGGAAGATATCTCTTGCCGCAGAGCCATTGAAAATTGCGACCCGCGTCGCCAGCCAGAAAGCCATTGAGGCCATCCTTCCGGCCTGCCCCGCCCTGTTTGGCGGCTCTGCCGACTTAACCGGCTCCAACAATACACGTGTTAGCGCACATGAGGTCTTTTCGAAGGACAATTATGGCGGCTCCTATATCCATTATGGGGTGCGCGAGCATGGCATGGCGGCAGCGATGAATGGTATCGCGTTGCATGGAGGTGCCATTCCCTACGGCGCAACATTTCTTGTTTTCACTGATTATTGCCGACCCTCGATCCGACTTTCGGCTCTGATGCGTCAACAGGTCGTCTATGTGATGACGCATGACTCAATTGGCCTTGGCGAGGATGGTCCGACGCATCAGCCTGTTGAACACCTCGCGGCACTGCGAGCAATTCCTAACCTGAATGTTTTCCGTCCCGCTGACGCCGTTGAGACCGCCGAAGCTTGGCAATGTGCTCTTACTAATAAGACCAAACCGTCAATTCTGGCTTTAAGCCGACAACCGCTTGCTCAGTTCCGCACCAACGATTTGCAGGACAACAAAACTGCTAGGGGCGCCTACATCGCCGCTGGCGATGCCGCGACAGGCAAGATCACACTGCTTGCCTCTGGCTCGGAGGTCGCAATCGCCCTTGCTGCGCGCGAAACGCTGGCAGAAAATGGTCTTTTAACAACAGTGGTCTCAGTACCATGCCTCGAATTGTTCTGGCAGCAGGATGCGACCTACCGTAGGGCATTACTGGGATCGGGTCCCCGCATCGTGATCGAGGCTGCGGTGCGGCAGCCTTGGGACCGCTTACTTAATGAGGGAGATGGCTTTGTTGGACTGAATGATTTTGGTGCCTCTGCACCGATCTCCGATCTCTATGAACATTTCAACATCACCAGTAGTGCCGTTGCAAAGCTGGCAATTGATCTGACAGACTGAAAATTGAATGTCTAGCCACAGAGAAACCAAGACCAGAAATGGAGCAAAGCAATGACATTACGCGTTGCTATTAGTGGATTCGGCAGAATCGGCAGAATGACACTTCGCGCCTTCGAAGAACTGCGGCGCGACGATATGGAAATTGTGCTGATTAACAGCCCTGGTGCCATTGGAACTTCTGCGCATCTCTATGAGTTCGACTCCGTGCATGGCCGTTCAAGCGGCAAAGTTAGCTATGGCGCTGACTGGATGGATGTTGGCCGCGGCAAAATCCATATGAGCCGGGAGCGTGATCCAGCCGACATTCCCCATGCCGATCATGAAATCGACATCGTTCTTGAATGTTCTGGCAAATTCAATGAGCGCCAAAAATGCCTCGCGCATCTTAATGCAGGAGCCAAACGTGTTCTCGTCTCAGCGCCCTGTAAAGACGCGGACGCGACAATCGTTTATGGCGTCAACCATCACCAGATTACATCCGAAATGCAGATTATCTCCAACGCATCGTGCACGACAAACTGTCTGGCACCCGTTGCCATGATAATGTCCCAATCCGTTGGCATTGAGACTGGTTACATGACAACCATCCATGCCTACACCGGCGATCAGCCGACGCTTGATACGAGCCACGATGATATGCGCCGTGCGCGCGCCGCCGCAATTTCAATGATACCAACCTCAACCGGTGCTGCCCACTCGGTTGGCGATGTTCTACCCGCATTGAGGGGCAAAATGAACGGGTCGGCAATCCGCGTGCCGATAGCCAATGTCTCGGTAATTGATTTTGGTTTTACGTCGGAACGCGAGACCAGCACAGATGAGATCAACGCGCTATTGACTAACGCAGCTGATGGCCCATTGAACAGGATATTATCGGTGAACAACTTGCCGCTTGTTTCGATTGATTTCAACCATGATCCCCACTCGTCAATCGCTGACTTGACACAGACACATGTCATAAACAAACGGCTGGTAAGGGTGCTCGCCTGGTACGATAATGAATGGGGCTTTTCCTGCCGCATGCTGGACAACGCCGCAGAAATTGGCAAAACACTCTAAGCCGCTGCGCAACCGCTCGAAAGCAATTGACAAGGACAGGCAGATGAAACTCAACGGAAACGCCGTAAAACCCGGTAATGTTATTGAACATAATGGGCGACTGTGGGCCGCAGTCAAAGTCTCACATGTTAAACCTGGAAAGGGCGGAGCATTTGCGCAGATCGAGCTGCGCGACATCCGCAATGGAACCAAACTTAATGAGCGTTTCCGCTCCTCCGAGACTGTTGACCGCGTGATACTCGACGAAATCGGCTGTACCTTTTTATATGAGGACGGTGAAACTCTGGTATTCATGCACCCGGAAACTTTTGAACAAATCAGCATCCAGGTAGATATGGTCGGCGAGCGCGCCGCATTTTTGCAAGATGGCATGACCGTGACGATGTCCAGCCACGAAGGCGAGCCAATTTCGATTGAACTGCCCGATACAGTGGTGATGGAGGTTGTTGAGGCAGATGCCGTGGTAAAGGGCCAGACAGCATCCTCTTCCTACAAGCCGGCCGTGCTGGAGAATGGTGTCCGGGTGATGGTGCCACCACATATCGAGACTGGCACTAGGATTGTCGTCCGACCCGAGGACAAAAGCTATGTTGAACGGGCGAAAGGCTGACACCAGCCACCCTGCTTGACATCACCACGTCAGACCGCGATAACGCAGGCCATTTAGCCTTACTCTATTGCGATCAATTTAAATTAAAGGTTCTCGCCCCATGGCCTCCCAATCCGCGCTTATCAATGTCATGCAAAAGGCGTCCATCACCGCCAGCCGTGGGATACTGAAGGATTTTGGCGAAGTCGAGAATCTGCAGGTCAGCCGGAAGGGTCCGGCCGATTTTGTCAGCCGCGCCGACACCAATGCAGAGCGCACCATCCGCCGCGAACTGGAGAAGGCCCGCCCGAGTTGGGGTTTCCTGCTCGAGGAGGGAGGCCTGGTGGCCGGCAAAGACCCCGATGCCCCTGTTTGGGTTGTTGACCCGCTGGACGGCACAACCAATTTCTTGCATGGCATTCCGCAATTTGCCATCTCCATTGCCGTTTTGGAAACGAGCCCATGCGGCAGTAGCAACATTACCGCCGGAACAGTCTTTGACCCAGCGCGCAACGAGTTTTTCTTCACCGAAAAGGGCAAGGGCGCTTTTTTCAACGAACGCCGGCTGCGTGTCTCTGGCCGACGTAACATGGCGGATTCGTTGTTTTCCACCGGCATTCCCTTTCTTGGCCGCGGCGATGCGGATGACCATGCACGCTTCCTGCGCGAACTTGGCAATGTCATGGCAGTCAGCTCTGGCATCCGTAGGGCCGGTGCGGCAGCGCTGGACCTCGCCTGGGTTGCGGCGGGCCGCTATGACGGGTATTGGGAACGCGGTCTGTCAAAATGGGACATGGCCGCTGGTATTCTACTGGTTCGCGAGGCAGGTGGCTTCGTCTCCGACTTTGCGTCACGCGACAAAGCACTCGAAAGCGGCGACATTGTTGCTGCCAACCCGACCATCCATGCTGAGCTCCTTAAAACCCTGCGGAAATAGGATGGTAGCGACACAATCTCACCAGTGCGGATAATTAACAGTCGCAGATTTAGCGTGGGTTACTGGCATCAGTTTCTCTAGCGCTGGGGTTATCATCCAGAACCCCAAGGGCTTTCGAGCCATATTCATGGATCACTGAAAAAATCCAGCCATCTGTACTTTTCAGCACAAACATGAGGCGCAGCTGTTTTCAACGCCGGTTTGACTGCTGGCAGATGATTGACCCAGGCCTGCTCGCAGTGACAAGGTCCCAACGATGTCGAAAATTACCCAATAACATTCACCCGTCCCTGCAACCTGTGAATTCACCCTATACCATCGGCCTTATTCCTGCCATTCTTATAGAGATAATCTCACAGAAACTCATGCACAGGGTTGAATGTGTAAAGGAGCCCGGTAGATTATGACCGACCCCCGCCGTTACCTCATCCGAATGATGATCTTTCTGTCTATTGTTGCGACTATTGCCGCCCTCCTCTGGGCGCCGCTGCATGGTGCCTTCATGGGCAACCCCGCGTTGAATGGCGTCATTCTTGGCGCCCTGCTTCTTGGTGTCATCTATGTCATACGGCAGACCCTGCGCCTCTCACCAGAACAGCGCTGGCTGGTCGGCGTTCAACAGAATGGTAAGCTAAAACAAGCAAATACCAAACCAGTACTGCTTGCAACAGTCTATGCCATGCTGGCCGACCAGAATCAGGGTGAGCATTTGTCGGCACTGTCCCTGCGATCGGTATTGGATGGCGTTGCCGCACGACTGGATGAAGGCCGCGAGATTTCTCGTTACATGATTGGCCTGCTTGTTTTCCTTGGCCTGCTTGGCACCTTCTGGGGGCTGCTGCAGACCATCGGCGCCGTTGGTTTGGTGGTTGGTTCACTTGACGCCAACAGTAATAATTTCAGCACGATGATGTCGCAGCTTCGCAATGGGCTAGACGCCCCCCTGTCAGGCATGGCGACGGCTTTTTCGTCCTCGCTATTCGGACTGGCTGGCTCGCTAGTCCTCGGCTTTCTGGATCTGCAACTGGGCCAGGCGATGGGTCGGTTTTTCAACGAGCTCGAGGACTGGCTGTCTGCCTTCGCTAAGTTTAATGAGGGCGGTGCCAAAACCGAAAGTGTTAGCAGCGGCGCACTGGCTTCAGGAATGAGCGAGGAGGCCGCACGCGCCCTGCTGTCACTATCGCACTCGATTGCGGCTGGTGAGGAAACACGCGCCCAGACGCTGGCACAGATGAGTGCTACGAACACTGCGCTTGCCAGTCTGAACGAAGCAATGACGGATGATCGTCGACTGCGAGAACAATTGGCACAGCTAAATGCGAACATTCTCCAGCTTTCAGCTGACCTACAGCGCGACCGCACGCAACAAACCAGCATCGTTGCAAGCGAACTGCGGGCTCTTTCATCATCGATCGCCAAGCTAATAAGCGAGAGATCTGTACCGCGGCAAATACCAAGCGCATCACAGGATTCCTGATCAATGGCACTGGCGCGCCTTGGAAGTAACCGACGCAGTGAGAGCTATACCTGGCCAGGATTTGTGGATGCGCTGGCCACGCTGCTTATGGTCATCATATTTGTTTTAATGGTCTTTGTGCTAATCCAGGTCAATCTCGCCTACCGAGTTTCTGGGCAGGATGCGACTCTTGGCGAAATGCGGCAGCAGCTTGTCAGCCTGTCAGAACTGCTCAACCTCGAACGAAAAGCCAGTTCCAATCTTGCCGCCGATCTTGCACTCATCTCAAGAGAGCTTGAAGTCACCATGGCGGACCGCGACGATATCCTGTCTCAGTTGGCGGATGCCAAAGATCTTCTGGCTTCCAGCACCGAAGAAAATGCAGCGCTTAGCAAAGAGCAGCAAGCCACATTGGCAGCGCTGGAAGCCGCCAGATTGCGTCTTGACGAGCGGCTCGCCGCACTGAATACCGCTGAGCAAAGTCTTGTCGAGGCCAACACCAAACTTGCTGCTTCCGATGCCAGCCTCGCATCGACCGAGTCAAGCCTGGCAGCAGCGCTGAAAAAACTGGCACAGGCGCAGCAGGACAGCGACAGGGCAAATCAGCAGGTCGACAGCCTAGCAGCAGAGAACGCCGCCTCACGGGCTGAGATCTTGCGAATGACAAAAGCCACAACTGCATTGCGGAAACGGATTGAGGAATTGACAACATTGCTTGCCGATCTGGAAGTGCAGGCGGCGCGCGACAAGGTGGCAATCGCTAGTCTTGGAAAATCACTGAACAACGCGCTGGCCAACAGGGTGCAGGAATTGCAGCGTTTCCGCTCGGAATTCTTTGGACGTCTGCGCGAGGTGTTGAGCGGGCGTGACGAGGTGCAAATCGTTGGTGATCGTTTCGTCTTCCAATCAGAGGTGCTTTTCAATCAGGGCCAGGCCAGCATCGGTAACAGCGGTGAGGAACAGTTGCAAAAACTGGGCCTCACACTGGCCGATATCGCCACCAAGATCCCTGATGACATTAACTGGATCCTGCAAGTGGAAGGTCACACCGACGATATTCCAGTTCGCGCCGGCCGGTTTGCCGATAATTGGGATCTCTCAACCGAACGAGCGCTGTCTGTTGTGCGCTTCCTCACAGATCAGGGGCTGCCTGCGAACAGACTAGCAGCGACAGGCTATGGTGAATTTCAACCCCTTGATCCCAGCGACAACGACGAGGCACGGCGACGGAACAGGCGTATCGAGCTGAAAATCACGCAACGCGTTGCTGCACAGTAACGGACATCCTTTAGCCGCAACATCACGAACACACGGCAATCAAGCGGATGGAAACTCAAGCAGTTCATTTGGCTTTAGGGCTTTATTGACACCTTTTCTTACGACCCTTTCTGGTTGTGTCTTCCGCCAGATACACAATGACTCTCCTTCTGCCATTACTTTGCAATACGACCAAAACAGAATCTTACGCCTGCAAGCCAAAACGGCAAGATGACAAAGCACAGCCCCACTGGATTGATCAGCCCAATCTGCTTTACAGCTGGCTTTTCGCCATACCTCTGTCCGGATCGAAAATCACAGATTAGCTACTAAGATATACTAAGGAGATTTAATTGTCTTCAGAACTAGTGATCGACCGGTTACTCAAACTACCTGCCATCGATTACAAACGGTAATCACTCCACAAAATGATGAGCTCGCGAAACTCGGCAAAAGGGCACTGCCTTGACTATGGCTCCAAATCAATGCCGACCTCATTGATATGAATGCGGCAGACCTAATCATCACGCATATTGCACAAGCACAGGAACTAAACTTGGGAAAACGTGGGATTGGCTGGCAGCTGCTTCATACTGCCGGCACAGATCGGGCAACCCGCCATCGCACGATCGGGAGAAAGCCACTGAACCCAGCAGAAATGTCACTAACCTCTCAAGGTAAGATCAACATCAAGATGCAATGTCTGCGCACGTCCCAACCAGCACCACAGATTTTTTCAGGTGTAGGAGCCCTCCGGTTCTCACCTACCTTTTAGGAATACGGATCAGTGATATCAGACTTCACTCCAGCACTGGTGAACAAATGAATAATGAAATGAACTTTCTGACAGATGACACAAACACTAGCCTATTCCTCGACTGCGATAAAATTTTGTCTATTGATGGGATTGATAATATGGAAAGATGGAAGTTCAGAATCGTTTTTCTGTTTTAACATCATAACATTGTCACCATTGTCAACGGTGCCTTTACTGGCATCAGGAAAAATGAGGTGGCGGCACTCATCGGCTATTTTTTCTGACCCAGTTTAGACCTTACCATCTGGAATGGAGAACTGCAGATCGGCAAGGTTACGATATAGGGGCGATTCATACATTAATTCTTCATGTGTCCCACTAGCCGTGATTTCCCCTTTCTCGAGTAGCAGAATGCGGTCTGCCCTAATGACTGTGGCAAGGCGATGCGCAATTACAATTGTTGTCCGATCGCGCATAAGATTTTCCAACGCACCTCGAACAGCTGCTTCGGACTGAGCGTCAAGCGCACTCGTCGCCTCATCCAAAAGCAGCAACCGTGGATTGCGCAAAATCGCCCTTGCGATAGCAATGCGTTGCCGCTGGCCACCTGACAGCCGAGCCCCTTTTTCACCAACTGACGTGTCATAACCCTGGCTGAGCGCACTGATGAATTCATGCGCTTCCGCCTGTTTTGCCGCGCTAATAATATCATTGATTGAAGCATCTGGCCGCCCAAAGGCCAGATTTTCACGAATTGTCGCCGAAAATAGCGCAGGTTCCTGCGGCACGAGGCCAATATGCCCGCGTAGATCGGCCAGCGAAAGATCACGCAGATCGATGCCGTCAACACGAATGATGCCATCATCTGGGTCATAGAAGCGCAGGAGCAGATGAAAAAGGGTTGATTTGCCAGCACCACTGGGCCCGACCAGAGCAATCCGCTGTCCTACCTCGACAGCAAAATCCACACCTCGGACCGCGGGTCTCTCGGAACCAGCTGGATAGACAAAACTGATATTCTCAAAGCTGCAAGCGCTGTCCGCTTCTCCAGTCAACCTCTTGGGCATTGCCAGTTCGCCCAAAGTTTCGTCTGTGGCAAGGAGCTGGGCAATACGATCTGCCGCACCAGCCGCCCGTTGCAAATCACCAGCTAGCTCGGAAAGTAAACCGGTCGAGCTCGCCACTAGAAAGGCGTAGAAAATGAATGAAGACAGATCGCCCGCACTGATCCGCCCCGTAAGAAGGTCTTGGCCACCTATCCATAAAATAACCGAAATGCCAGCAAAAACCAAAAAAATAAGAACCCCGCTAAGCCAACCGCGAAGGCGAACCTGCGATAGAGCGGCCGCCAGACTCTCATCGACAGAGGTCTCAAAATGTTTTCTAACATAATCCTCACGCCCAAACGACTGAACAGTGCGGATAGCGCTTACTGTTTCCTCAGCCCGCACCGCAACATCAGCAAGCCGATCCTGTGCAACGCGCGATGCGCTCCGCAGCCGTCGGCCAATGACAATCAACGGGAGCACAACGACCGGTACAACAACAAGCACAACCAGCGACATCTTTGGGCTGGACAGCACCAACATAACCAGGCCACCAATGAAAAGAATGACATTGCGCGCTGCCATCGACAGAGTCGAGGTCATCACCGTCTGGACAATCGCCGTATCGGTTGTGATCCGCGCCAAAACGTCCCCTGTCCGGGCTGTTTCAAACCAACCCGCCGACAGTTTGAGTAAATGCGCAAATACGGCGCGCCGTACATCGGCCAAAACCATCTCGCCAATCTGGTTGACAAGTGTTGTTCGCAGAAAGCTGCCGATGGCAAACAGCAAAGCAATCACTGCGGTCCCCAGAACAGCCCGGTCAAGCAATTCCGGGTCCTGCTTGCCAAGCCCCTCATCAACGAGATAGGCAAGGCCGCGGCCCATCGTCAAAAGAGCCCCTGCAACCAGAAACAATGAAAGAGCAGCTCCAGCGATCCGCAGGCGATAGGGCCGCAAAAACGGCCAGAAAACAGCCATTAGCTGTCGGCCGTTTAGACCTATCGGTTTTATCGGCGCACTATGATTGTCACGCTGCATTATCAACTGCCATCCATTAAAAAAGGGAAGCGGCGCATCGCCGCGGTGAAAAAGGGCACCAAACAGGCTTTGAGGCTTGCGCTACAGTGCCGATGTCGATATAACACCGCATCAGTCTAATTGCCAGGGCTCTTGGCCGATCAAATCGTTGACGACTGCCGGCGTAGACAGGATTGAGGAAACAGAAACCCTGCGGGAAACACTGCAAGGATGAGACTAGGAGAGCGCCGTGAAAAAGGGCATTCATCCAGACTATCATGAAATTACCTTGGTGATGACTGATGGCAGCAAGCGCAAAACTCGTTCAACATGGGGAAAGGAGGGTGATGTAATGAAGCTTGACATCGACCCGAAAACGCACCCAGCATGGACCGGCCAGCACCGCATCGTAGACTCAGGTGGCCAAGTCGCGCGTTTCAATAAGCGCTTTTCAGGGCTTGATATCAAATAGCTCAGGCCGATCACTAATTTACGAAGGCCAACTCAAATCCGGCTTTTTTCAAAATCTGGCGAAGACCCGGATCACCCCTGCACCCGAATTGCCGCCTGTGCTGCAGCAAGACGAGCTGCTGGAACGCGGTAAGGAGAGCAAGAGACATAATCTAGACCCACCTCTTCGAAAAAGATAATGGAGGCGGCGTCCCCACCATGCTCACCGCAAATGCCCAACTTGATATCAGGACGTTGTTTGCGGCCGCCCTCAACCCCAATTTTCACCAACGCACCAACTCCCTCGCGGTCTATCGAAACAAACGGATCACTGGCATAGATTTCGGCATCGGTGTAGTGGTGCAAAAAGGCGCCAGCATCGTCACGACTGATCCCTAGCGCGGTCTGTGTCAGATCATTTGTGCCAAAGGAAAAAAACTCAGCCTCGGCAGCAAGGTCATTTGCGCAAATCGCCGCCCGGGGCAACTCCACCATGGTGCCAACCAAATAGCTGATCTGCTTTCCAGTCTCTGCCATGACAGATACGGCCTCCTCATCAATAACAGTTTTGCAGAGCGCAACCTCTTTTCCAGTCGCTGCCAGTGGCACCATGATTTCAGGAACTGGCGCTTTACCCTTGGCAGCAACAGCACAAGCTGCCTCAAAAATGGCGCGCGCCTGCATCCGGCATATTTCTGGATAGGTAATGGCAAGCCGGCATCCACGGTGGCCGAGCATCGGGTTAGATTCTTCAAGTTTCAACGCTCTTTGCCGGGCGGTTTCGCTGGACACGCCAGCTGCCTCGGCAACATCGGCAAGGTCCTCATCCGAATGTGGTAGAAATTCATGCAGCGGTGGGTCAAGCAGCCGGATGGTGACTGGCAGACCAGCCATGATCGAGAACAACTCCTCAAAATCCAGGCGCTGCATAGGCAATAATTTTGCCAGGGCCGCCTCACGCCCCTCGGCATCGGCTGCCATGATCATCTGCCGCATGACAATAATCCGGTCCTGATCAAAGAACATATGTTCCGTGCGGCACAGGCCTATGCCCTCTGCTCCAAATCCAACAGCCGTGCGGGCATCCGCCGGGGTTTCAGCGTTGGTGCGAACCGCCATGCGTCGGCGCTGGTCAGTCCACTCCATAATTGTTGAAAAAGCTTCTGACATACGGGGCTGAACGGTAGCAACGGCGCCGCGATACACCTCGCCACTGCTACCATCGATGGTGATGACATCGCCTTGGCATAATTGCGTATCCATGATGAAAAAAGTGCCGCTGACCTCATCAAAGCGCAGATCACCCGCGCCTGCTACACAGGCCCGACCCATCCCACGCGCAACCACGGCCGCATGGCTTGTCATGCCTCCACGCGCGGTCAAAATACCAGCAGCAGCATGCATGCCATGAATGTCCTCCGGGCTAGTTTCTAACCGGACAAGAATGACCTGATGACCTGCCGCGGCCATCTCTTCTGCCTTGTCAGCACTCAAAACAATCTGCCCGCAGGCAGCACCGGGTGACGCGGGCAATCCACGCGTAAGAACGTCTTTCTCCGCCATTGGGTCAAGAGTGGGATGCAACAGCTGGTCTAGGGCATTCGGATCGACGCGCAACAACGCTTCATCCTTCGAAATCAACCCCTCCTCGGCCATTTCGACAGACATTCGCAACGCAGCCTCGGCAGTGCGCTTGCCGCTTCTCGTCTGCAGCATGTAAAGCTTGTTCTGCTGGACGGTGAATTCTAGATCCTGCATGTCTGTGTAATGTTTTTCCAGCTGGTAGCGCACCGCATCAAGCTGGGCAAAAACGTCCGGCATCGCCTCTTCCATTGATTCACCGTCACCATCCTGACGCGCAGCACGGGTCAGTGGCAACGGTGTGCGAATACCGGCGACAACATCTTCGCCCTGTGCATTGATAAGAAATTCACCATAAAAGCTGTTTTCACCTGTTGATGGATTGCGAGTAAAGGCAACACCAGTTGCACAATCAGTTCCCATATTTCCAAAAACCATCGCCTGCACGTTGACAGCCGTTCCCCAAGAAGCTGGAATGCTATTCAGACGGCGATAGGTAATGGCTCTTGCGTTCATCCAACTAATGAAAACCGCGCCAACAGCCCCCCAGAGCTGGACCCATGGGTCCTGAGGGAAGTCGGTTTCGGCTTCGTCCGATACAATAGTCTTGAACTCATCGACAAGCGCCTTTAGATCGTCGCCTTCAAGGCCTGTGTCATCGAACACCCCGCGTTTGAGCTTCATCGTCTCAAGCGCATCCTCAAAGAGGCCGTGATCGACACCCATAACAACATCAGCATACATCTGAATGAAGCGGCGATAGCTGTCATAAGCAAAGCGCGCATCATCAGCCCGCGCCGCAAGCCCGGCGGCTGTCTCGTCATTCAGGCCGAGGTTGAGAACAGTATCCATCATCCCCGGCATTGAAGCCCGCGCGCCGGAGCGAACCGATACCAAGAGCGGGTTTGCCGAATCAGCAAAATACGCGCCTGTTTCAGTCTCGATCCGCAAAATGGCATCTCTGACCTGCGCTTCCAACTCGACTGGATATTCGCGACCATTGTTATAAAAGTAGGTGCAGACCTCGGTAGTGATGGTAAATCCAGGCGGCACCGGCAAGCCAATACCACTCATCTCAGCGAGGTTGGCCCCCTTACCGCCAAGTAAATTGCGCATCGAACCGTCACCCTCGGTGCCAGCCGCTCCAAAATTATAAACCCAAGCAGTGCCGGTATATCCGGCGGTGGTGTTCTCAGTCATGCAACCCTAGCCTTCTAATTTGGAAAAATCTGCTACCCCAAGCATTTTCTCACGTACCATTGCCAAAAGCCCAAGCCTGTTGCTCCTTATAGAAGGATTATCGTCATTCACGACAACTTCGTCAAAGAAACGATCAATAGGCGCACGCATTCCACCAAGCGAAATGAGCGCCGCACCTAGATCGGCATCAGTAGATGCCTTCGGCAGAGCCTCAAGGGCCGCATGTAGCTCGGTCTCGGCGGAATTTACAAAAAGGCTGGGGTCAGTTTCAGAAGCAAATGCCTTTTTGTCTTTGCTTTCCTCGAATTTCAAAATACTTGTCGCACGCCGCCAGCAAGCCACTAGGCCAGCACCATTCTCACTACAAAGAAAATTGCCAAGGGCAGTGGCACGATCAGCAAGCAGGCAGATGTCGTCAAGCTCGCCATTGCCAAGCGCCGCAGCAACGACATCATGCGCGATGCCGGTGTCCCGAAGGTTGACGCGCAGACGTTCGCGAATGAACGGCAGCAATTCATCATCAATCGTCGTAAATCCGTAATAGACTGCGGCATTTTGCAAAACGCCATGCAGTGACAAGCTGATATTGCCTTCGATCAGGATTCGGATCACGCCAAGTGCGGCCCGGCGCAGGGCAAACGGATCCTTGGAACCGGTTGGTCGTGCGCCAACACCAAAAAAGCCAACGAGCGTATCAATTTTGTCTGCCAGTGCGACCGCTAGTCCCTCGGCGGTGGCCGGCAGACTGTCATCAGGGCCCTCTGGACGGTAGTGCACCGCGATCGCCTCAGCGGCGGCTGCATCCTCACCAGCACCCTTAGCGTAATAGCCACCCATAATACCCTGCAATTCGGGGAACTCGCTAACCATGCCCGTCGCCAGATCAGCCTTGGCAAGCAGTCCCGCACGTGCTGCAATGATCTCATCCGCCCCTGGAATGGCAGCGGCGATATCAGCCGCTAACTTTTCAAGTCGCAGCGACTTGTCATATAATGTGCCAAGACGCTCATAGAAGGCGACATTGGCAAGGTGCGGCAAGAAATCGGCAAGTGGAATGCTGCCATCTTCAATCCAGAAAAACTCTGCATCTGCCAGCCGGGCACGCAACACGCGCTGATTTCCAGCAAGAATAACGGCATCGCGCTCATCATCTGAAAGGCGGTTGCTGACAACAACGAAATACGGTGAGAATGACCCGTCATGCGCTTGCAGCGTGATATATTTCTGATGTGTCTCAATCGAGGATTGCAGCACCTCAGGAGGCAGGGACATGAAACGGTCTTCAATGGTGCCAACAAGCAAGTGAGGGTGCTCGACGAGGCCAGCTGTCTCGGCAATATTCGCATCTTTAGTTTTCAGATCGCAGCCAAGACGAGTGGCAAGTTCAGCTGCACCTTGCCGAATCATATCAATACGCTCAAGTTGGTCGACAATCACATGCGCCCCGCGTAGCAGCGCAACATAATCATTGGCACTACCAACTCCGCTGAGATCAAGATCGACTGGCGCATCGAAATAATGACCTCTGCTGACAGTGGTAAAAGGCAACTTTGCACCCCCCATATCAAGTGCGCCCTCAAGACTAGCAGCGCCAAAGAGCACATTCACCCGGTGCATTGGCCGCACCCAACGGAACGAGTTGGTGCCCCAGCGCTGACTTTTTGGCCAAGGGAAATTGGCCAGTATGTCACAAATCATTGCTGGTAGAAGCGTAGCAGTCGCCGCCCCTTTCATTTTGGTCCGGGCAAACAGGAAAGTTCCCTTTGGTGTTTTCTCAGCGATAAGCTGCTCTCGGGTGAGGCCTGTTGATTTTAAAAAGCCGTTGATTGCCTGTCCGGGCGCATCAACTCGTGGGCCGCGCTTTTCCGATATAGTGTCCTGCTGTTGCGCCAACACCCCTTCGACATAAAGCGCGAGATGGCGCGGCGCGACAAAGCTATGCATCTGACCGTGGACGAGATTGGCTGCCGCGAGAGCATCGGCAAATAATCTTGCAAGATCAAAGGCCGACCGCGCCTGCATCCAGGCGGGAATTTCCTCGCAGATGATTTCAATCAGCAGATCGGCGGTTTTGTCAGCCATCGGCTGTCTTCCCTGTCGTTCTGGCATCTACCGCACCGATCCAAGCTTCGCAACAAGCTTTGGCGAGCGCCCGCACCCGACCAATATAGGCGGCGCGTTCCGTCACGGAAATGACACCGCGCGCATCAAGAAGATTGAACAGGTGGCTGGCTTTCATACATTGGTCATAGGCTGGCAGTGCCAGCGGTGTCTCCAAAGCAAGCAATCGGCTGCACTCAGTCTCGGCATCACGGAAATGACCAAGCAGCATATCAGTTTCTGCATGGTAAAAATTCCAGCCAGAAAATTCCATCTCAGCGCGGCGAAAAATATCACCATAACTTTTGCCACCTTTGTCTGCCGGCACGCCGTCCCAGTCCAAATCATAAACATTGTCGATACCCTGAATGAACATTGCTAGACGCTCCAGCCCGTAGGTCAACTCAACTGGAACAGGATCGCACTCTATACCACCAACCTGCTGGAAATAGGTGAATTGAGAAACCTCCATTCCATTGCACCAAACCTCCCAGCCAAGCCCCCATGCGCCAAGCGTTGGCGATTCCCAATCATCCTCAACGAACCGAATGTCATGCCCCGCCGGATCAAGACCGATGGCTGTCAAACTGTCAAGATACAGCTCCTTGCTGTTTGGTGGCGATGGTTTAAAAATCGTTTGGAACTGATAGTAATGCTGCAACCTGTTTGGATTTTCACCAAAGCGACCATCGGTTGGACGACGCGACGGCTGCACATAGGCGGCGCGCCAATGATGGTCTGGCCCAAGCGCCCGCAAGGATGTTGCAGGGTGAAACGTACCCGCGCCAACCTCCATGTCATAGGGCTGCAGGATGGTGGCACCCCTGCTGGCCCAATATCGCTGTAAGTTCAGGAAAATTGACTGGAAATCCAGCCCCTCAGTCGTGAGGTGTGTCTTGAACATAAACAGCCCCGTCCGTGGCGCATGGATGACGTTGTGAAAACTGGGCGCAACCTAGCCGCAACACCCCCAAAAGGCAAGCGCAAGCACACGCCAATTTGGCTCCAAGGCCAGCTTTATCCACCCTCACTAAAGTTTTTGCAGTCACAGGGCGGGATCACCCATGATCCGCAGTCCGGGCACTCCTCGAGATCGAGTGACTGGTTCTTTTTTTTGGCGCTGGCGCTGGTATGTTCCGAAGATTTGTCGCCGGGAAAGTCATCAGTCTCATTGCGTGCCACTTTCCTACGATGTTCAATTATCCGAAATACCTTCCAAACAGTCCACAGAACCAGCGCCAGAGCAATCAGTTTGGGCAAGGAAGGCATCATGACAGTGTCACTCCAGTATCACACCACCATCCACGACGGTGCTCAAAGAATAAATTCATACACAACATCGGTTCAGTGACGGAGCTAGAGACCAAAACGCGAAAGCAGGGCTTTCTCAGTCACCATTTCCGTCGCCTCATCAACAATGCCACCTGCGAGCGATCCGGGCAACCCACCTAGGCCAGCAAGAAATTTCCGCTTAGGCTCAATGAACATGAAACTGACTTCCTCGCCAAACCTGTCACGCAGCACCTGACGGCATTCGCCAAGACCATCAATGAGGCCAAGATCGACCGCACGTTGGCCAGTCCAGAAAGCACCGCTGAACAAATCATCGTGAGGTTCTTGCAATCGTGCTCCGCGCCGGTCAAGCACATGGCTGATAAATTGCTGATGAATATCTGATTGCAACTCCCTCAGCCGCTCAACATCCTCTTCCCGCTGTGGCTGGAATGGGTCGAGGATCATCTTGTTGCGCCCTGCGGTTTGGACACGCCGGTCGACGCCAATCTTCTCAATCGCCCGGTCAAAGCCAAATCCGGCCGAAACAACGCCAATTGACCCGATGACCGAGGCACCATTTGCAAAGATTTCGTCAGCGCTGGCGGCAATCCAATACCCACCACTTGCCGCGACATCTTCACAAAAAGCCAGAACTGGCACATCAGCTTTGCCAGCAAGGTCTCGTATACGCTGGCCGATCAGT
The DNA here is from genome assembly GCA_902596655.1 of uncultured SAR116 cluster alpha proteobacterium. GTDB lineage: Bacteria > Pseudomonadota > Alphaproteobacteria > Puniceispirillales > Puniceispirillaceae > MED-G116. Next base: position 21,071 of record CACJUX010000005.1, on the reverse strand, counting down.
GCCGATTGCACCGGCGAGCCGCCGGGCGAATTGATGATCAGCGCCACCGCCTTGGCCGAGCGCACCGAAAAGGCCTTTTTCAATTGTGGCTCTATTGATTCGAGCGACAGCCCCCGTCGCAGAGACGGTGCAGATGAAATCACCCCAGCCAGACGCACCATCGGCACCACGGATTTCTTTTTGCGCCAAAAAAACAGGAGGGAGACAATAGAGGACAAGATTTTCATAATGTGTGACCTTTTTAAAGCTTAGGTTTTTCGACAGACGGTTGCCCCAATGAGTTTCAATTCGGTGTCGTCTTTGGCCGGGCCGGGTGTATAACAAAAAGCGCATCGCCCGCCATGATGCCACTGGCCATTTCGCTGTAGCCACCTTTGTCATTCTGAATGACAAGGCCGGGAAGGATGGCACCCGGCCCCTTTACGCCTCGACGCGCCTGAATGATCACCCGGCCTGCCGGGCTGCTATGCCGCGGCCATAGCGGAAAGACCAGCGTTTCCCCGGCACCATGTGTTTCGAACAAAGTGATGAGCTCCGCCGCACGGTCAGCCCGACAGATAAAGCTGATCTTGGCGCGCGGCTTTGCCGCCCAGATCGCAGCTCTGACCCAATCTTCAAGGCTCGTACCATCCCCCATATGAGCCAGCGCTCGGGTTCGGTTACGAGGCCGGGTGCCACGCACATCATGATAGGGCGGGTTGCTTATAACATGATCAAAACTGGCAGCCAGAACTACCGGTAAGGAAGTAACATCACCCTTGATCAGCCTAATCCGGCTAGCAAACCCATTATCTGTGATGTTGATGTCGGCAAGCTTGGCGATGTCTGTGTCTTTTTCAACAGCGGTAATCTCTACACCTGCAAGGCGGTGAGCGATGCAAAGTGCGACCCCACCCACACCGGTGCCCAGATCTAGAATACGTCCATTGTCTGTGCTGATCGAGGCGGCCAAAAGCACTGTATCGGTACCGACGCGGTAGCCATCAACCGGTTGGGTGATCCGCACAGATGCTTTTAGAAGGTGGTCATGCGTCACCTGCATCATCTCGAGATCGTCACCATCACCTGCGCCGCCACCTTCATTACCAGTGGGCGATTTGTCAGTCGTCATGGAGTTCCTCCGCCTGTTCCAGCACACGCCGTGCCACGCTTTCATATTCTTCATTCACCACTAAGCGGCAGGGAAATGCTCCGATACCGGCCTCGAGAGCCGAAATATTGCTATCGAAAACCTCGGAATAAATACCAGCATCGCGCAGCAATGCCTGTAGGAAGGACAGCCTAACAGGATTGGTCGTGCGAATGATGGTTACCATTAGCCATACTTTATGCGCCAAAACAGAAAAATAGCAAAGGGTTGCAGCAAAAAAACGTTTCGTGGCAATGAATTTTTAGGTTTTGACTTGCGTGAGAGGGGGCTGGCCCACTACATGAATTGAGCAGATGAGATCAAGTCATCATTTCAGTATGCGCACATATACACCGACGCCAAGCTAATATTGAGAAAGTCCAAGGCCCGATGACCGCCATTCGAACCGACACCAATGGGGACAAGCCCTCGCTTCAGCCTTTGTTTGACATGCTTGCTGGCCAGATGCAAGAGGTGAACAGTACAATGATTGCGCGCATGGATAGCGAGGTGCCACTGATTGCCGAACTTGGTGGGCATCTAATAGCTGCCGGTGGCAAACGAATGCGACCGCTGCTGACCCTCGCGGGGGCGGCGCTTGTTGGCGCCGATAGGAATGGCCATGAAAAAGCGATCAAGCTAGCAACAGCTGTGGAATTCATTCATTCAGCAACGCTGCTCCATGATGACGTAATTGATGAGTCGAGCCTACGGAGGGGACGCCATACCGCAAACTCCCTGTGGGGCAATGAGGCATCAGTCTTAGTCGGCGATTTTCTGTTTGCAAGATCCTTTGAGCTGATGGTCGAGACCGGCAACATTAATGTGCTTGGTCGGCTGTCGAATGCTGCCGCGCGGATTACCGAGGGCGAGATCAAACAGATGGCCATCACCGGCGTACCAGACACCGAGATGGACGCCTATCTGCATGTGATAACCAGCAAGACGGCGATTTTATTTGCCGCAGCGGCGGCGGCCGGTGCCGAGATTGGCGGCGGTAGCCCCGAGGATATCGCGGCCATGCATGATTATGGCATGAAACTCGGGCTTGCCTTTCAGATCGTGGATGACGCGCTAGATTACGCCGCTGATGCCGCTGACATGGGTAAGAACACCGGCGATGATTTTGCTGACCAGAAAATCACGATGCCGACAATCATCGCCTGGCAACGGGGGAATGCCGATGAGCGCGCCTTCTGGCAGCGCACGCTCGGAGAGGCGGCCTTTACAGACTGCGATCTCGCAACAGCGCAGACATTGCTAGCGAACCATGATGCCATCGCCCTGTCGCTGGCAGCCGCGCGAGATTATGCGCATCAGGCACGCGACCGTATTCTGGAGCATTGCGAGACGCAAGCGGAGGGCGATAACGATATAAGCCCGGCAATTGGCACCGCCTTAGCCGATGCGGCAATTTTTGCCGCCGCACGCAGCACCTGAGGTGCTCTTCTCTTGGAAAGGCCAGAGCGCTTACTGATAGGTAACAAAAGCACAGCCGAGACAGGATTTTCGCATTCATTCGCCATGGCAAAGGCAAATTTTGACCTGAGTCAATGTTTCGTGTAGGAGCCTGCGTTACGGTTAGTGTCGCGGCTGCGGCTCATGCGGAAGACAAGGGCGGCCCATCTGTCATTGCAGGCACTCGTACAATCAACCTGGCACTGTACCAAATCGAGATGCAAGAGTAGACCGACCAGATGCTAACAATCATAGATCGCCGCTCCGGTGAAAGTCGGGAAAGCTGAATCTAGCATCTGGCTATAGTAAATGCTTCTTTTCTATATGAGATCAGATCAGGGGCTGTCAGCTGATGCCGCCACCGTCTTGCCAGGTATGCGCTAACCGGGTTAAAGCATGTAACTTGCTGTACCGCTTACACTAGACGCTTGACACCGTAAGCGATCTAACGCAATTCAGCCCAGACAGCACATGAAATGGTAGCAGGTGTCATGGTTAAATTGCTACGTATTTTATTGTATAATATCCGGGGTGATCTGTTTGGGTGTCAGGATAGTCGTTTGGGCAGCCCAGGGCAACTGCGGACCTCCGTTCTGACTTTTGTCAGTTTCTAGAAAATATCCTAATTTCAACAAAGCTGGCTTGTCCATCACCCAAAAGGGCTGGCTAGTGACGTTTCCCAAAATTGGTATTGTCTAGATGGGCAGCGCGAATTTACCAAATGCAGGTGGATCTGGATTTGTAGATAGAAATTTTTTTGTGGTATCTTGTAAGTATCAGCACCGCATTCAGTTAATGTAATGAAAATACGGAATGATGGTGCAGGAACTGAAATTTTAAGGACAGGATGAACAAAGATACCTGCAGCAGCATAATTAAGAATGCGAAGAATGCGCTCGATGCGGCACGATTAGCAGTAACCGCCGCATTGAAGCAGGCCGGCATTACGCTTAAGGAAGCGTCGCGCGCGCTAGGGCGCAACGATGCCTATTTGCCACAATATCTCTTTTGCGGCTCACCACGTCGGCTACCAAAGGAAATGCGATATGCGCTAGCAGAGCTGATGGGATGTGACCAGCGGCGCTTTTCTGGATTCAACGATTTCGAACCGCAAGTGAATGCCGCTCTTGACAACAGCGCGCTTGTGCTGACCAAACCCCCTGGCCCTAGTTTTTGCGATCCCGACAGAACCAAATGGCAGGCCATGGCCGACATTGCCTGCATCACACATACCAATATCGACTTCATGGATAACATAGCAATTGTTAAAGGTGGTGCGCTAAATGACGGCGAGGCCGGGAACGAAGCGGGTAGCGTTGACATTTTAACCATGCCGATTGAGATGCTGCGCAAGATCCCACCAACACCAAGCGCCAAGCTAAAACTGATCACGATCACTGGTGACTCGATGACTCCGGCACTTAAACATGGCGATGTCGTGATGGTCGACTGCACGCAGACACAGCCCTCACCACCGGGAATTTTCATCGTCGATTATGACGTTGGGCTGGTCGCCAAGCAGCTGGATCTGGTGCCAGCAACGCAACCGCAGATGCTGCGGCTTACCTTGGAGAGTGGCATCTATATGAATTGTCAGCGACAAATTGACGAGGTCCATATCGTTGGCCGCGTCGTCTGGGTCGCCCGGCAGATGTAACCGACGGCAGCCAGTATGATGAGTAAATCAGTACTACAGCAACCGGCACAGCGACATGGCAAGCAGAAGAGACAGCAAAGGCGTAAAAAACATCTTCGAACCACCCTCAGCCGCCACAGCGCCAACCGTAAAGCAGGCTGGTTGCCGAGGAACGCCGCCCCCATCGAGGTGAAAATTAGCCATGTTGGCGGGCGGGGTGACGGCGTTGGTAAAGTCAGCTATACGCATAATCACCAAAGCCGTCAGTACATGGTCTTTGTTCCGGCCAGCCTGCCAGGCGAGCGCGTTCTAGCACAGCCGCTGAGCCTGAACGCGCAGGGTATCCGCGCACGAATGATCGAATTGATCGAACCGGCAGCGGTGCGGCGCGCGCCTCACTGTCAAGCCTTTCCAGCTTGCGGCGGCTGCCAATTCCAACATTGGAAAGAAGCGGAAGTTGGCATTTGGAAACAGGCACAGGTTACAGCCTTTCTCGAACGCGCCAATATTTGGCCGAGACAGGTGCGCCCACTCCACGCCGTGCCGCTGCAAAGCCGGCGGCGCGCCACCTTTCATCTGAAAAGACTGGCTAATAGTGTTGCCGCTGGTTTCAACGAGCGCCAGGGACCGCAAATCGTAACGCCGGAAAGCTGCGTCGTGCTGCATCCCAAACTGCTGGCGTTTCTAGATAAGTTAAGGGCTTTTGCCTTGCGTGAGTTTCCCGTCGGCTGCAGCATAGATGCGCAGGTCAACCAGCTGGATCAGGGGTTGTGTGTGCAACTTCGCACCACTGGTGGCAGGGCAGGTCTGGAGAGCATGCCAGCCCTGGTAGCGGCGCTTGGCAACTGGGCTGGCGAGGCCGGACTAGCACGACTGTCGCTGGTACCGGGAGCAGAGGTGGCGGACACAACCTATTGCGCAGCGCAGCCGATTCCACTCTATGCGCCGGTGCCGCCGACAATCCGCTTTGGCGAGATTGCAGTCAATCCACCGGCAGGTGCCTTTCTGCAGGCAAGTCCGCAGGGCGAGGCAGAGTTGCAGGCACGCGTTGCAGAAGGTGTCGATGGCGCGCAGTCAGTGATCGACCTGTTTTCCGGAATTGGCACGCTAAGCCTGCCGCTAGTGGCAAAGGGCGTGCGGATTCTTGCAGTCGAACAGGACCGCGCGGCGCTTGCCGCGCTTAAAAACGGGGCAGATGCCGCCGGACTCGGCGGGCAGGTAGCCGGGCGGCTGGCAAATCTGAAGAATGCGCCGTTGACGGAAGCTGACCTTGGCAGATTTGACGCGGTAATCCTCGACCCACCTCGCGGCGGTGCGAGCGCCCAATGCGCCCTACTAGCGCACAGTCAGGTTCCACGGATCGTTATGGTGTCCTGCAACCCGGCGAGCTTTGCCCGCGATGCGGCGCTGCTTACCAATAGCGGCTATTGCTGTGACTGGTTGCAGGTGATCGACCAATTCCGGCTGAGCAACCATATCGAATTGGTGGCGCAGTTCAGCTGCATCTAAACGCCGGAAGATACAGAGGCAAAGAATGAAAAAACGATCACTAAGCATTAGGGGCCACATGACCAGTATCTCGCTGGAGGATGAATTCTGGCATGAGCTTGGCCAGATCGCGCGCGAGCGCGGCGTCTCGGTGGCCAGCCTTGTCGACGAGATTGACAGCAAGCGAGCGGGCGGCTTGTCATCGGCAATCAGGCTGTTTGTGCTTAAGACAGTCAAAAGTGATTGCAATATTAGCAATTAGGACGCTTGCAGGACAGTGAAATGGTCAGTAGATTTACAACCTTGTCGGCATAACCGCATGGCCAGCAACAGGTTTGTGGTGCACCTACATAAGGGTCTGCACTTTTCATAAGAGTTTGCACTTTTGGCATGGAAAGGATGGGCAGAATGAAGATCGCAATTCTGCAAACAGGGAAAACCAACCCGGCAATGCCCGACAGCTTTCAGGATTACCCGGCGCTGTTCACCGACATGTTTGCCAGTGACCCGCGTGCCGCACAGCATAGCTTTGCCACCGTAAAGGTTTTCAATGGCGAGATACCGCGCTTTGTCGATGCCTATAACGCCTATATCATCACCGGATCAAAGCATGGCGTTTATGACGATCTGCCTTGGATTGCACCACTGATGGCCTTCATCCGCGCCGCACATGACGCCGACATTCCAATGGTTGGAGTGTGTTTTGGACATCAGATCATTGCCCATGCGCTTGGAGGCCATGCGGCAAAGTCAGACCGGGGATGGGGGCTTGGCGTCCGCAGAGTTGATCTGCATAACCATCCAGACTGGATGCCAGCCGATGACGATATCCGTCTGATTCACATCCATCAGGACCAGGTTGAGACATTGCCGCCGGGAGCACAATTGATCGGCAGTAATGGGTTCTGCCCGAATGCGATGTTTGTGATCGGCGATAATGTGCTGTGTGTGCAGGGGCATCCTGAATTCACAATTGCCTATATCGACCAGCTGATGCAGGTGCGCGCTGGTGTGTTTCATCCGGAAACGCTTGAAATCGCGCAGGCGAGCCTTGAAGATGGGCATGATGGCGCGCGTTTCGCCAGCTGGATCTTGTCTTTTCTGAACGCACATCAGCACCGCCGTGCGACTGCCTGATTGGGAGAGCGGTGGATGTTGATGCCTGCTTCTGACAGACAGCCGCTGATACTCAAGACGCTGAAACTTTGGGGGCCGGGACGATGAGTCTTGTTATAGGATTAGATACCGGCGGCACCTACACCGATGCGGCGCTATTGGATTCGGCGAAAGGTCGGGTATTGGCCACTGGCAAGGCGTTGACGACGCACGAGGATCTGTCGATCGGGCTTGGCGGCGCCATTGCTCGGGTTCTAGACGCCTATGCGACAGGCGTTGGCCAGCCGTACTCGGCGGGTGGTGGCAAGCCGGGTGACATCGGGCTTGTCTCGCTATCTACGACTCTGGCGACGAATGCCGTTGTCGAGGGTGTTGGCGGGCGCATCGGACTGGTGATGATCGGATTTGACGAGGCAGTACTTGAACGCGCCGATCTGTCCCGCGCACTCGGCCAGGACCCAGTAGCTTTCATCAATGGCGGACACAGCCCTGATGGCGGCGCGCAGACGATGCTTGACCGCGATGCGCTACGCGATATGGCGGCAACCTTTGGTGATGAAGTGTCAGCCTTTGCGATTGCTGGACATTTCGCCACGCGCAACCCGGAACATGAGATTGCGGCACGTGACCTACTACGCGAACTGACCGGCCTGCCAATCACCTGTAGCCATGAGCTGTCATCAGCACTTGGCGGCCCGCGGCGCGCCCTAACAGCCGTGCTGAATGCACGGCTGATTAATCTGCTGGAACGGCTGATCGAGGCGACGGAAGCGATCATGACGGAACGGGGGCTGACCTGTCCTTTGATGGTGGTCAAGGGTGATGGCTCGCTACTGCATTCCGATTTTGCCCGCAAAAGGCCAGTGGAAACGGTACTATCGGGGCCGGCCGCCAGCCTGTCTGGCGCGGCCTTTCTGGCCGGAACAGACACCGCGCTGATCGCCGATATTGGCGGCACTACAACTGACATCGCCTTTCTGCAGAATGGCGCGCCGCGCCTGCGCGCTGAGGGGGCGCTTGTCGGAGGCTGGCAGACGATGGTCGAGGCGGCGGAGATTCGTACCTGTGGGCTAGGCGGTGACAGCGAGGTGCAGGCAATTACCCGGCGGCGCCAGGGTGGCGTGACAATTGGCCCACGCCGGGCAGTGCCGTTGGCGCTGCTGGCAACGCAGCATCCGGCGATAATCGCCACCATGGAGGAACAGTTGCAACTGGTGGTTCCTATGCAGACTGACGCCCGCTTTGTATTCTCGTTGATGCCAGACGGAGTACCGAGCTGGCTGACCCGCTCGGAGACAAGGCTGGCGCAGAAAGCCATCCAGATGGGGCCAACACCTATTGCCGAAGTCGCTGCAACGCAGCTGGCGCTTGGTGCGGTCGACCGGCTGATTAGCCGAGGTTTGTTGGGTTTGGCAGCTTTTACGCCGACTGATGCAGCGCATGTCACTGGTGCCTTTACCGGCTTTGAAGTAAGGGCGGCCGAGCTTGGCGCAGAGCTGATAGCGCGGCAGAAGACTGGCCTCGGCGAGGCGCTTGCCTGCGATGGCCGGACGCTAGCAGCGATGACACTTGCCACCTTGCATCAGCAATCAGGGCTGGCGCTGATGGATGCGGCGTTGGCGCATGACGGCGCTGGTGAGAAGCAGGCAAGCCGAACGCCCCTGCTCGCAACACTATATGAGCAGTATGTCAAACGAATTATGAAATCGCATGACACGGATACAAAGAATGCGTGGACAGCAGACACGGAAGCGGAAACAGACATGATGGTCGCTACACATGTAGCTGGCACCGTGGCTGGTAACACTGCGCGGCTGGTGCGCATCGGCATGCAGCTGGAAACCAGTTTGGTGGCGCTTGGTGCCTCAGCAGCAACGCATTATCCGCATATCGCCCGGATGATGGGAGTCGCTGTCAGCGTGCCGGAACATGCCGATGTGGCTGGTGCGGTTGGCGCGGCAGTCGGCTCAATCCGCCAGCGTGTGATGATTTGCATTACCGCCCCAACTGATGGCAGGTTTCGCGTACATCTGCCCGACGGACCCATTGACCTTAGCGTGCAGGAGGCCGCCCTCGAACAAGCGCGCAAGGCCGCCCGGCAACTGGCGCATGACCGGGCAAGGAGCGCTGGCGCCAGAGCCATCGACGTGGCAATTTCAGAGGATGTGCGGATAGTTCAGATCACCCCCAAGAAACAGCTTTTCATCGAGGCCTTTGTGCATGCCACTGCAAGCGGCCAGCCAAGCTGATATTTCCACCAGCAAAAAACGTGCAGTCCGTGAAATTTTTGTTGCGATCGCTGACACAAACTGAAATTTGACTAATGCCTGCCAGGCTGGGGATCACCTTTTTGCCTATATTTTTTCCTAGCGGTCGCAGCCGAAGGCGAAGCCGATGGGATCCGGCACAAATGGACATCACGACCTCAAAGACTTGCCCGGCATAACTCCTAATAGTGGCAGTGGCGCAATGCACGGTATTAATACGATACTGTCGGCCTGTGCCGTGGCGCCCGCGGTAGCAGGTGCGTTGCCGCTGAATACCCTAAAAACGATCGAGGTGGAGGAGGGTTTTATCTTCAATGGCGAAATGCAGAATGTTGACATATCACCGGTGACAATCAGCAATGCAGCACAGATGGCTGAAGCTTTTATCACTGGCGAACCACCAGCCATCGTCTCGGTAATGCTCAGCCCCGAGCAGATGTAATGGGGTCTGCAACTTGGGGCGACCGGGGCGGGCCAAAGGTCAAGCACGCATATGTGAGCCATTGGCATCATAGGCCGGGCCGCCAAGAACCGTCGCCTCCCACATTTCACCTAAAATCTCGACGGCAAGCCGTGTTCCTGGCGAGGCGCATTCACAGCTGACATAACCCATCGCCATCGACTGGCCAATGCGGTACGCAAAGCCACCCGACGAGACATAACCAACCGCAACACCATCGCGCAGGATCGCCTCGTCGTTCGACACCTCAATGCCGTCAACGGCGATGGTCATCGTGACAAGACGACGCGTAGCACCGGCAGCGCGCGCGGCAAGGCTGGCATCCTTTCCAACAAAATCGCGGCTCCAGTCAATGAAGTTACAAACGCCAGATTCAATTGCCGTGAAGTCAGGGCGATATTCCAACCCCCATGCGCCCCATCCCTTTTCCAGCCGCATGCTCATAAGCGCGCGAGCGCCATACCACCGATAGCCTAGATCAGTACCTGCGGCCTCTATTGCGGTCGCAAGACGAAGCAAGAAATGCGGCCGGCAGTAAATCTCATACCCGAGCTCGCCGGAAAAGCTAATGCGGTTCAGGATCACCGGAACACCAGCGACAAAAGTTTGGCGCAAATCAAGGAATCTGAGCGCCTTCGGGCCAACATCATCGCGCGTGATGCGGGCCAGAAGATCGCGTGATTTGGGACCCGACAAGGCAATTCCATGCCATTTATCCGAGACATTGCTATAGCTGACATCATCGGTACAGTGTTTCTCAAACCAGCGACGATGCGCTTCCTGCATCGCACCGGAGCCGAACAACATAAAATGATCGGCAGCAAGACAGCCAATTGTCAGGTCGCCATAGAGCCGGCCTTTTGGCGTAAGCATCGGGGTGAGCGCTAGCCGCCCCGGCTCCGGGATTTGGCCGGCCAGGATATATTCCAGCAAAGCACGGGCGCCAACGCCGCGAAATTCATGCTTTGCGAAATTGGCAATCTCAATGCCACCAACGGCGGTCTGAACGGCCTTGACCTCACGCGCGACGTAGTCATGGCTGCGGTTGCGCCCAAAGGTTGGCTCCTCATGTGCGTCAACAGGGCCGTTAGCAAACCAAAGTGCATGTTCGAGGCCAAAATCCTGGCCCATAAGCGCGCCCTGCGCCAGCAGCCGGTCATGCAACGCGGTAGTTTTCTGCAACCGCCCTTTTGGCAGCGTCTCGTTGGGAAACGTCATGACGAAGCGGCGTTCGTAATTTTCCGAGGATTTAACAGTCCCCCACTCAGGCGTAGCAAATTCGCCAAACCGGGCGACATCCATCGCCCAGACATCGATCGAGGGTTCGCCATCAATCATCCATTCAGCAATCGTCAGGCCGACTCCGCCGCTCTGACAAAAGCCGGCCATCACGCCAACTGCAACCCAGTAATTGCGCAGGCCAGGCATGGGCCCAATCATCGGGTTGCCATCCGGGCCAAAAGTGAACGGACCATTGATGATGTTCTTAATCCCGGCTTTGCCAATCGCCGGAATCCGCTCGAAGGACATTTCGAGCCGGTCAGCAATGCGGTCAAGATTAGGATTGAGCAGCTCATGCCCAAAATCAAGCGGCGTACCGCCAATCTTCCACGGGGTCGACTGGGGCTCATAGGTGCCAAGTAGCATGCCGTCTCGTTCCTGGCGGAAATAGATATTAGCCTCATAGTCAATTCCAGCCGGCAACCTCCCAGCCCCGCCCGTTGCCATGCGTTCGGCAATATCTGGGATGTCATCAGTAATCAGATAGTGATGCTCCATCGGCTGCACTGGCAGATGCAGGCCCGCCATATGGCCAACCTCGCGCGCCCAAAGTCCGCCACAATTAACGATCTGTTCGGCATTGATTCCACCTTTCGGGGTAATGACGTCCCAGCTGCCATCGGGGCGCTGGTTGATGCCGGTTACCGGCGTGTGAGTGAAATAGTCTGCGCCATGGATACGCGCCGCCTTGGCAAAGGCATAAGTCGCGCCCGAGGGATCAAGATCACCATCTTGATCATCCCACAACGCGGCATGGTAATATCTGGGATCAATAAGCGGATGTCGCGCTGCAAGCTCAGCAGGACTGATGAATTCCTGCTGCAATCCCATATAGCGCGCCTTGGAACGCTCGCGTTTAAGATAGTCATACCATTCGCGCGTCGAGGCGGCGTAGAAACCGCCGGTGATGTGCAGTCCTACCGAATGGCCGGACAGTTCCTCAATTTCGCGGTAGAGGTCAATCGAATAGCTTTGAAGGCGGCTAATGTTAGGATCGGAGCTGATTGTGTGAATTTGGCCGGCGGCATGCCAGCTTGATCCAGAGGTCAGCTCGTCACGCTCAAGTAAAATGACGTCCTTCCAGCCAAATTTAGCAAGGTGAAAGAGGATCGAACAACCGACAACGCCGCCACCAATAATCACTACTCTAGCATGGCTGTTGAGCGTCCGGTCAGTCGCCATCGCATCATTCTCTGCATCGTGCTGAAGTTGAGGCATTGTCGTCTTCCCGACCCGTATTGTCTACAGTCCAATGTAATCTTGTTGAGCGGCTATGAAAAATGACCAAATGAGGCGTTGGTGGGCCCGGCAGGACTCGAACCTGCAACAACACGGTTATGAGCCGTGGGTTCTAACCAGTTGAACTACAGGCCCACTCTAGCCTTTGCCGGTTGGCGGTCGGTGCTTCGCTACCGGCATGTATTGCGATACACTGTTTATATCAGGCAATCAACTTTCGAGGAAGCTGCGCAACTTGCGCGAGCGTGAGGGATGTTTAAGTTTACGCAGCGCCTTAGCCTCAATCTGGCGTATGCGCTCACGCGTAACGCTGAATTGCTGGCCAACCTCTTCGAGCGTGTGGTCGGTATTCATGCCGATGCCAAACCGCATGCGCAGCACGCGCTCCTCGCGGGCAGTCAGGCTGGCAAGTACCCTCGTGGTGGTTTCGCGCAGATTGGCATGGATCGCCGCTTCAAGCGGCTGTACGGCGTTCTTGTCCTCAATGAAATCCCCGAGATGGCTGTCTTCCTCATCGCCAATCGGTGTCTCCAGCGAGATCGGCTCCTTGGCGATTTTCAACACCTTTCGGACCTTGTCGATTGGCATCGATAGCTTTTCAGCTAGCTCCTCCGGCGTCGGCTCCCGGCCAATCTCATGCAGCATTTGGCGCGAGGTGCGGACCAGCTTATTGATCGTCTCGATCATATGCACAGGAATGCGAATGGTGCGCGCCTGATCAGCAATCGACCTTGTGATCGCCTGACGGATCCACCAAGTGGCATAGGTAGAAAATTTGTAGCCGCGGCGATACTCAAATTTGTCGACCGCTTTCATCAGCCCAATATTTCCTTCCTGAATAAGATCAAGAAACTGCAGGCCGCGATTGGTGTATTTCTTGGCAATCGAGATGACGAGGCGCAGATTGGCCTCGACCATTTCCTTTTTTGCCCGCGCCGCCTCACGCTGACCGCGCTGAATTGTCTGGATCACCTCGCGAAATTCGGAAATTGACAGCCCCATGTCATCGACGATATGCCGGATCTTGTTCTGAATTTCGGAGAGCGCATCCGCATGGTTGTCGGTGAGTTTCTTCCAGCTCTTGCCAGAAACGGAGGTGCCGGGCCAGTCCTTGGTGCATTCACTCCCAGTCCAGGCCGTCAACAGCTGATCACGAGAAATGCCGCAATCAAGCGCGGCGCGCATCAGCTGACCCTCAAGCGTGGTGACATGACGATTATGTGTAAACAGCTGTTCGGACAGCCACTCTATGCGGTTCGAGTTGAAATGCAAATCACCCATAAGCTCGACTAGACGAATCTTAAGATCAAAATGCGAGGCCTCGCTACGCGGGATTAAGGATTGCCGCGCCGCCATGCGAGCCAACCGTCGCTCCTGCGATTTCGAAAACGCTTTGAAAGTCACGCTGATCTCGTCAAACAGATACATCATTTGATCACGAATCGAGTCCTCCATTGCCGCCAGCGAGATGCTCAGATCGTCAGTGTCATCATGATCGTCATTGGCATCACGGGTCGAAGTGTCTGTATCGCTGTCACCGCTATCGTCATCACCATCCTCTTCTTCAGCTTCTGGTTCTTCGTCCTCAGATCCTGCATCCACGAAATCCCCGTCGGAAATACCATCCTCGAGCGACGTGACACCATCAGTTTCAGTCACTGGGACACCATTCAGCTTGGTGTAAGTTGTTTCCAGATCTATGATATCGCGCAGCGGCACGACACCATCGGCAATCTGATCGCGCCAATTCAGCAACGCCCGAATAGTCAGCGGCGATTCGCAAATGCCGCCAATCATCATCTCACGGCCAGCTTCGATGCGCTTGGCAATGGCGATCTCGCCCTCCCGCGACAACAGTTCAACACTGCCCATCTCGCGCAAATACATGCGCACCGGATCATCAGTTCCCGAAACATCGCTGTCAGATAGATTGCCGGAAGCACGCCCCTCTCCCTCAGCGTCATCGCCATTTTCGTCACTCTCAGCGTTATCAACGACAGACACGCCCATCTCAGATAGGGTCGACATCACGTCATCAATCTGTTCGGAGGTAAAATCCTCAGCCGGCAGGGCAGCATTCAATTCATCATGGGAAACAAAGCCACGCTCCTTGCCAATCTTTAGAAGCGTCTTGATTGTCTGCTGGGCGGCATCAGTATTAGCAGCCTCGACGGCAGCGTCAGCTGAGTTTACCTCCGGTTCCACCTGTTTGTTTGCTTTTGCTGCCATAGAGTCTAACCGTCTCCGTGATCTGCGGCACTGTACTTTTCCTAAGAGGACATTCCGCGCCAATCAATAATGCCTCACCAGCAGTCCACCATGCGAAGCCTGTCGCAAACAATCGGCGGGGTGGTGGGTGCGCACCTTGCCCACCTGCAATCACACCCCCCGCACAATCAACGACCTGCTGGCCGAAATGATTTCAGTGTCTGGGTCGTATCAGAGAATACTCCTGATTTTCCGCTGACAAGGTTTACAAGTTCCTCCAGCTGTCGACTGGCGTCTAAACTGGATAGAGAGGCCGGGTCACACCCAAGCCGCGCCCTCATTTCATCCCCCGACAGTCCTAACACCTGATCTTTGAAACCTTTTGTCGATAAATGATGTTTTAACGCCGCAACGTCAAGGTCCGGATCACTAATAACGGCGTCAATCGCTGCTTTTTTTAGCGATTCGAGACCAGCATCACCAGACTCCATCCGGAGTAGCTGTTCGTAGATGCCAGAAATCAGCTGTGGATGTGCCAAACAAAGCGCCAGAACAACACGATGTCGGTTGATCATCCCGGCACGTGGCCGTCGAACCGACACCGGACGAAACAGCGGCGAGCTAGCCTGCTGGCGTCCGGCGGTGCGCATTGCGGCAATGCGCGATTCGATCTCGTCCCCATAGGCGCTGCGCACCTGATTGTTGCCAATCAGACGGACCTGACCACGAATTTCCTGCCAGAAACGCGCACGAGATTCGGGTTGCCGTAGATCGTGCTGGCTGGCAACCGAAACCCAAAGGCTGTCGATCAGCGAACGCGCCACCGCCAGATACTTCAAAAAGCCATCATTGCCACTCTCGCGCAAAACGTCGTCGGGGTCCTTGCCTTCGGGCATAATAGCAAGACGCGCGGATTTACCTGGGGTCAGCAATGGCAGTATCCGTAAAAGCGCGCGCAAATGGGCGCGAGTTCCAGCGGAGTCGCCATCGAAGCACAGGATCGGCTCATCATGCAACTTCCACAGCAAGACGATCTGTTCCTCGGTCAGCGCGGTGCCAAGCGGCGCCACCGCGGCGGCAGTGCCGCTGCGCTGAATAGCGATGACATCCATATAGCCTTCGCTCACGACGAGTGGCAACTTGCGGCGCAGCCCCTCACGCGCCTGCACCAAACCATAGAGCACCATTTTTTTGGAGAAAGTCGGCCCTTCACCCGAATTCAGATATTTTGGCTGAGCGTCACCAAGCGCCCGCGCGCCAAAGGCGATCACCTTGCCCTGTTGACTCTCGATTGGAAACATCACCCGGTCACGGAAATAATCAAACAGCGAACCATCGCGATCAGATTTGCGGATCACCCCAGCGGCTAGCATGTCGGCATCGCTGAACCCCCGAGCCGCGAGTGCTGCCCGCAACCCGCTGCGTGGCGCGTAACCAAGGCGGTAGGTATTAACCGTCTCGGCGGCAAGTCCGCGATTGCGGATGTAGCGCGCGGCAGCCTCGCCCTCATCCTTGCGCAGGGCTTCCTGAAAGAAGCGCGCAGTCGTCTCCAGAATATCGAGAATGGTCTTTCGCTGCTGCAGCTTGGCCGGATCCTGAGGCGTGCCGTGCGGTACCGGAATGCCGGCCATTTCGGCAAGCCGAGTAACCGCCTCCATGAAACTGAGGCCATCTGTCTCGCGAAGGAAGGAAATGGCATCGCCATGCACGCCGCAGCCAAAACAGTGATAGAAGCCATCATCATCAACCACTGAAAACGAGGGTGTCTTTTCCGAATGGAACGGACACAGGCCGATAAAACGCCGCCCCTTGCGGATCAGCTTTACGCGTTTGCCAATGACCTCGGATAGCGGAATGCGATGGCGCAGATCCTCGATATATTCCGGTGGCACTGCCATCTGTGAAAGTTCCTAAACATGCGGGTGAAAAGCAAAGCTGAGATTTAAATAGCGCACCGTGCCGTTTGATACCAGATGGCAGCAGACTAAAGACCCAGATTTTATAAAAAAATATTATGTAATCATAGTCCAGATTTCAGGCCGCCACTGCGTGGCAGATTAGCCCATCAATGCTGCTTTGACAGCTTTGCTGGCGGCGGAGAAATCCATCTGGCCGGTATAACCTTTCTTCAGGAAGGCCATGACTTGACCCATATCTTTGACCGAACTGGCTCCAATTTCGGCAATCGCAAAATCAATAGCCGCCTGCATGCCAGCCTTATCAAGCTGTTGTGGCAAGAATTGCTGAATAATGGCGATTTCCTGCTCTTCTGTTTCAGCAAGTTCAGGGCGATCACCATCGCGGTACATCCTTGCCGATTCGTTCCGCTGTTTGATCATTGTCTGGAGCAGGCCAAGAATTTCGTCATCAGAAATGCCATCGGCATTGCCATTCGAGCGCGCGGCGATATCACGGTCCTTTAGCGCCGCGCTGATCAGACGCATGGTGCCAAGCGCCAGCTGGTCTTTTGCCTTCAGCGCCTCTTTCATCGCCGTTGAAATCTCGTCACGCATGGTCCCGCTACCCTTTTGCACATCGACACCCGGTTGTGATGCCATCCACCCCCACATTGGAATTGCGAGGCTTTTAAACGCTTCGGGAGGAAGCTGCAAGATAAACATTAAGTCATCTATCCTAGCGCTATTTTAAAGAAAAACAGCCAATTTCAGAACAAAGATTGTAAAAGCTGGCAAAATCGGCTGCGATAGGGGGTAATATTGGGGATGGAGGCTTGACCCACAGGGGGGGCTCTAGTATCACAACAGCTGCTTACGTCCTACCCCGCGTTTAGCGCGGGCAGCCGGGATGCCGACACTAGATTACATTGCTGATTGGCAAGGGAACCAATGGGGCAGATTACGCACTCTGGCCAAAACTTTGCTGCGCTTCGCGCGGCTCATGAGAACCCAACGGCAGTGCTCGTTCTCGCTGATGGAACGGTTTTCGCAGGTATTGGGTTTGGCGCTGCGACGACAAATGTCGGCGAAATCTGCTTCAACACCTCAATGACTGGCTATCAGGAAATCATAACTGACCCGTCCTATGCCGGGCAGATTATCACTTTCACCTTTCCACATATTGGCAATGTCGGCGCCAACGCTAATGATTTTGAGACGAACACGCCGGCCGCACTCGGCATAATCACGCGCCAACCTGTGACTGCGCCGGCAAGCTGGCGTGCCGAGACCTATCTTGGTGATTGGCTGGAGACGCACAATTTGCCAGGCATTGCGGGCATCGACACACGCGCGCTGACGTGTCGCATCCGCGACGCTGGCGCCCCACATGGCGTCATATGCCATGCGCCCAAGGGCGATATAGACATCAAACCGCTTGTTAGTCTTGCCGCCGCTTGGCCGGGCCTGACCGGTATGGATCTGGCAGCCGAGGTCACGACCTACGCAACTCATGACTGGGATGAGGGAAGCTGGGATATTGCTACAGCCGCGCACCGGCAGAACGACGCCACTCTCTCTGTGGTGGCCATGGATTTTGGATGCAAGCAGAATATCCTGCGCTGTCTGACCGACGCCGGCTGCAATGTGACAGTGGTGCCGGCCGCAACCAGCGCCGCCGAAATCATGGCAATGTGCCCGGACGGGGTGTTTCTTTCCAATGGCCCGGGCGACCCGGCAGCTACCGCCACCTATGCAGGACCGGAAATTGCCAGCCTGATTGACGCTGGCATGCCAACTTTTGGCATCTGCATCGGACATCAGTTAATGGCGCTGGCAATGGGGGCAAAGACACTCAAGATGGAACGTGGTCATCGCGGTGCCAACCATCCAGTCAAGGATCTGGCAACCGGCAAGATCGAGATAACTTGCCAGAATCACGGCTTTGTGGTCGATCAGGATAGCCTGCCAGACACGCTGGAAGTTTCGCATATCTCGCTGTTTGATCAGTCGATCGAAGGGCTGCAGCACAAGGACAAACCAGCTTTCTGTGTGCAGTATCATCCCGAATCATCACCTGGTCCCCATGACAGCCGCTATCTGTTCACCCGGTTCACCGACCTGATGAACGCTAGAAAGAGCTAGAAATGCCACGCCGCAATGAAATCGAATCTATCCTGATCATTGGTGCAGGACCGATCATCATAGGCCAGGCCTGTGAGTTCGACTATTCCGGGGCACAGGCCTGCAAGGCGCTTAAGGCCGACGGCTATCGCGTCATTCTTGTCAATTCTAACCCAGCGACAATCATGACCGACCCGGAAATGGCCGACGCCACCTATATCGAACCAATCACACCAGCAACAGTGGCGCAAATCATCGCCGCCGAGAAACCGGATGCGCTGTTGCCGACAATGGGAGGCCAGACTGCATTGAATACGGCATTGTCGCTCTTTAATGATGGCACACTGGAAAAATATGGTGTCGAGATGATCGGGGCGCGGACCGAATCGATTGAGATGGCTGAGGACCGCGAGCTATTCCGTAAGGCGATGGGCCGAATCGGGCTGGAATGTGCAAGAGCGCGGACAATAAGCAATTTCGAGGATGCGCTGGTCGGATTGGATTTTGTCGGACTGCCGGCAATTATCCGCCCGTTCTACACGCTTGGCGGCGAAGGCGGGGGCATCGCCTATAACCGCAGCGAGTTCGAGGAGATAGTGCGCAACGGCCTGCGGCTATCGCCGGTGAGCGAGGTGCTGATCGAGGAATCCGTTCTAGGCTGGAAAGAGTTCGAGATGGAGGTTGTGCGCGACTCTGCAGACAACTGTATTATCATATGCTCGATCGAGAATATAGATCCAATGGGCGTGCATACGGGAGATTCGATCACCGTGGCGCCCGCGCTAACCCTGACGGACAAAGAATATCAGGCGCTGCGCAACGCTTCGCTTGCTGTATTGCGCGAGATTGGTGTTGATACTGGCGGCTCAAATGTGCAGTTCGCAATCTGTCCGAACACTGGCCGAATTCTGGTAATCGAGATGAATCCGCGTGTTAGCCGGTCCTCGGCGCTAGCGTCAAAGGCTACTGGCTTTCCAATCGCCAAGGTGGCGGCAAAGCTTGCGGTTGGGTATACGCTGGATGAGCTAGCGAATGATATCACTGGCGTCACGCCGGCGAGTTTCGAGCCAACGATTGATTATGTCGTTACGAAAATCCCACGCTTTACGTTCGAGAAATTCGCTGGAGCCGAGGCCAAACTGTCGACATCGATGAAATCAGTTGGCGAGGCAATGGCTGTTGGCCGCTCGTTCGAAGAGAGCCTACAAAAGGCACTGCGTTCATTGGAAACTGGATTGTCCGGACTGGACGAACTGGCGATGCCTGCGCTCGATGGGACACTTGGCGAAGATCCCCAACGAGGCTGGCTTGGAGAACTGGTGCCGTTCCGAATCTTGCGGATCGCCCAGTCAATCCGGTCGGGCATCGCGCTGGATGAGCTGCAGGCGGCAACCGGCTGGGACAAATGGTTCATCGAGCGGATTGCGGCTATCATCGACGCCGAAGAGATGGTTCGGGTAGAGGGTGTTCCTGCGGAATCAGTGGCGCTTAGGCATTTAAAATCAATGGGCTTTTCTGATGCCCGACTAGCTAGCCTAGCGGGCGAGAGCGTGGACACGGTGATGGCCAAGCGACACAGCGCTGGAGTCAACCCTGTATACAAGCGGATCGACACCTGCGCGGCCGAATTTGCCTCGAACACAGCCTATATGTATTCAAGCTATGAAAATGCAGCCGGCGCCGAATGCGAGGCTGCGCCGTCGGCGCGGAAGAAAGTCGTGATCCTTGGCGGTGGACCAAACCGGATAGGCCAGGGAATCGAGTTTGACTATTGCTGTGTGCATGCTTGCTACTCGCTAGCAGATGCCGGCTTTGAAACAATCATGATCAACTGCAACCCGGAAACGGTATCCACCGATTATGACACGTCGGACAGGCTGTATTTTGAGCCGCTGACCGATGAGGATGTGATCGAGGTGATCCGCCGTGAACGGCAGAATGGCAAGCTGCATGGAGTGATCGTGCAGCTTGGAGGCCAGACGCCGCTTAAGATTGCTGCCGCACTTGAAGCTGCAGGGATCCCAATTCTTGGGACAAGCCCGGATGCAATCGACCTTGCAGAAGACCGCGAGCGCTTTCAGCAGCTGGTGCAGAGGCTGGATCTGCTGCAGCCGGAAAACGGGATCGCTCATTCTGCCGACAAAGCCCGCGAAATTGTCATGCGCGTCGGTCTGCCGGTGGTTATCAGGCCGTCCTATGTGCTTGGTGGCCGGGCTATGGAAGTGGTCCATCACCTCTCCGATCTAGATCGATACATGCGCGATGCGGTCGTCGTCTCCGGCGACAATCCAGTGTTGATCGACCAGTTCCTGAATAATGCCATCGAAGTCGATGTCGACGCGCTGTGTGACGGTACGGATGTCTACATAGGCGGGATCATGGAACATATCGAGGAAGCCGGAATCCATTCTGGCGATTCCGCCTGCTCGCTGCCACCACAGAACCTATCAGCAACGCTGATTGCTGAGCTGCGCCGCCAGACCGAGGCGCTGGCACTGGCGCTCAATGTCGTCGGGTTGATGAATGTACAGTTCGCAATCAAGGAGGAAGATATCTATCTGCTGGAAGTCAATCCAAGGGGTAGCCGCACCGTGCCGTTTGTCGCTAAGACAACCGGGGTGCCACTGGCAAAAATCGCCGCACGATTGATGGCCGGGGAAAAGCTGGCTGATTTCAACCTGACTGAGGTGACACTACCGCATGTTGCCGTCAAGGAAGCTGTTTTTCCGTTTGCCCGTTTCCCTGGGGTCGATGTGTTTCTTGGGCCAGA
>CACJUX010000004.1 GCA_902596655.1 uncultured SAR116 cluster alpha proteobacterium | reverse complement strand
AGGAAGTCGGCCTGGTGGACGAAAACGGGCGGATTTATGGCAGCATTACAGTCGATGAGATCTATGAAATAAGTAAAGATGTTGAGTGCATGGCGGTATTTGGAACGAAAGACCCAGATCACCCCGGTGTTGCGAAGGTAATTGACCAGGGGCCTATGAACATAGCAGGGTCAGTTAAGGTCTTCGATGAGGGTGATTATCCACAAAAATACGCTGGCCTCTACATGCGACCTGCGGAAACACGCTCTTTATTTGAACAAAAAGGCTGGTCTTCCGTCGCCGCTTTCCAAACGCGCAATCCAATGCATCGTAGTCATGAACATTTGGCAAAAATTGCTATTGAGATTTGTGATGGGTTGCTGATCCACCAAGTGCTTGGCGCACTAAAACCCGGAGATATTCCAGCGGATGTTAGGGTTGATGCTATTAATGCTTTGGTAAAAAATTACTTTGTGCCAGGAACGGCAATACAAGCCGGTTATCCAATTGAAATGCGATATGCTGGACCCAGGGAAGCTTTATTACACGCTTTGTTCAGGCAGAATTTTGGTTGCTCGCACCTAGTTGTGGGGCGGGATCACGCAGGGGTAGGAAATTATTACGGGCCTTTTGATGCTCACAAAATTTTTGACGAGATACCGAGGGATAGCTTGGAGACCCAGCCGTTGAAAATAGATATAGCGTTTTACAGCTACAAGTGTGGAGGCATGGCGACAGGCAGGACATGTCCTTCTGATGATAGTGAGAGGCTAAATATATCAGGCACCAGGCTCCGAGAAATGTTCTCAAATCGAGAAGACGTGCCCGCTGAGTTTAGCCGACCTGAGGTCGTTGCCGTACTTCAAAAATACTATGACAGTTTGTCTCATTGAACTCATGTTCAACGCAGTTTTATCGTAACTAAAAGTTAGAAGAATTTTAGACCACCAAGACATAACAACGAAGCATTTAGGGGGAAAGATGTTCGACGTAAATCCATTTGCAGAGCTCTCACAATCCATAAACCCAGGAGCACGACGGTCTTTAAACAGTACCGATTAAGTCCTATTTACAATTCTCATCTATCGGGCAATAGCCTTAAAAAAACTCTGAATAGCAACTGTAATAAAATAAAATAGCTTAATCCTATCAACTGATAATAATATAAATTTTCTCAATTATATTGATCGATTTTTTGTGTAATTAAGGGGATTTTAAAAAAGTTTGCTTTCCCCACAAAAGATGGTTTGAGTGCTAAGGATTTGAAACTTTGGCGTCAGGCTTGTAGTTTGCTAGCTAGGTAACTGAATGAATGAAAAGATGTTACAGCTGACAAATTTTTCGCCTATGTTGTTTTTGCCATCTCTGCTGCATTATGTGGACGTGTCAGATGCAGGATTTTGACTACATTATTGTTGGTGCTGGTTCGGCTGGATGCGTTCTTGCAGATAAACTTAGCGCATCTGGAAAACACCAAGTTCTATTATTGGAGGCAGGGCCTTCTGACAGGCGATTCTGGGTGAGGGTCCCTATTGGTTACGGCATTTCCTACCATGACGCCCAAGTGAACTGGAAATATCAGAGTGAACCCGATCCCGGCATCAACGGCCGCAAAATGTATTTCCCAAGGGGCAAGGTCGTTGGTGGCTCCAGTTCCATTAATGCGCTCATTTACCACCGTGGCCAGGCCAATGATTATGATGACTGGGCAACCGCTGGTAATCCGGGGTGGGATTATAATTCTGTTGCAAAAATCTATGACAGCTTTGAATTGGTGAGCAAGGTCGGTGCTGAAGACAGAGTTTTGCCAACTTGCTCGGGTTTATCGGTTACAGATGCGACTGCTAGCTACCATCCCCTGACAGATAAATTCGCCGATATGTGTGAGCAAATGCAGATGCCGGTCTCGCGCAGTCCGGTGATGGAGGGCCACAGCGCTGGTCCCTACTTTATCACCACGCGGCATGGTACACGCTGCTCAAGCGCAGTGGCGTTTCTACATCCCGCGACAAATCGTCCGAACCTTACTGTTTTGACCAATATGACCGCACAGCGCATAGGTTTTCAAGGTCGACGTGCAACCAATGTTGATTGTTTGTATCACGGTCGTGAGACCACCTTCAACGCAGGCTGTGAAGTATTGCTGGCGGCAGGGGCGATCAATTCGCCGCAGTTGTTGCAATTGTCAGGGGTTGGTCCACAGGGTGTCATTCGCGACGCTGGGCTTGAGGTTGTTTTGGATCAGCCAAACGTTGGCAGCCACATGCAGGATCATTTAGGAGTTAACTATATTTATAAAGCCAACAGACCAACGCTGAACGATATCCTTGGGCGATGGTCAGGCCGCATTTTTGCTGGAATTGAATATCTTTTGCGCAGAACAGGACCGCTTTCTCTCAGTGTTAATCAGTTTGGCGGGCTGGTTAAATCTTCACCTGATCGGGCCTTTCCTGATACTCAGCTTTACCTGAACCCCCTCAGCTACCAATCCTTTTACAAAGGTAAGCGGGCATTGACAAAACCCGACAAATTCTCTGGCTTCATTATGAGCTTCAACAGCTGTCGCCCGGTCAGTGAGGGACATGTGCGAATACGCTCGTCTGATCCGACGATGGCACCGGCAATCACGCCGAATTATTTGTCGGCACAAGAGGATGTCGATGATGTTATCCGCATGGCCCGTTTGATCTTGCGGATGCAGCAGACTCCCGCTATCCGTGAAACGCTTTGTGCGCCGCCAATAACGCCGCTGGACAACATGACTGATGACGAGATTGTGGACGATTTCCGCCAACGATGTAGTACCGTGTTTCACCCATGTTGTACTGCTAGAATGGGCCCAGATCCTAGGACCTCCGCCGTCAACAGCCGATTGAAAGTGCATGGCATCGAAGGTTTGCGGGTCTGTGATGCATCGGTGTTTCCAAACATAACCTCGGCAAACACGAATGCGCCAACGCTTGTGGTTGCCCATCGCGCTGCTGAAATGATTTTGGCAGATGCCTGACCCTCGGTAAGACTTGTCCAACTATCCTTGTTTAATTTGGTTTTGAGGCCTATATGAACTCGTGGATCGGGTGGGGAAAATCATCAGGAGCTCGTTGAAAATTCCTATGAAAATCAGATCTTCGTATTTTTGGGCTGGATTGGTCGCGCTTGCTGTTGTCGGATGGATGGTTTCGGATAATTTATTTAACCAAGGTGCAGAAGCCGATAAGGAAATGTCACAATCAGAAATTGTTTTTGGTGAAGAGAATGCCAAGAGCAGCGTGCTGCGAGAATCAGTGGAGCGCAGCTTCATCGTCTCTGCTCGTCAGGTCAAAAATGAAACTATCCCGAGGTTGATTAGGGCGAATGGAATAATTGAGCCCGAATTTGAAGTGACTGTATCCTCAAAAATTGATGGCACAATCGTCGACGTTCCAGCACGTGAAGGCGCAAATGTAAAGGTGGGCGATGTCTTAGTAGTTTTGGACAAAGATACATTACCTGCGCAGATTGATGCGGCTCGTGCTGAAATCGAGGCAGCTGAAACGGCTCTGAACGCTGCCAAAGAACAGTCACGCGGTACATTAGAGGAAGAGTTGGCAGCCGCTCAAGCCGAGGTTGTTGCGGCGAAAACCGCTTACCGGGCATCGCTGCAACAATCTCGAAGCACACTCGAAGAAGAGCTCGCGGCAGCCAAGGCAAATCTTATAGTCGCTAAAAAGCGCATGGAAATTTCAGAACAGCTAGCACAACAGAATTTCAGTGCGCCCCTTGAGCGGGTACAGTTGCAAGCAGATTATGAGAATGCCCGAGCTACACTCGCAAAGATCAGGTTGCAGAAGGATTATCAACTTGACGTTGAACAAGCACAGCTAAAAGCAAATTATGAAAATCGCCGTATGGTGCTTGCGAAAATTGAGATGGCCCAAAATTTCCGTGCAGATATAGAGGTGTCGCAGAACACTGCTCGCCTTGAAGCTGCGCGGTCAAATCTGTCGGTTTTGCGTTCCCAGCTTGATGACTCGACCATTGTTGCGCCAACAGACGGCAGGCTCGAGACAATCCATGTCGATATTGGTGAGCGGCTTCGGCGAGACCAGGAAGCAGCAACTATTCTTGGCATGAAACGGCTTTCAGTCGTTGTTGCGGTGCCGCAAACCAGTGTTTCACAGATTTCGATTGGTGATATGGTTGACGTTGATATTGCAGGTGCTGGCAGGCACCAAGGAGAGGTTGCAAAAATTGCATCTCAGACAAGTGCTGCCACGCGGACGTTTGATGTTGAGATCGTTGTTCTCAATAACGAAGGTAAACTGCGAGCAGGGGTAACTGTTGAAGCTGCGATTGACATTGGGTCTGTTAGCGCGTTTGCAATGTCTCCGGCACATCTTTCGGTCGCTGGAGATGGATCGCTCATGGCGAAAGTCAGTGATGATAATATTGTCCGTTTGGTCCCAGTTGAAATGGTGCGTTCAGGTGCTGAGCGTGTTTACGTGTCTGGCTTGAAGAATGGTATGATCCTGCTCACCGTAGGCCAGGCATTTTTAGAAGAAGGTGAAGCCGTGAACTACGCGTTGGGTGATGGTTTATGAACCCATTGATTGCTGCAGCATTCGCCCGGAACAGTGCAATATTGCTGACGTTGGTGCTTCTGTGTGCCATTGGCATTATCTCATATATACAGATCCCGAAAGAAGCACGACCGGATGTCGACATACCGGTTGCCTATGTTTCTATCAGCTATGAAGGTATTTCGCCTGATGACGCAGAAAGATTGCTGATTAAGCCACTGGAGAAGCACCTCCGCACGGTCGAAGGCCTCGATGTCATGAAATCTGTAGCGTCTGAAGGGTATGGCTCTGTTGCGCTGGAATTTGCTGCTGGTGAGGATATTGATCTGGCGTTGGCAGATGTGCGCAAGGCTGTCGATGACGCTAAGCCTGATTTGCCTGCAGATGCGGATGAGCCAAAGGTGATTGAGGTGAGCCTCTCACTTTTTCCTGTGCTGACTGCAGCCTTGTACGGAACCGTATCTGAGCGTGATATGGTGCAGGCTGCCCGTGACATAAAAGACAAGCTTGAGGCGTTACCAGGTGTACTCGAGGTTGAAATTGGCGGTGACCGGGAAGAAGTACTGGAAATTTTGGTCGATGCAGCGGCGATGGAAGCTTATGGTCTCGATCCAAACGTGGTTACTGCGCTGGTTAGCGGTAATAACCAGCTGGTCACCGCCGGTGCTATCGATGATGGTGGTGGGCGCCTTTTAGTTAAAGTCCCCGGTGTCATCGAAGCCACAGATGACCTCATCAATATGCCTATCAAGGCGAGCGAGGGCACAAGTATCAAGTTTGGCGACATTGCCATTGTGCGCCGGGCTTTCCGCCAGGCTGAGGGTTGGTCCCGGGTCAATGGTGAGGCCGCCATCGTTTTGGATGTGCGCAAACGTGTTGGCTCCAACATCATCAGTGTTATTGAGGCCGCCCGTGCGGTGATTGACGAGGAAGCGTCGAAGATTGGTGATGATGTCAAGGTTAGCTATCTATTTGATGACTCGAAGGATGTTCGCAACCTGCTCAGCGATCTTGGCAATAATGTTGGAGCGGCGGTGATTATCGTGATGGTGGTTGTCCTTGCCGTTCTGGGAATTCGCAATGCGTCACTCGTGGGGCTGGCAATCCCTGGCTCTTTTTTAATGGGCATCACTGTGTTGAATTCGATTGGCGTTACAATGAACATCATCGTTCTTTTCTCGCTTATTCTGGTTGCCGGCATGCTGGTTGATGGTGTGATCGTCACAACGGAATACGCTGATCGCCGGCTTGCGATGGGTGATAGCCGCCGCAACGCTTTTCGTATGGGTGCGCAGCGAATGGCCTGGCCGATTATTTCCTCGACTGTGACAACATTGATGGTATTCATGCCCCTGCTTTTCTGGCCGGGAATTGTTGGCCAGTTCATGAAATATCTGCCGATGACGGTAATTGCAGTATTGTTGTCATCACTATTCATGGCCCTGATTTTTATTCCAGTCCTGGGCGGGATGATCGGTAAGAAAACCGCGTCAAAGGGTGCAGTGTCCGCTACAGCACCACGATCCTACCGGCGTCTGTTGAAGTTTGCCGTCCGGCGACCCGCCATCACCATGCTGCTGGTAATCGCGGTAATTATATCCGCTTTTATGGGGTATGGTCGTGCTGGACTTGGCGTTTCCTTTTTTCCTGATATTGAGCCTGATCAGGCACAGGTTCAGGTGCTTGCAAGGGGTGATCTTTCAGCGCGTGAGCGCGATTTCCTCGTGCAGCAGACAGAGCAGAATATCAGCACTGTTCAGGGAGTGGAGGATTTTTATGCGCGTTCTTTTCGTTCGGGTGGGAATGGCAATCAGGCACCAAGAGATTCTGTTGGCACCATCCGTACAGTATTTACTCAATGGAATGAGCGGGAAAAGGCATCCAGTCTGATGGACCAGATGCGAGCCTTGTTGGTGGACCTTGCTGGTGCCGATATCAGCATCACGAAGGAGCAGGAAGGTCCAGGTGGCGCGTTGCCAATCGCCATTGATATTCTTGGTGACGATCTTGATGACCTCGCTGCCGCCACAGACGATCTGGTTGCTCGCATGGAGAGGCTTGGAGGGTTTGTTGATATCACTGATAGCCGGCCACTGCCAGGCATGGAATGGACGCTTGTAACTGATCGGGATGCTGCGAGTCGGCATGGTGTGTCGATCGCAGGCCTAGGTGCGATGATAAAAATGCTGACGCGCGGTGTCCGTATCTCAGACTATCGCCCTGATGATTCGGAAGATGAACTGGATGTCGTCATGCGGTTTCTTGGCGATCAGCGTAACCTTGACAGACTAAAAGAGCTACGTGTGCCAACAGCCGCGGGCGCATATGTGCCATTATCAGTTTTTGCGACATTGCAGCCACAACCCAAACGCGGTGACATCGAGCGTCAGGATGGCCAAAGGTACATGTACATCCAGTCGGATGTAATGACAGGTACGCTGGCTGGGGAGCGGCTGGAAGCCATCAAGACGTCACTCAGCGAACGGCCACTCGCGCAGAATGTACAGGTGAAGTTTGGTGGTGAAGACGAGGACATTGCTGAAACACAGGCATTTTTGGGACAGTCATTCATGATTTCTCTGGTTCTGATGGTCATCATCCTGATGGTTCAATTCAATTCTGGTTGGCAGGCCTTTGTCACGATGTCGGCGATTCTGCTGTCCACGGGTGGTGTTGTTCTGGGTTTGTGGGCTGCAGGTCAGCCTTTTGGTATCGTGATGTGTGGCCTTGGTGTTATTGCGCTTGCCGGCATTGTCGTGAACAACAATATCGTTCTGATCGACACGTTTAACGAATACCGTAGCCGTGGGTACAGTGCCACACATGCTGCATTCCGGGCTGGCCTTGTAAGATTCCGGCCGGTGATTTTGACCGCCGTAACTACCATCCTTGGTCTGATGCCAATGGTGTTTCAATTGACAATCAAGATTCTTGACAGGGAGATACTTGTTGGTGCGCCTTCATCGCAATGGTGGACACAGCTATCAAGCACAATTGCTGGCGGCCTTACCTTTGCGACCATCCTGACTTTGGTTGCAACGCCGGCTATGCTGGTTATTGGCGGGGCTTTGGTGCGTGAAGACAAACCTGTGTCTTCTGGCTTGCTTAAACGAGCCCTGTCATTGCGGTAAAAATGGCTGGCGCATCTTATGGCAACCCGCGAATTGTAGCCTCGGCACCGGCTGCGATGGCCAGCAGACGCCTGTCATGTTTATGTGAACCCATAAGAGATAAACCCACTGGTGCTGTGCCTGGTTTGTAGCATGGAATTGTAATTGTTGGATTATCGAGAAAATTAGCCAACGCCGTATTGCGCAAAGCCATGCCACTCATTTTCATTTTAGCGTCGATCGTAGAAAGCGCTTTGATCTTTGGGGGAATGATTGGGGACGTTGGCATTAATAACACGTCAAAGAAACGTGTCTGCTGCTGCACCAGCCTCATTGCCTGCCGACGTATCGCGAATTGATCGATATAATCTGCCGCCAGAATATCGCCACCACTTTTGATGCGAGATGCCACAAAAGGATCATACTTCTCCTGCGCGTCACTTTTTAGCCGTTCTCGGTGTAGGGCAAAGGCCTCAGCAGCAACAATGCTTTTGGGATTGTTTGCAGGGCGTAATTCCTCGATTATGTCGAGACGGATCTCGCTGATTGTTGCACCAGCCGCACTGAGTCTCTGGACAGCCTCGTCAAAGCTGGTAGCAACCGCATCATCCAGCCCGTCAAACAGATAGCCAACTGGCATCGCAAGGCGCAGACCGGCAAGGGGAAAGGGTGTTTCCGCCACGCCGTCACCACCAATCATGATGCTGTCCATGATGGCGGCACAGTCAACGCTGTTGGTCATTGGGCCGGCTGCATCAAAAGAGGTTGATAGAGGATATACCCCGTCGCTTGGCATTCGGGTCGAGCTTGGTTTAAGGCCGACGATGCCACAAAATGCTGCCGGGGTTCGGGTTGAGCCACCTGTGTCTGAACCAATGGTTGCCGGTGCCATGCCGTCACTAATTGAGACGCCGCTGCCAGATGACGAACCACCTGCGACGCGGCCGCAATCCTTATCGCGCTCAAAAGGGCTTCTGGGATCGCCGTAATGTGGATTCATTCCAAGGCCCGAAAAAGCGAACTCTGTCATGTTGGTTCGTCCGATGAGAATGAAGCCGGCAGCTTTCAACCGACTGACAACAAGGGCGTCTGAAGTGGCCGCAGCATGGTCTGCGAGAATAGTTGAGCCAGCACGAGTCACTTCACCCTTTACATCGAACAAATCCTTTACTGAGAGTGGGATGCCGGCGAACGGCGGCAGCGCGTGACCTTCCTGTCGTACTTGGTCAATCTGATCGGCCTCAACGCGCACACGATCCGTGTACACCTCGATAAAGGCGCGCTCACCATCTTCGCTTGCAATCGCCTCGAGGCAGGTTTCGGTCAGTGCACGCGCCGTAAGGTCACCTGCGGCCAGCGCTTTGGATAATGTGCTGAGATAAAATGTCATTCTATCAGTATGGCCTTACATGGGGGAAAAATCACCCCGTTTTTAACACCTTGCAGGCAGCTTGACTTGATTGGCCTCACTGCAGATAGTCATGCCATGGAAACGCAGGATTTCGATTATATTATCGTTGGTTCAGGATCAGCAGGCAGTGCTATGGCCTACCGTCTTGGTGAGGGTGGAACTCACAAAGTTTTGGTTCTGGAATTTGGCGGCTCTGACATTGGTCCATTGGTACAGATGCCGGCAGCATTGTCATATCCGATGAATATGCCCCTCTACGACTGGGGATATGTTACTGAACCTGAGGAGGGACTTGGCGGCAGGCGGCTTGTCTGCCCCCGAGGCAAGGTCATTGGCGGATCTTCTTCAATAAACGGCATGATTTATGTGCGTGGCAATGCCGGTGATTATGCACATTGGGAAGAGGCGGGTGCAACCGGGTGGAGCTATGCAGACGTTTTGCCCTATTTTCGTCGTATGGAACATTCACATGGTGGAGAGATGCCTTGGCGTGGGAACGAAGGGCCTCTACACGTAACACGTGGGCCGCGCGACAATCCACTACATGATGCATTTGTTGAGTCTGCTGTGGCTGCTGGATATGTCCACACGCCGGATTACAATGGCTACCGACAGGAAGGTTTTGGCCCGGCTGACATGACTGTATGGAAGGGGCGTCGTTGGTCCAGTGCGAATGCCTATCTACGTCCGGCGCTCAAGAGGGGAAACGTGGCGCTGCAAAAGGGTGCCTTGGTCGATAAAGTGCTTTTTCAGGGCAAGCGAGCCGTTGGTGTGAGTTATCTAAGTAATGGCCGTCAACGTGTAGCCAAGGCATCTGCTGAGGTAATTCTTGCATCAGGGGCGATTAATTCTCCGCAAATTCTTCAACGCTCAGGCGTAGGGCCAGGAAATGTCCTGCAGGCGGCTGGTGTGCCCTTAGTTTCTGAGCGCAGAGCTGTTGGTGAAAATCTGCAGGATCATTTAGAGGTCTATTTTCAGGTTGCCTGTCTCCAGCCAATCACGCTTTACAAGCATCTTGGGCTGGTCTCGAAGGTATTGATTGGCGCACGATGGCTGTTTTTCAAATCTGGCCTTGGAGCCTCGAATCAATTTGAAACTTTGGGCTTTATTAGGTCGCGTGCCGGCGTCACCTATCCCGACATTCAATATCATTTTTTGCCAGTTGCGATTAGCTATGATGGCACGGCACCAGCTGCTGGGCATGGTTTTCAGTTGCACGTCGGGCCGATGCGCTCCAAGTCGCGCGGCTATGTAAGGATAAGGGATGGTTTGGCCAAGAGCGCGCCAACAATTAAATTTAATTATATGAGTCACGAAGATGATTGGCGGGAATTTCGTCGTTGCATAAGGCTGAGTAGAGATATTCTACGTCAGGCGCCCATGGATCCTTTCCGAGGACCTGAAATTCAGCCAGGTGACGACCAAACATCAGACGAGCAGATCGATGCTTTTATCCGTGAAAATGCGGAGAGCGCCTATCATCCCTGTGGGACGGTACGAATGGGCGCTGCGAATGATCCAGGAGTGGTAGTTGATCCTGAATGCCGTGTTATTGGTGTAGACGGGCTACGCGTCGCCGACTCCTCTATTTTTCCGCGGATTACAAATGGCAACTTGAATGCTCCGTCGATTATGACCGGAGAGAAGGCAGCTGATCACATCCTTGGTCGCCAGCCTCTGGCGCGGGCCAATGACGTCCCATTCGCCCATCCAGATTGGAAAATCAGCCAGCGGTGAGTCAATGATTGGGGTGAATCCTAGGGTTTGATGCATTTAATTTATCTTTTTGCGGGTGTTGATTACGTGACCTCTCAATACCCAAACTCTCTTAAATAATTATTAGCATCTGATAATATTTTTTGACTGGGATCGTCTCTACATCATAAGAGGTAGGCTGATCATCCAGTTATCTTTAGCACCTTAATATGATGCTCCGGCCAGTTTTTGGCTTCCGCAAAACCAAAATTTTTCAAAAAAACTACATCTAATTGACGCCTCCATTACTATCCGCAATTATTGGTTAACGGTGACAATTGGAGGTAAGCCCTTGAAACCCCTTTGGACAGTTTTTTTCTTTGCAACTATTTTTTGTTTAAGTAATGCAAGAGCGGATAATTTACTTGATGGTGCTGATTCGGGCTACGGAGAATACTTATCGGGTGAATGCGTGACTTGCCATAGCAAAGATGGAGTTGATAAGGGAATTCCAGTAATCAATGGTTTGGATGCAGAAGTATTTGCTTCAATTATGCACGCATACAAAACTGGTGATATGGATCATCCCGTAATGATGATGGTTGCTAATAGGTTGGACGAAGAGCAAATTGCTTCACTCGCAGTATATTTTGCAGCATTGCCCGGTACAAATTAAGGGCCACACGTCATATGCAAAAATACACATGTATTAGCCTTAAGTTTGGCCTTTCCATGCCCAATCGGTACGCTTTTTAACCATGAGTGGATTTTTAGTAAAGAGGGAGGAAATGGTGACAAAGTTTACAAGACGACAATTTACTGGAGGAATACTCGCCGGCACAACGGCTTTGGCAATGCCCTCACTAGCTTTTGGTGCAAGGCCTCGTGTAGCAGTTATTGGAGGCGGCGCTGGTGGTGCCACAGCCGCGAAGTACATCGCGAAGGACTCTAAAGGTGCAATCGATGTTACTCTTATCGAAGCTTCAAAACGGTATTATACCTGTTTTTATTCTAATCTGTATTTGGGTGGGTTTAGATCATACGCTTCTATCGGCCATAATTATTATGGACTTTCCGTCAACCGCGGTGTGAATGTTGTGCATGAATGGGCCAATTCGGTGGATACAGCCGCAAAAGTGGTAAATCTAGGGCATGGCGGCCAAGTTAAATATGATCGACTTGTGCTTTCACCTGGAATTTCTCTGAAATATGACAGCTTGCCGGGGTATTCACCGGAGATGCACAGCAGAATGCCGCATGCTTGGACTTCTGGAACTCAAGTTCAATTGTTGAGGAGTAAAGTGCTCAATATGAAAAAAGGTGGAACCTTTGTTATGGTGCCTCCACCGAATCCATATCGATGCCCACCAGGTCCTTATGAGCGGGTTTCCATGATTGCTCATTTGTTGAAGGAGCGAAATCCAACTGCGAAAATAATTATACTTGATCCGAAGCCAAAGTTTTCTAAACAGGGATTATTTATGGCTGGTTGGGAAAAACATTACCCTGGTATGATTGATTGGATTGATCCGGATACGCATGGGGGCATCAAATCCATTAATGCCACCTCAATGGAGATTGAGACGGATCTTGATACCTTTAAAGCTGATGCGGCATCTGTGGTACCAGCCCAGCATGCGGGTTCAATTGCAATGGCTGCGGGCGTAACTGATGGAGATTGGTGTCCAATAAACCCAGCTAATATGACAGCCAAGGCAGATCCAAACATCTATGTCTTGGGGGATGCTTCAGTAGCGTCATCGATGCCA
Source organism: uncultured SAR116 cluster alpha proteobacterium (assembly GCA_902596655.1). Classification (GTDB taxonomy): domain Bacteria; phylum Pseudomonadota; class Alphaproteobacteria; order Puniceispirillales; family Puniceispirillaceae; genus MED-G116. The sequence continues at coordinate 73,983 of CACJUX010000004.1, read as the reverse complement.
AAATCTGGTTTTTCGGCTAATAGCCAAGCTAAAGTTGCCGCAAATCATATTCGTGGTGAATTAACTGGTAGCCGTGTTTATGAGGCAAGGTATGCAAACACATGCTGGTCGCTTGTTGCAACTGATGATGGAATTAAGGTTGGTGCGAATTACTCGGCTGGCCCTGAAAAAATTGACGTCGTGAGTAAATTTGTTTCGCAAGGTGATGAGAGTGCTGATGTCAGAAAAGCGACTTATCAAGAGTCTATTGGCTGGTATGAGGGTATTACCACTGACATGTTTTCGTAGATAGACGCAAAAATTTGTTCAATGTAAAGGCGGCTCTTGATGAGCCGCCTTTACATATTTTGCCGCATGAAATTACGCCATTCCATCAATAATTATAGATTGATCACCAGAGGGTGTAACTATGCCCTTGCCAGAAATGTAGCTCTCAAGAAGATCATAGATAGCGGGGCCCTTTGTATCTGGATTTACAGATGCCCAGCCACCAACAGTGTATTTTTTCTCAGGCTCAATTGGCGCGCCTGTACGGGTCAGCACCATGTTGTTGATGCGGCTTCCCATTAGGGCCTTTGGTGCGCAGCGATAGCTCATGCCGCCGACACGGACCATGTCGCCACCCTGCTGGAAAAAGGGATCTGGATTAAATAGATTATCACATACATCTTCTAGAATGTCCTTTAGTTGCTTGCCAGTAAATTCCATGCGGTAGACAGCTGGGTAGTTCATGCTGGTCTGAGCGTACATATCGTCAATTGTAATGTCTTGTCCCGGCAGTAGTGTTGTTCCCCAGCGGAAGCCCGGGCTCAGTGCAATTTCTACATCGCGCTCGACGCGGATAGCATCACAAATTACATCATCCCAGCTGCCATTGAAATTACCGCGGCGGTAAAGAAGTGATCCTGCCTTACCGATGACACGATTACACTCCGCTTCATAAGGAGCGCGAAGCATGTCTATATGTGCTGACATCTCGGTATCGGGCGAGATCACGTCGGAAAAAATTGGGATTAGGGTGCTTGCAGCATCGACCACTCGCCCATTTTCGACTTTGAGATCGATCCGCCCAAGATATTTGCCATGCGAGCCTGAGGATAGCAGTAATGTATTGTTAATTTTGATGGCTTGTGGAATGGCATCATGCGTGTGGCCAACCAAGATAACATCTATCCCAGAGACTTTCGTAGCGATTTTCTGATCGACATCGAAGCCGTTGTGAGACAGCAGCACCACTAGCTCGGCGCCCTTCTCACGGGCAGCATCGACATTCACTTGGATCTGCTCAGGGCGAATACCAAAAGACCAGCCTTCGACCATATGACGTGGATTGGCAATCGGCGTATAGGGGAAATGTTGACCAATGACAGCGACTTTCACCCCGCCGCGCTCAAAAAATGCTGTACTCTCAAAAACCTGCTCGTCCCATTCTGTATCGAATACATTGCCGCCAAGGAATGGATAGCCCATCTCTTTGATTAACTCCTCAACTCGGTCCTGGCCAAAGGTGAACTCCCAATGGCCGACCATAGCGTCGGGCTTCAACATCTTCATGGCTGACACCATGTCTGCACCCTGCGTTTTTAGTGAAGAGTATGACCCCTGCCATGTATCACCGCCGTCAAGCAGCAATACTGCATTTTCACCTCGCTCAGCACGAATTGCTTTAACTAAGGTTGCGGTGCGGTCAAGCCCCCCAAGGCGACCATAGGCGCGTGCTAGCGCTTCGTAATCGACCATGGTATGCGCGTAGGCGAGGGCAGTGCCGGGGTCGATCCCAAAATGACTTAGGAAATCTTGGCCCACGAGATGTGGCGGAACACCCTCAAAACTACCGACACCAAAATTTTCTGAAGGTGGGCGGAAATAGACTGGTTTCAATTGGGCGTGAATATCAGTGATGTGCAGAAGGGTTAACTGGCCTTTGGCATCAAAAGACAGCAGGTCATCCTGGGTTATTTGCTGCCGCGCCGCGGCGGCGGTAAAGCTTGGGAAAGTTGAAAAGACGCCTGCACTTACCGCCGCAAATTGAAGGAATTCACGGCGCGAGCGCATAAGAGACAATTCCATACTTAATCATTTGTAGCCCTTACCACCTTTATAAATCAGCAAGTAGTTTCTTTAATTTCTTCTTGCTCTTACCCATGGCTTTAGCCTTTGCTATTTCATCTTTATTTGACATATCACCGCCAACAACCACAAGCCCAATCATACCCATGCCCTTGTGTGGGGTACACCAGTAATAATAAATGCCCGGCTCTTCAAAGGTTACCTGAATTTTTTTTCCGTTTTTTGACTTCAGCTTCATCCTGTTAGGAGAAGCAATCATTTCCACATTGTGACCCTTAGTAGTTGGAACCCAGGTGATAGTGTCGCCAACATCAACGCGGGCAATTTCTTGGCTGTAAACCATCTTGTTGCCATCAGCATCTTTATTTAGCATTTCTATTGTAACTTCGGCAGCAAAAGCCGGGATAGATGTCAACATCATAGCGGCCATTGTGAAAATCTTCATGTAACTCTCCCTGATTTTTAATTCGCTAATTAACGAAATCCTTTCGCTGATTATTTTTCTAGCTTTCAGATTCAGGCGTCACATCAATATCACGAGCTCGTCCAATGATATTGGTGGCAACCTTACAGTTGCTCATACAAGGCTCACCGCCGACGGGCTGTGCATCTGGCCTTGGATCTGGTACGAAAAAGCCGTCTTTGTTAGGCATTTCAATATTGCCTATATTCTCATGGCTGACGTCGAAGTCATCGTCAATTATATCATTCATGTAGAGGAGGAACGCGACGATTTGATAGGTCTCATCATAGCTCAATGACTGTGCTTCTCCAAAGGGCATTGCTCGGTAAATGTAGTCATACATTGTGGATGCATAAGGCCAATAGCTACCAGTTGTCTTTATCGGATCATGCGTGTCCAGAGTATCCTCACCACCCACTAATGCTGGCCATCTATCAATGGCTTCACCAAAATCACCATGACAGGCTGCACATCTGTCAGCGTAAATCTCTTCACCATCTATGGCGTTCCCCATTCCCACTGGGGCGCCAAGCCCATCAGGACGGACATCGATGTCCCAGCCAGCTACTTCCTCAACGGTTGCTAACCTGCCTAGATTAAAAGGACGATCGGAAGCTTCGGAGAGCCCAGCGCAAAATAAAATTGCTAAGCTGATGATTAATAGCGTGAGTTTACCCGAGCCGAACATTGTCGACGCTCCCATCGCCATTAACTAGCCATGTTGCGATCGCGTTGTTATGATATATTGAATTCACGCCACGCTCTTTCTGGAGAGCGTCAATGGTAGGTTGCACGTAACCTGTTTCATCAATTGATCTCGATTGCAACATCAGCTCTTCACCATGCCATTCAAATGGCATGGTGAAGCGGGTGAGGCACTTGTCAAGAACTGGGCCGTGTAGCTGCGCTGTCTTCCAGTTCCTTCCACCATCTAATGATACGTCGACCCGTTTAATCTTACCATGACCTGTCCACGCCAAACCACGTAGTTGATGCAAACCTTTCTTAATGATTGGTTTTTCGGGACTTGGTGAAGTAATTACAGATTTGGCTTCCATAACCCAAGTAAACATACGTGCCTTGCCGTCTTCCATAAGGTCAGTGTATTTAGCTGTTTCTTCTCTCGCCATATAGGGCATATCACCAAATTCTAGGCGGCGGATCCATTTTACCCACATATTGCCTTCCCACCCAGGAACAACGAGACGAGCTGGATAACCTTGCTCGGGACGTAAAGCCTCGCCATTCATTGCCCAAGCAATCATGCAGTCTTCCATAATCTTCTCAAGCGGAATTGAACGGTTCATCCCGGATGAGTCGCCTCCTTCTGCCATAACCCACAGCGCCTCAGGCTTAACTCCTACCTCACGAGCTAAATCTTTTAATAACACACCGGTATATTGTACGTTGTGCACCATTCCAAAGGTGTACTGGCAGCCATTAAGCTGCGCACCCCGCCATTCCATACCGCCGTTCGCGGCACATTCTAAAAAGTAGAATCTGTTTGTCTGTGGAAATCTTTTTAAATCATCTAGGCTAAAGATCATTTCTCTATCTACCAAACCATTTATCATAAGCCGATAGTCGGTTGGTACGACTTCAGGAACGCCTCCATGGTGACGCTCAAAGCACAAACCATTAGGTGTTACAAAGCCTTCCAGTTCATGTAGTGGTGTAAAGTTGACTGAAGATTCAGTGCTGGCTGTTAGCCATTCGACGTTGCGGCGAATTACGTGTTCTTCATATGGCGAGGGCATACCGTAGGGATTAGCATCAACACCATCACCAAGATAAGGCGTCCACTCCGATACGTTTGGTGGCAGATTGTCAGGGTTGGCTTCAGTACTGACGGCTGCCTTGGCCAACCCAACTGAGCCCAGTGCCGCAGCACCACCGATTAATGAGCGCCTAGAAAAGGACCCATTTTTGGCCTTGTCAACGCCCATGTTTGCCTCCCCGTGAACCTACTCGTCTTGATTAACCAATGCTAATCTTTTTGGACTTGGTGTATTCTTTGCCGCCATCCTCTATCCAAATAAAGTCAAACGTTCCAGAGGCTGTTGCCTTGAAAGGGAAAGTGAAGAACGGATTTGCTGATACTGACGGTTTTAGATCCACTGACATCACTAGCTTACCGTTGAAGGAAGCCCGGAAGCTGTGGATGATTTGACGCGGCACTAAGTTGCCATCACCATCTACAGCGCGACCACTATGCATTGGATGCGAGATCAATGTCTTGATCTCAATTATTTCACCGGCATCAGCGGTCTTTGGGACTTTAACGCGAGGTTTTACTTTCGCCATCGTTTCTCTCCTTATCCACCACACCCGCCAATGGTGACTTTAACGGTCGCCGAGGCACTTCCATAACTACCATCACTAAAGGCGGCGACAACATAAACCTTTTGGGTCTTTGACAAACGCATGCGAGTGGTTGCATAGCATGCACCCATTGCAGGCGAGAAATTAAAAGTTGCTACTTCGGGTTCGGGGTTGCCATCTGCCAAAATGTGAACCGCCTTCACATAGTTTTCTTCTGTCATTGGGCTGTCGATGTCGAACGCCACTTTTACAGCATTTCCATTTTCAGCAATTTCTGGCAGGTCCAAAATTATCAAGGCATCATCACCTTCCGCGCCGCCAGTGATTTCATTGATACGCGCAGCAGCTTCGTCGGAACCCGCCAGCGCATTTTTTGAGACCATTGCGCCGAAACCCGCAGCGCCCAACCAATGCATTGCTTGGCGTCTGGATATTCTTTTCAACCTATATTGCTGCAAAACCCCATTCCTCTTCATTTGCAAACGGTTTCGGTGCTTCGAAGTCGATCTATTTTATTTTTTGCCGCAGTCAGATTATTTTCAAAAATACCAACCGAGCCCGCTATTTCATATTGGCTTTACCAAAGTATGAAAAATTTTGCATACAAAGTCATGGGTGTGGGGTGCGGTACTTCGTCACTCTTTAAAAGAGGATAATTGCCACCAAAACATTTCTCGATCGGTAAAACCTGTGATGCGGCCAATTTCCTGTCCGTTCTTAATTATAACGAAGGTGGGAGTCCCCCTTAAAGGTTCATTAATCATCAGCCAGCTTGGTGCACCGGCCGAAAAATTCACTCGCGTTAAAGGAAAATCGACTTGATAGTCTGACTTTTTGTAAACAGATCCAATTTCGCGTTCCCAAGCTTGGCAGGCTGGGCAATCTTCTGAAGTGAACATTATCAGGTGGAAATCACCTCCTTGTGCTTCATTTTGGTTCAAATGAAACAACGCTGCCGATAACATCACGACACAAGCATACAATCTAATATTTTGGTATAACCAAATGTGCCAAATTGCATTAAAGTGATTTAGCAAATTCACCTGCCTTTTGTTCTTCATCCAAATCTGAGATCGGTCGAGAGTTGGCGCTCGCTAAATTAGACATACTGACCGTGAGAATTCTTTGGACCTTAGTGTTGGTAAGTGCATAAAAAACACGCCTTGCTTCTCGGCGCGTAGTCACGATTTGGGCTTTACGTAGGACCGCAAGTTGCTGTGATATTGCATATTGCTTCATATCCAGTATCTTACATAAAGTTCCAACAGAATATGGCTGAACCATTAATATTCGACAAATTTCTAACCTGACAGGGTGTGACAGTGCTTGAAATACTTCTAACACATTATTCAATGTCTCGTCAGAACGATGAGGCCGCTCATTTTCCATATCTAACTCAATATTAAGAACCTACTATTTTAGTGAATGCATTTGCTAGCCAATCGTTGGTCTCAATTTTTCATGTTCGAAGGAGTTCGCAGGTAAGACTCGTCAGTACGCCAATCCACCTGTGTAGGAATTTTTCTGGTGTGTATCCATTGAAGCACTCTTAACCTTTAAAATCTCATCAATTAAAGCCCCGCGTGCGTTGGATAATAGATCATTGGCCTCACAAGCGGTAATTGACGATCTGCCTAGGGAGGATAAGGTGGAAAAATTAGAGGCTTGTTTTCCAGCAAGGGAACCGTGTCTGATTTCGTATCCAATTTCCATCTCTGTTTTATTTCTCCTTTTCATCTTCTGGCACTAAACTGAAGCTACTACAAATATTAAATGACTATCTTGAGACGGTAATTTATTACAAGACTGGGGACCTTCAGCCAAATATTACGTAATTTAAATTTAGAATTTATGAACTTTTGCAATTGAAACATCAGGTGCAAAACCCAAGTCAGGTATGTTGTAATCCAAGTAAGAGCATCCCAAAAATAACTAGTACCAATCCCGTAAATCTGGCACTAAAGACTGTCGCGGCGTTGACCATTAAATACATGATTATAGTTAAAAATGCCATCGCAACTAGGTTCATCAGGCCAAAAACGAACATAACGAACATCACAGGAGAACAGCTATAAACGCAATTTCCTCCCCTTTTTAATCCGGCCCTGAAATAATCGGAGAATGACGCTGAGTTTATTTGGGTGGAATTTAGGAGTTTGGACCAACTGGGTAATGATTCCAATTTTGGTTTAAACAGCTGAATGCTTCCAATAAATAGAAAAACCGCGGCCGAGGTCGATGGATTGATTACTACCATCCAATTATTCAAAACCTCGGAGGCTTGCAAACACCATTGGATTGTCACCGCAAAAAAACAAAAAACGAACCAAATACAAACATAGCCAAAAAGAAAAATAATAAACCCGGTAATGTTAATCGAGCTTAGAAACCCGGGTATTAACAAAGTTGGGACCATCATTGCTAAAACCATACTAAACCACATCGATATAGAACCGCCGAGGTTTTCGAGTGTCCAGGAGAGCCCAAAACCGCCACACAAAGGAATAGATGAAATCAAATTCGACATTGCATTTGTATGTTGGCCGCTCAAAAACGTGAGAATATCCATACCTGGCCCAAATCGAGAAAGATTCACCCCAGGGTTTAGCGCAGCAACTTGAAAAAAACTGTAAATCCAGCCGATTGCGATAACCGCAGAGAGGATCGCTGGATTTTTCTTTTGTCGAAGAAAATCACGAACTGTATCGAGTGAGCGGTATTTCATTATTTTTTTACCTTTTAAATTAAGCTCGCGACTTTGGCCCAAGCGGATGAATTTTAGTAGAGCTTGCCTTAGCTCTTTAATTCAACACAAATAATGAATTCATTTATGTATTGGGTTGCATTGACAAACCCTTGTTGCTTGATAGAGTTAAACGGGGAGAATTTCTTATTCGATAGATTCCATAATTAAAAAATCCTTGATTGATTAGCTTCAAGAATTGCAAAAATTCCATAGGAGGGGAACGTCAGATGTCTCTTGCACCTGCAGATTACGATTTTGGAAACGCTTCAAACTATTCATTCGCCACAACGATTACTTGCGGCAATGAAGATGCGAGGAAAACTTTTGCTGAAGCCTTTGGGCATATGCTGAATTTTAACCATGAGCAAGCAATCGCTTGCTACATGAAGACTACCGAATTGGACGAAACCTGCGCAATGGCATGGTGGGGTATTGCATATTGTGTTTCCTCAAATTACAACTGGACGCCGGGCCTAGGTTCGGGCTTTGATCCAATTCAAAAAGCTGTTTCTCTCAAGGCTGGTTGTTCAGAATTAGAGCAAGATCTTATCGACGCACTAGCCCAGCGCCATTCTAAAGAAGCGCGTGACGCAGCTGACCCCTCAGTGCTCAACATGGGTAACACTCCAGAACTCAATGCTGCATTTGCAGCAGCCATGGCTCCTCTTTACGAGAAATATAAAGGTAATTTGGATGTCGCTGCGATTTATGTGGAAGCCCTTATGAATCTTAAGGCATGGCAATTGTGGGACAAGAATACTGAGACGGGTGAAATTACACCAGCGGATGACAACACACTGACTTGTGTTCAGGTTATGGAAGATGCATTTGAAAACATCGACGGCGCAAAAGAACACATTGCATTGTGTCACTTATATTGTCACTGCTTGGAGTTGTCTCCATTTCCAGAACGAGCTTTACCAGCAGCTGATGTGTTGCGCACAGCCATGCCTAGTATGGGGCACTTAGTGCATATGCCTTCCCATATAGATGCTTGGGTTGGACAATGGAAAGAGGCTGTGGAGTGTAACATTAATGCTGTAGAGGCCGATGATAAATACGTCGAACTCACAGGCAATGAATCGCAGTTTTACAAATTTTACAGAATGCACAATCACCACTTCGTGGTTTGGTGTGCAATGTTTGAAGGCCAGTATGAAGTCGCTATGAAGTATGCTAGAAAAGCGGCAGCTGCAAACCCTGCAGGTGACGAGAATTCAGGCGTGCAATTTATGCTTGCTGGAATCATACCAATGGGCGCAATTTTCCTTGAGTCGTATGTCGCCTTGCCATTTCACGTCATGATTAGGTTCGGCATGTGGGACGATATAATCTCTGAGCCAACTTTCTCGGATAAGGAAGTTTTCGCCTCCACTATCGTAACACAACACTATGCTCGGGGCGTAGCCTATGCTTCAAAGGGCATGATCGCAGAGGCAGAAGCAGAACAGGCTCTCTTTTATGAGGCACTTAAAAACCCGGCGCTTGCTGGCCGTGTGCTGCACAACAACTTGATGTACCAAGATCCAAGCGACGGCCCGTGTATTCATTTGGTTAATGCCGCTGTTCTGGATGGTGAAATTGAATATCGCAAACAGTTCTTAGCCAAGGCCAGAGGTGAAGCCTCTGATTTTACTGCTGCTTTTGACCACCTGCGTCGCGGTGTCAATCTTTCACTCAATCTTGCATACAACGAGCCTTGGGGACAGATGCAACCTGTGCGTCACATTCTTGGTGCACTCCTTTTTGAACAAGGTGAGATTGAAGAAGCAGAAGCAGTTTACCGTGCTGACATCAAACTTTGGAAAGACAATATGTGGGGCTTATTAGGCCTAAAACTCTGTCTTGAAGCACGTGGCGATGCACCAGAAGAACTTGCTGAGGTCACCGCTTTGTTTAACGAACGCAGCTCGCGTGCTGACATCATGCCAGCAAAAACCTGTTTCTGTGCTCAAGACAGTATCGCAGCGAGTTGCTGTTAATAAATTAGTTCTGAGTTGATAGAAAAAGGGGTGCGGGTTTTCCCGTCCCCTGCTGGGTTTGAGCTGGTTCAGACGTTCGTCTTATTGAATGATGATGGTCAAACCAAGGTTGTTTTTAAGCTTATTTATTTGCTGCCTCATCAGCCTCTAAATCTTTTACATACGCTAATGGAAATTTGAGGCTTTTTCATCACTCACCGGTTTGAGTCACTGGTGTTGTGGCGGCTGAATTATGGTAAAACTAGAAACCGTTGATGCAACATTCATTTAATGTATTCTTTTTTTATCTAGAAAACTTTTACCAGAAAAATACGAATGTCATTAACGCCGCCCATCGGCAAGTAAAAGAGACCGAGCCTCGCGTCGTAGAGACAGCATTGATAAGGCGCCAAGAAATGGGCCAGGTGCTAATATCACGAAAGCCCAGCGCCAACTGCCCATATCCTCTGCCAAGGCCGGTAACAACCAGATAACAAATATCGTTATCGCAAACCCAACACCCATTTGAAATGCCAATGCAGAACCAACCATTGATTGGTCAGAGAGCTCAGTGACTGCGGCTGAAAATTGGGCGCTATCCGCAACTGCTGTGAATCCCAGATCAATACAATCGTGATAAACAGCCAAGAGGGCCATTAAAAAAGAGCCCAATGAAGAGTGCGCTTATTCCTGAAAAAATCAGTAGCAATTTAGTTGAGTAACAACGACCTATACGATTTGCTAACCTTCCTCCAAAAAGGCAACCGGGTGCGCCCGCTGCAATAATTAAAAATGTCAGTAACGCGGCATTTTCCAGAGCAAGTCCTGTGCTCTTTGCTGCTATAGCGTATGCAAAAAACCAACCCCACATTGCATATAGTTCCCACATATGACCAAAATAGCCAATATTCGCTAGCATTAACGAACGGTCCCTAATGATGCCGCCAAATTGATTTAGATCTGCCTTAGTCTTGGAAAATTGGTGAGGCCCGTCGTGCAAAACAAATGCAAAAAGCGCTGAAGCTAAAAGACAAGCTAGTGAGCTCATAAAAATCACCAATTTCCAGTCAAATTGGACTCCAACAGCACGCATGAGGTGAGGTAAAGCAGATCCCAGCGTCAGCGCACTCAGCGTTATTCCCATTGCAAAGCCACGTCCTATTTTAAACCACGTAGCAATGAATTTTATTACTGTGGGGTATATACCTGCTAAAGACATCCCTGTTACAAGTCGAGAAAGAAGCGATGGGACTACCCCAGGTTCCAAAATTAAGACTGCATTTGCGATACCAGCAACACATGCAGATAAAGTCATATTGATTGAACTTTAATAAATATCGATAAAAGATAATAAGCTTATGATAAGTGCACTGACACCAAACCTACTTGTACACTATTAGTAAACCAAGATGCTTGGTACAGGCTCAAAGACATTAGAGCGGATAGCTCTGGTATGATAGCTGTGGCCGAGTACCAAGTGGTTAATGGCAGAATTAGCGCCATACCGGTAATCACAAGAACAAACCAACGGTTTGATGACACGTTTGACAACCAACACATTTCCAACAATTTCACATAGTCTGGCGGTCGGCTAACTACTTAAACTGGCATTATTTTGAATGCTTTTTGTAAATCAATTAAGCAAGTCGTTGAATTCTTTTCTTATTAATAGATAGGCTAGAAGGTAATTTGTTTTTTGATCAAAAATGAGTGAACTTTAATTTGAACCAATTTCTGACAGTGAATTCATCCAATTTTTTTGCCTAAAAGACTGCAAACTTCATTTTGTTAGTATAAATTTAGGCTCAAAAGAGAAGGAGGCATCTCTGCAAAATAAATACCCGATCATGTCGTCTGTAAACATGCCAAAGGTGGGCTCCCGGTGAATATCCATACCGGCTACTTGGCACAGGCATCTTCTTTAAAGCCTTTGGAGCACCATACTGATGAAAATACCTCTCGGCTGGCCCCCAGACAATTTGTGTTAGGCCTTTAGCTTTCTGATTTCTTCAGCCAACGCAGGCATGATTTCCTGAGAGTTTCCTACAATACCAAAACGAGATGATTTAAAAATTTCTGCTTTTGGATCAGAATTGACTGAAACAATGGTCTTAGAGTTGCCACAGCCCGCCATGTGGTGACTGGCACCGGAGATACCGACCGCAATGTATAGTTCAGGTGCCACTGTACGCCCAGACAGTCCGATCTGATAGGAACGCGGGCACCAGTCCAAATCACAAGCGGCCCTGCTAGCACCAACAGCTCCATCGACTAATTCTGCAATTTCATTAAGTGTTTTAAAACCCTCTGGCCCGCCTAAACCTAGCCCACCACCAATCACAACTTTTGCACTCTCCATCTGCACTCCAACAGCTTTCTCTCTATCGCGGTTAACAACACGGGTGCGGATAGCGTTCACGTCAAGAATTGAACTCACGTGCTTAATCTCCGCGGAACGCTTCATATCAGGTACCAGAGCCTGTTGGCTCTTCGAGCGGATAGTGGCTAGCGCAGGCGTTTTGGTAAAAGTGATCACTTCGCGTGCAAGGCCGCCAAAACAGCTTCGTGTCATGTGTGGCCGTCCATTAACAATATCAATTGACTCACAACCGGTAGCTACATCAACATCAAGACGGAATGCTAGACGGGGGGCCAAATCAGTGCCAGACTCGGAATGTCCAATGAGGACAAGAGCGGGCTCGACCTCAGTGATTATTTTGGATAGATCTGGTAACCAGGCTTCAGCGTGAAAATTGGTAAATATTTCGTTATCATTAAGCAAAACTTGATCTGCACCATATGCAGTAAGTGTTTCACCAGTGGTTTCCAAGCCAGTACCAAAAGCGACCGCAGTGACCGTCCCACCCATAATACCAGTGAGCCGCCTTGCTAACGCTAACATTTCTAATCCTAGGTCTATAGGTTGGCTATCCTCCACCTCTACAACTACAAGAACACCACTTTTATTATCGGTCATCTTTTGATCCTATATCAAATTTTCTTCACGCATATGTTGAGCAAGAGTGGCAGCTATTTCGGCTGGTGTATCTCCGCTGATGAATTCACACTCGATTTCGTTTACCGGGATATAGAGACGCTCCAACTCGTAACGCGTAGCGCTAGAGCCAACTTGCGTCTCATCAAGACCAATATCCTCTGGAGTCCATTCCTTAACCGGCTTCTTCGCTGCACGCATGGTCTCGCGCATTGATGCGTTCCGGACTTTACCCAACTCATTGGAGATAGTAACCAACGCTGGCAAATCTGCTTCAACCGTCTCAATACCATCCTGAAGTACACGTTGAACTGTGACGACTCCATCGGCAGTTTGCACATTCCGCGCAAAGGTTATGGCCGGGATATCAAGAATTTCGGCTATTCCAAGGCCAACAACACCAGCATCCCCATCTGCCGCTTGACGCCCAGTCAAGATTAAGTCCACATCACCTATGGCGCGTATTGTCTCAGCTAGATTGCGAGCGGTAACATACCCACCACCCCCATCAAATGTTGGTTCATTGAGTAAAACCGCATTGTCAGCACCCAAAGCAAGCGCCGCTTTAATTGCTGCGCGAGCACCTTTTGGAGCAATAGTTACAATCGTTATTTCTATGTCTGCGCCTTCTTCTGCCCTATCACGTATTCTCAGGGCAGCTTCAACTGCTTGTTCATCGAATGGGCTTAGCACGGGCGATAAACCGGAAACTGGGATCAAAACCTTCGCTTCTTCATCAATGCGAAACTGAGCAGCTGGGATCTCGGGGTTCTGAATTTGTTTGACACAAACCACAATCTTCATGGAAGGTCATCCTTTCTCGACAATGATGTTCTCTGGCACGATGCCGTCAAAGTGCTTGCGCTGGAAATTCCAGTCCATAGTTGGCTGGACTCTTCCTTTTTCGTCCGTTCCGCGCGCCATTACCTTGTACTGCCCTGGCTCAGTGACCTCCCAAGCATAATGAAAGCGCCGCCATAGCCACCGGTCGTTAGATTCCTCAATGGTCGCATCGTTCCAGCTTTCACCCCCGTCAGTACTGATTTCGACGCGAACTACGGCACCCTCCCCACTCCAGGTTCGGCCAGTTATGGCGTGGGAACCACACCTAATTGGTCCATCATCGTCTCGAGGTGAAGTAATCAATGCCTTGACACCAAGAGTTTTCATCGGTTTCTTATTAGGATCTTCTGGTGACTTACCGCTCACAAAGTAGTGAGTTTGATAATAAAAATCTGGTGTGTGATCGAGTACTTCTATTCTATCAATCCATTTTACCCACCAATTTCCGGCCCAGCCTGGCACAACCAACCTTAATGGCGCACCGTGCACATGTGTCAAGTACTCACCATTGTGAGCCCATGCCAGAATTGTATCTTCATGAAGAGCTTTTTCTATTGGCATCGCTTTTGCGTAATTGATGATGCCGGGATCAACCACATCGAAGTCAGTACGTCCAACTGATAGGTACTGGGTTACTGGGTCGGGTCTTCCCTCATCCCAACCATGAAGGGCAACAGACACCGCCCCTTCTTGTATACCTGCAAGCTCGAGTAAAGTCTTAAATGGCACTCCGGTCCACTCACCACCACTAACAAGACCGGTGGTGGGTATAGACTCAAGGATGTTATCAATGTCTAGGGCCTCTTCGCCATCTCCCGATTGGCGCCAACCACCTTCTTCAGCTTGAACAACGCGTAAGGAGGGCTTGCGCGTGTTTTTCCCCTCATCAATGTAGTCCCAAAATTCGCCATCATTTCCTGCACATTCGGTTACTGCCCGCACAGTGCGTCCAGGAAACTTTCGAATGTCATCAAGAGTGTACTCGATCGGATTATCAACCATCCCGCCGATCGAGAATGAGAAGTCATCGGGATGGACCGGATCAGGCATGTTAAGTTGAGCAATAACATAATAGGCGTCAGTTGGGGTCAGTAATCCCTCCAGATCGAGTAACGGAGAGCGTCCAAAAATAGTTCTACCTTCTGAGTCTTTACTTGGCATTACACGGGCACGTTTGCGATCGGGCCATCCCATTACCCACTCACCCTCAAGTTCGATATCATCTGACATTTCATCACTCCCGTAATATTGAATTTCTATCCAGATATTTCCAAAAAATTTTATCTGCTTTAAAGACCTTTAAGTGCCATGGTGTAAGTTGTAGCGGTGCCATCAACACAAACATCACCAGCGCTGTCGGTAATTTTAGTTGTAAGTCTGCATATCGGTTTGTCGCTTCTTACAGACTCAATTTCAACTCGAGCAGTCAACTTTTCTCCAACGCCAACAGCTTTTAAAAAATTTAGTTCAGTTGACAAAAAAACTGTGCCGGGCCCGGGCAAGTCTTCCGCAACACAGGCATTAAGAAGGCCAGTTGTTACACCACCCTGCACTATGAGCTTCCCAAATGGCGTTTTTTTTGCGAGTTCCTCATCGTAGTGGACTGGATTTTTATCACCTGTCATCTCAGTAAAAGCATGTATATCGCTTAACTTAGTGATCCGGGACCGCTCACTGAATTGTCCAATTTTTGGTTTGCCGTTTACAACTCCTACCCAACCATCTTTTTTTTCTGCTTCAGACATATCAACAAAGTCCCTCAACCCAACCTTGCTAAAAAAAACCTAGAACAGTGCTCACTATTTTTATCACACGCAGTTATAATTTTATATTGTACAGACCAAACGGTACAATGCAAGTTTTTTGAATCTCATGTCGAATAATCAAAACCTTTATCATTCGTTTAGAATGTTAGAATAGTCTGATAACTTAAAGTTTTGGGAGACCTTTTTGAACCAGGTTTAGGCCCAAGCAACCAAAAATTGCGATTTCATACAAGAGCTACTGAGTTGTTGTAAATTTGGCGCTGGCAGAAAGTCATCCACAAACAACGTTACTATTAGTGTTGGAAAGATAGCCCCTTTTGATCAGTTGAACGAAACCTTTTGCAGCTTTTAATTAGATAAGCTTAACAGTGAAATGTTTGCTAATCTGATTAATGATATTGGGCATTAGTTTTTGTTGAGGTTAAGATTGATCATATTGCTCAGTGGAGGAACCAAACAAATCCCGCAAGCAAAAAGTTGCTGAACGCTGGAATAAGGTGACAGACTCTAGCTTTAAAGTTTGATCAGGTGTCTTCTAGCACGTTCCATTTACCCCGCACAAAGCTAAAGATTTGTGGCAATGTGGAAAGAATTAGCGTGTATGTCTGACAGGCTAGACTTATCGGTGAGCGCAATTACGCTCGAACGCCTATTGTTAGGGTCAGTTGTTGAGATACTATGACACTAATCCACGAAATTAGACAATTTGGAGCAAACCCAGAAATAGAACCTTTGAACGCTGTAGGTAGTCAAGCAGCTACTATCTGTCTAAAAATGCATTGAAGATGGAATAGGCGCGGTGACCAGAATCGTGATCAGAGGATATGGGTAAAATCGACCTAGCAAAAAGGTATTAATGAACGGATGATGGAACATTGAAACAGACAGAACAGGCAAAGAAGATAACCAAGGTTGCGGCTACATTGTTTGCAAAAAAAGGCTACAATGGGGTTGGCGTCGCCGAGATTGGGGCGGCTTCGGGGTTTGGTCGCGGAACCTTATATCATCACATAGAAAGCAAGGAAGATCTTCTTCACGAAATAGCATCTCATTATATCTCAGATTTGGTACAGTCTGGCCACAGTATAGCAAGAGAGTATCCAGATCCTATTCAGCGTTTGAGAGCGTTGAGCCGACACTTGATGGCTGTAATTAGCAGTAATTTAGCGGAAATAGTTGTCTGTTTTCGGGAGGTGCAGTCTTTGACAGGTTCACGACACTATAATGTTATGTGCATGCATGCAGAATACCAGCAAATCTGGTCTAAAACTATAGAAGAGGGTGTGCAGCAAAATGTGTTTAGGGAAGTCGATAAAATCGCTGTCAAAGGACTTTTGGGAATGTATTTCTACTCTTGCCTGTGGCTAAAACCTTATGGCCTTCAATCTCCTGAGGATATTGGGGATGTATTTAGTGACCTTGTCATCCGGTCTCTTTCGAAAGGATTGAATGAATAATGTGTTTGTGCCCGTTTTAAATAGGGCGACAAGTAAAAATGAACCGCTGAACCCGGGTGTGTTATAATCTGCGTTGATTTGAAAAAGTACAATCATATCAGTATTCGCACGATCATAGCATGTCGGGCAAATTAATTGACTTTTTGTTGAAGCAATCACTTCAAATAGCTTTATAAATTGAAGGGACCAAGGGATCGATTGCAGATTCAACTATGTGAAACCTGGATTCCCTCATTTTGGAAACAAAGTGATTCTATTTCTAGATGCTTTCGTAATCAGTCTCTGACGAGCAGACATGCCACAAAGTGAGATGATGTTCACAAATAACAATTCAAACGCCGGCATGATGAAAGTTTGAGGCAAAAGTATAGAGATTTCTAAAAAAGTTTATTCTCGCTAGTCAAACAGGTTTTTGGGTCCCCGTATCGACTTAAACCCAAATTTTTCAGACAACTTTTCTCTTACCACCTCAATTGTCTTTTGAGAGAGAAATGCTATCCAAAAACCATTAATTTATTTCTAACTATATATGGGGCGGGTTAGGATAATTCACTTAGGCATATATCTAACAACGCGGTTCAAAATGCAATGAGTACACATAACCTATTAATCAGATGGTTGTCTGTTTTTGAGGATGCCAATTTTTCGATGGAATTTATTTAATGCCCAAAGTTACGATTCAAAACCATGAAATATCATTTAGTTTCAATGGTGTTATTGGAGATATAAGTAGTCCAAAAATTGTTCTAATTCATGGTGCAGGTGGGCAAGAGATTGATTGGCCGTTGGCATGGCGCAGGGCCAACCATTTAGTTAGATCAATTGGTTTGACACCAAGCAACCAAGGTGCGATCAGGCTTTTCAATGCTGGCTTAGATGATTATTCGATTTACGCTGTTGATTTACCTGGGCACGGAAAATCAGAAGGAAAAAACAAAACTAGCATAGATGAATATTCTAGCGACATCATAGATTTTCTAGATGCGATGGATTTAAAAAATGCATGCTTAGTTGGACATTCCATGGGTGCTGCAATCGCGCTAAACGCCTCACTAAGTCATCATTGGCGTATTTGTTCTGTCGTGGCGATTGGTGGAGCGAGCAAAATGATTGTCAACGATGCTATTCTTGATGGTTTACAAAACACATTTGAATCAACTGTCGACAGTATCGTTAAGTATTCATGGCATAAAAAAACTGGGGCTGTTGCGGACAGTCCGCAGATGGCGGCGTTTTTCAGGGAAAAAGCCAAGCAAAGAATGCTTGATGCGGGCTCAAAAACTGTGTTTGGGGATTTTCTCGCCTGTAGCAAATTTGATCTGAGTAACCGTGTTGCAGAAATTGTGATTCCTGTGCTCGTAATCGCCTCTGACTGCGATCGTATGGTGCCATTAAATGTAAGCTGGGAAATGTCAGAAGTTTTAAAAAACTCTTATTTCGTGTCTTTGGAAAATTGTGGCCACTTTCAGCACATTGAGCAGACTGGCAGAGTTGCTGCGGAGTTGGTAAATTTTTTGTCTAGGATTCGACGAGTTTCAGGCCAATAGTTTTGTGTTTTTGGATTAGGGAGTGAGCTGGAGAGACACAGTCAATTCACAAAAACTGCCTTGAATTTTGCCTTAGTGTCGTGTCATCGTCCTTGAGTGAGTGAATTTAACAAAATAAAAGAATAAATTTAATATTGGGGGAGTGGGAAGATGAAGACGAGAGCCGCAGTCGCTTTTGAGGCAGGTAAACCACTTGAAGTCATGGAGGTCGACCTTGATGGCCCTTGCGCTGGCGAGGTGCTGGTAGAAATTATGGCGACCGGCATTTGCCACACGGATGAGTTTACTCTCTCTGGTGCTGATCCAGAGGGTATGTTTCCAGCGATTCTTGGGCATGAGGGTGCAGGTATTGTGCGCGAGGTGGGCGCGGGCGTGACTAGTGTCGAGCCAGGTGATCACGTGATCCCGCTTTATACTCCGGAGTGCCGCGAATGTGACTATTGTCTCCATCCAAAAACGAATCTGTGTCAGGCCATCCGCACCACTCAGGGGCAAGGTGTGATGCCTGATGGCACCAGCCGTTTCTCAATCGATGGCAAACAGGTTCTGCACTACATGGGAACTTCGACATTTTCGAACTTCACTGTGCTGCCAGAAATAGCTGTTGCCAAGGTTGATAAGGCAGCGCCGTTTGACAAGATCTGTTACATCGGTTGCGGCGTGACCACTGGTATTGGTGCCGTGGTTAACACCGCCAAGGCAGAGCTTGGATGTAATGCAGTGGTGTTTGGCCTTGGCGGCATCGGGCTAAATGTTATTCAGGGCCTTCGCATGATTGGGGCCAATATGATCGTGGGCGTCGACCTAAATCATAGTAAAAAGGAATGGGGTGAAAAATTTGGAATGACGCATTTCGTTAATCCAAGTGAGGTCAAGGGTGACCTTGTTGGCCATCTTGTTGAGCTGACTGGTGGTGGCGCTGACTATTCCTTTGAATGCATTGGTAACACTTCTGTAATGCGCCAAGCGCTTGAATGTGCGCACAAGGGATGGGGAGAATCTATCATCATTGGGGTGGCTGGGGCAGGACAGGAAATTTCAACGCGCCCTTTCCAGCTAGTGACGGGGCGAAGCTGGCGGGGCACGGCCTTTGGCGGTGCGCGTGGCCGGACCGATGTACCAAAGATTGTCGATTGGTACATGCAGGGAAAGATTGATATTGATCCAATGATCACGCATACGCTGGCACTTGAGGATATCAATAAGGGCTTTGATCTCATGCATGCTGGTGAGTCAATCCGGTCGGTTGTTGTATTCTGATGGAAACTGTCTCAAAAGCCCTGTCCTATGGTGGGGTTCAAGGTGTCTATCGGCATCAGGCAGAAACCACTAGCTGTGATATGACATTTGCTGTCTTCATGCCGCCGGATAGCAAAGGGCCTGTCCCTGTTCTTTGGTACCTGTCAGGCCTCACCTGCAGCCACGCCAATGTCATGGAAAAGGGCGAGTACAGGCGTATGGCTGCCAAGCTTGGCATTGCCGTAGTCTGTCCGGACACCAGCCCGCGTGGAGATAAAGTGCCCGATGAGGCAGACAACTGGCAGTTCGGATCAGGCGCTGGCTTCTACCTCAATGCTACTGCAACCCCCTATGCTAAGCATTACCAGATGTACTCGTATATTCTGGGCGAATTGTCGGAACTGGTAGCGGCAAACTTTGCTATTGATATTTCGCGTCAGGGCATCTTTGGGCATTCGATGGGCGGTCATGGTGCGCTGATTATGGCGCTCAGGAACCCGGAGAGATTTAAAAGCTGTTCAGCCTTTGCGCCGATTGTTAATCCGATGACGGCGGACTGGTCGGCAACTGCCTTTGGCAAATATCTGGGAGATGACATGGATAGTTGGCGCGCATATGACGCTGTTGCCTTGATTGAGGATGGGCATCGAGGCTCTGACTTTCTGGTTGATCAAGGTGACGCCGACAGCTTTCTGGATAGCGGTTTGCGGCCATGGCTGCTTGAGACGGCATGCCAGAAGGCCAACATTAATTTGACTTTGCGGATGCAGGCTGGCTACGACCATTCCTATTTCTTCATTTCGACGTTCATGGATGATCATCTACGCTGGCACGCTGCACGCCTTTAGCTAGGGAACAGAATCGGTAAGGGGGTTGGGGATGAGTGACGACGATCTATTCCAGCCGCTTGGTGGCAATGAGATGCCACGTTTTGCGGGTCCTGGAACGATGATGCGTTTGCCAGCAGCGGACAATGCCGCAGGGCTGGATGCATGTTTTATTGGTATTCCGCTGGATGTCGGCACTTCAAACCGGCCTGGCACTCGCTTTGGACCAAAACAGATACGTGCAGAGTCGGTGATGCTGCGCCCCTACAATATGTGGACCCGTGCCGCGCCGTTTGACTCGCTGCGGATTGCTGATATCGGCGATGTGCCAATCAATACATTTGATCTAAAGGATGCCGTGCACCGCATTGAGGTGTTCTATGACAATGTCCTCACCAATTCTGTCATTCCCATGACCCTTGGAGGGGACCATACACTCACCTTGCCAGTGCTACGATCAATTGCCAAGAAACATGGGCCTGTCGGTCTTGTTCACATTGATGCCCATGCCGACATAAATGAACATATGTTCGGTGAATCCATTGCCCATGGAACGCCGTTTCGTCGGGCATTCGAGGAAGGGCTGATCGATCCTGATTATACATTTCAGATTGGACTGCGCGGCACTGGATATACCGCTGAGGATTTTGATTGGGCGCGTGACAAGGGTTTTACAGTCGTTCAGGCAGAAGAATTATGGCACAAATCGGCAACGCCACTGATTGATAGTATTCGCGCTAAAATGGTGACGCGCCCGGTTTATTTGACATTTGATATAGACTCGCTCGACCCAGCCTTTGCACCTGGCACTGGCACACCTGAAATTGGTGGCCTGACATCAATTCAGGCGGTTGAACTTATCCGCGGCTGTCAGGGACTGAATCTGGTTGGCTGTGATCTGGTCGAAGTATCTCCACCCTATGATTTACAGGGCAATACGGCACTTCTTGCGGCAAATTTGATATTTGAAATGCTGTGTGTGCTTCCCGGTGTTGGCTACAGGATGAGCGATTAGCTGTTATAGGTGAGAAAGACGGTCGTGGCACCTGCATTTTCCAGAGCTGAGTATGATGACAGGCTGTTCAGGGTCAGGGCTGAAATGGTAACGCGTGGGCTTGACGCTCTGATCATTGGCGATCCAGCCAATATCAATTGGTTGACAGGCTATGATGCGTGGTCGTTCTACACGCCGCAGATTATGTTTCTCGATTTGCAGGAAGGGCCATTCTGGATGGGACGCCTAATGGATGCAGGATCGGTAAAATTCACTACCTATCTGACGGAATCGCAAATTGTTGCCTATCCAGAGCCGCTGGTGCAGCGTCTCGACACTCATCCAATGGAGTTTCTGGCAGATTGGATGGCTGGCAATGGCTTTGCCACAGCGCGGATTGGCCTCGAGGATGATGTCTATTACCTCACACCACGTGCTGTTGGAGCGCTGCAGGCCGGCTTGCCGAATGCCATCTGGACAGGGGCTGATTTGTTAGTAAATTGGGTGCGTTTCATCAAGAGTGATGCCGAAATTGCTGTGATGAGGCAGGCAGCTCAGATTGCCGAAGTCGCGATGCAGACGGCATGGGATGGTGCTCAAATCGGCGTACGGCAATGCGATCTGATGGCTGATATCACCGCCGCAATGATCAGGGGGACGCCAGAATTTGGCGGTGACATGCCCGCTCTGCATCCCTTGATTCTGGCGGGTGAAGCGGCAACGTCGGCCCATCCCATGTGGACTGACTCTCTGCTGGAGGCAGGGCAAACTGTGGCTTTTGAACTGGGGGGATGCCGCAAACGCTATAATGTTGGGCTGGCGCGGACGGTTCATTTTGGTGATCCATCAGATAAGTTGATGTGGACATCAGATGCGGTTCAGGAAGGCATGGTAACAGTGATGGATGCGCTCCATCCGGGCGCTGTTGCTGGTGATGTGCACCAGGCATGGCAGAAGGTCCTTAATCGCTATGGCCTTGAGAAAAAGAGCCGTATCGGCTATTCGATCGGTAATGCCTATGCGCCTGATTGGGGTGAGCACACATTATCACTGCGGCCTGCAGAACGGACTATTGTGCCTCAAAACGCTGTTCTCCATGTGATTCTGGGCATGTGGATGGATGATTGGGGAATGGAATTGAGCGAGACTTTGCTCATAACGGACACAGGCTCTGTCCGTTTGTGTAATTTTCCACAGCATGTCCATTTGATCTGAGCGATGTCTGAACGTCTTGAAAGAGCAATCAATCTTCTGGCAGACCTTGTGGCCTTCCCAACTGTCAGTGGTGAGCCAAATGGCAAGATCATCGGCTATATCAAATCCTATCTGGAGTCGCATGGCGTCAGCGTGTTGCTCGATATGACGAATGATGGCAAGCAAATGAATCTTTTTGCCACGATTGGCGAAAAGGTTGATGGCGGCATCATTCTGTCGGGCCATACCGATGTTGTTCCAGCCTCAGCTGAGGGTTGGCAGAGTGACCCCTTTATTCTCAAGCGGGATCAGGGACGGCTCTATGGGCGTGGCGCTGTTGATATGAAAGGGTTTATTGCCATTGCACTGGCCATGGTTCCGGATTTTGTCGCGGCGCGTGACAGGTTGCGTGTGCCTGTTCACCTCGCTTTTACTTTTGATGAGGAAGTCGGCTGTTTTGGGTCCGCCCGGATGCCAGAATTTTTGGAGCGCCATGGTATTTCCGCCGAAATGGCGATTATTGGCGAGCCGACGGACATGCGCCCGTTCATCGGCCATAAGGGTGGCATGGAGCTAATAGCAGAGGTTACTGGAACATCCGGGCACGCGTCAAACCCGGCAGGCAAAGTCAATGCCATTTTCTTTGCGGCCCGACTGATTGAATTTATCAATCAGACCGCTCGTGATATTGCCAACAGGCCAGATCCTGACTCACCGTTTGATCCACCATACACCAGCATCTCTGTAGGTTTGATCAATGGTGGCGAGGCGCGAAATATCATTCCAGCATTTTGTCAGTTTGATTGGGAGATACGACCTCTTCCGAAAGACGATCCGCATCTTGTTCTTGCAGTAATTCGCGCCTTTGCTCGTGATGTCCTATTGCCGGAAATGAGAGCCCTTTCAGACAAGGCGGATATCAAATTGACAATCGTCTCGGATGTCCCCGGAATGGAGGCTCGTCCGCATTCGAAGGTCGCTGAACTTGTCGCGCGCTTATGGACAAATGAAGAACCAGGTGTTGTCTCATTCGGCACTGATGGTGCCTATTTCCAGAAGGCTGGAATGGAGACAATTGTATTCGGCCCCGGTGGAATGGCGCAAATGCATCAACCCGATGAATATATAGAAGAAGGAGCAGTGAAACAGGGATTGCAGTTTCTTGACCGTGTTCTCAATCACCTTGTATCGGTCAAGTGAGCTTTTGGCTCCAATCCCAATTAAAGTGGTGCAGCGACGATGACAATTAGACATATCCTGATTGCACTTCTGGTACCGCTAACATGGGGGTTTGGCTTTACCCTAGCAAAGGCTGGGTTGGATCATTTTTCTCCGCTATTGCTAATGGGCATGCGCTTCCTAATGGCGGCGACAGTGTTGATCTGGTTTGTCCCAGTTCCACGAGGCTATTTGAGACAGATCTGCGGCATTTCCTTTATTGGCGCGACATTGCAATATGGCCTGACATTTTCCGGGTTGGCCAGAATGGATGCCACTCCAGCTGTGCTGCTGGTGCAGGCAGAGGTCATTTTTGGGGTGATTATCGCAGCATTGCTGCTCGGTGAAAAACCGTCAGTGAGGCAGGTTGTGGGCATTGCCATTGCCTGCTTCGGCATTTTAACTATTGTCGGGTCCCCCTCACTTGACGGTCAGATTTTTGGTGTGATGCTAATCTTCAGTGGCACGCTGGCATTTGCACTTGGACAAGTTTTGATCCGCCAACTAAAAGGTGCACTGACAGGATTTCAGCTGACGGCATGGATGGGAGTAATGGCTGGCCCACAGATGATCCTTGCTGCGATGCTTTTTGAAGGTGATCTGGTTAAGCAGATTTCAACAGCGCCGATGGTGGCGTGGGCAACTTTACTGTATCTGGGTCTGATTATGACAGTTGTTGGCTATTCTGCTTGGTACTTCGTTCTCGCCCGCTATCCGGTGCCGATGGCGATGCCAGTTCTGCTGCTTTTGCCTTTGGTCACTATCCTTGGAGCGGTCAGCTTCTTAGGTGAGCGTCCAGATATAATTGTCCTATTGGGCGGCACCATTGTCATTGCCGGTGTTGGCGTGGTGATTGTTGACCCGTCGGTCTTCACAAAACGGCAAAAGCCAGAATGAGCTATCCAGTGAATGCCTGTATGCCGGTGATTGCACGTCCCAGAATCAGTGCATGGACGTCATGTGTGCCTTCATAGGTGTTTACCGTCTCCAGATTCATCAGATGGCGCATGACGTGATATTCCTCTGCGATGCCGTTACCACCGTGAACGTCACGTGACATGCGGGCGATGTTCAGCGCTTTGCCACAGCTGTTGCGCTTGATTGTAGAAATGTTTTCGGGCGGGCAATTTCCTTCATCCAGCAGACGGCCAACACGAAGACATGCCTGCAGACCAATGCTGATTTCGCTGTGCATATCCGCAAGCTTAAGCTGAATCAGTTGATTGGCTGCCAGTGGCCGGTCAAACTGTTTTCTGTCAAGTGTATATCGCCTCGCTGCATCATAGCAGAATTCGGCCGCACCAAGGGTTCCCCAAGCAATACCGTAACGCGCTTTATTGAGACAGGAGAATGGCCCCCTTAGTCCAAATATCTCTGGAAAGATGTTATCGTCGCTGACAAAGGCTTCGTCCATCTGAATGGATCCTGTCATTGAGGCGCGAAGCGAGAGCTTGCCCTCAATCTTAGGTGTTGTCAGGCCCGAACCAGCTGTTTTACGATCAATGATAAAGCCACGGATGACGCCATCAAGCTTTGCCCAAACAATCGCAATATCGGCAATTGGCGCGTTCGAAATCCACATTTTGGACCCGCTGAGATTATAGCCGCCACGCACCTTGACCGCCTTTGTCGCCATACTGCCTGGATCCGACCCGTGGTCGGGTTCGGTTAGTCCAAAGCAGCCGATCATTTCGGCTGTCGCGAGTTTTGGCAGATATTTTGTTTTTTGTTCATCAGTACCAAAGCTGTGGATTGGGTGCATCACAAGAGATGACTGAACCGACATGGCGGACCGATATCCGGAGTCAATAGCCTCTATTTCACGTGCCGCAAGACCATAGGCAACATGATTGGCGCCAGCGCCTCCATACTCCTCAGGAATTGTTGCTCCCAGTAGACCAAACTGGCCCATTCGCTGCATTACTTCGGGATCAAACCGCTCCTCCCGGAAATCATCAATGACTCGCGGCAACAGGACGTCGCGCGAAAATTGCCGGGCGGTGTCACGGACCATGCGTTCCTCATCAGAAAGCTGCTGATCGAGAAAGAATGGGTCAGTCCAGTCAAAATTGGGCTTGGTCATCAGAATTCCTTTCGGTTACTCAATCGTTATATAGGAATCCCGATTGCCTGCAAACATAAGGCAATGCGGCAAAATTTCGCTAGATTTCAATATTTATGGGGAGAGTTTTAACTTAAGCGAAAGAGACTTTTGACCTTGTAGATAGGTTGTTTTCTTGTCTTCTGCGTTTTATCAAGTCATTCCATTGTCGAAGTTTCGGCAAAATTTTTTGTACGGCGGGTTTCTGAAGGACAGACAATTGGCAACTGACATTATTATAGCGCCATCGGTTCTTGCGGCTGATTTTGGAGAATTGGCGGCAGAGATCGCTGCAATTGACGAGGCTGGTGCTGACTGGATTCACCTTGATGTCATGGACGGTCATTTCGTACCCAATCTGACCTTTGGCCCACCGATCATCAAAATCGTCCGCGCTGTATCAACCAAGATTTTTGATGCGCATCTAATGGTGTCAAATCCTGATCGTCTTCTCGAGACTTATGCCGATGCTGGTGCAGATATCATCACTGTTCATGCCGAAGCCTGTCCACATCTGTACAGGACGGTGTCACGGATTCGGGAGCTAGGATGCAAAGCCGGTGTCGCACTGAATCCCCACACCCCCCCTGATTGTCTGGCCTACGTGCTTGACCGGATTGACCTTGTTCTTTTGATGACGGTCAATCCTGGCTTTGGAGGACAATCCTTCATCAGCGCGATGACGGACAAAATTGCTAGGGTTAAAGAGATGATTGGTAAGTGTGACATCACCATCGAGGTTGACGGCGGCATTACTATGGACACGGCCGGCGTTGTTGTCGCTGCTGGCGCCACTGCCCTTGTTGCTGGATCGGCTATTTTTAGGGGTGATGGAACCGCCGCCTATGCGAAGAATATTGCCGCCATCCGTCAGGCCGCAGCATCACATAGCAGTCAGGGGGACTAAAAGTCATGGGATTACTGGTCGATGGAAAATGGTCTTCGCAATGGTATGACACTAAGAAGAGCGATGGACATTTTGTTCGTGATACCGCCCGGTATCGGAACTGGGTGACCGCCGATGGTTCCGCCGGTCCAAGTGGCAAGGGTGGGTTTGCCGCTGAGTCAGGTCGATATCACCTTTATGTTTCCTATGCCTGTCCTTGGGCCCACCGTACGCTTATCTTTCGTCATCTGAAGGGGCTTGAGGAACACATCTCCGTTTCCGTTGTGCATCCTTTAATGCTGGATGAGGGATGGACCTTCAAAACAGATTTTGACGGTGCAACCGGTGATGACGTTTTGCAGACGGCTAGGCTCTCTCAGGTCTATCTTCAAAGCGATCCAAGATCGACTGGGCGCGTTACTGTTCCTGTCCTCTGGGATCGGCAGAGCGAGACCATCGTCTCCAACGAATCCTCTGAAATCATCCGCATGTTCAACAGCGCCTTTGATGGCCTAACGGGAAATGATCTCGATTTCTGGCCAGCTACAATGCGGGCGGAGATTGAGGAGGTCAACACCGACATTTACCAGAATGTGAATAATGGGGTTTATAGGTCCGGATTCGCAACAAGTGCTGATGCCTATGAACAGGCAGTCAGCCAGCTATTTGCCTCGCTGGACAGGCTTGACTTGCGTCTGACTGGTAAGCGCTATCTTCTTGGAAATGCCCTGACTGAGGCAGATTGGCGTCTATTCACAACATTGGTACGTTTCGATGTTGTCTATGTTGGTCATTTCAAATGTAACATTCGGCGTATTGCCGATTATCCCGCGCTCTCAGGCTTCATGCGTGAGCTGTACCAAATGCCGGGCATTGCTGAAACGGTGAACATGAAACATATTAAATATCATTATTACGCAAGCCACCTGAACATCAATCCAACCGGTATAGTGCCAGTCGGGCCGGAGCAGGATTTTTTAGCGCCTCATGACCGTGACCATCTCTAACATGCTTGCCCCCAGTTAGAAATAAAACGGGTCATTTCGTCTTCAATGATGTCAGCAATAAGGTCGCAATCCTTGATCGTAAAGGTCAACGGCACCCGCATATCAACTGTTTTTTCCAGAACCCGTAATGTGGTTGGCAAAACAGGCAGGTTGTCGATGTACTGCCAGCTGTCATAACGGCTGGTAAAGGCTTTTGGTTGATCATCGCCAAACCATTTCAGCTCTACGCCACGTTTAGCACACGCGCCGACAAATGATGGGATTTGATCTTTTGGCAGAGCACTAGCACGAAACTGAATTGAGGAACCAACATAGAATTCATCCTGCTTTCTCTTTGGTATGATCACCCCATCCATTGCCGACAAACGGGTATGCAGCCTGTCATAAAGGTTGTTCCAGCGAGCTAGATTTTCCTCAAGGATTGGCAATTGTGCCCGTAGCATCGCAGCCCGCATCTGATCCATTCTGCCAGAATAGTTTGGCGAGTGAAGGCGCACCTTCTGAAAAACCTCTTCTGCCGGAATGGCACCATGCCGGCCATATAGCATGTAGGATCCTGATGAAATAACAGCGCGTGCGGCGATTTCCGCATCATTCGTGGTCAGAAGGCCACCCTCGCCGGAATTCATGTGTTTGTATGTTTGGGTTGAGAAGGCGGCGGCCTTGCCAAAATTGCCTGATCGAACGCCCCGCCATTTGGCTCCCATGGTGTGTGCGCAATCCTCGATCAGACAGATGCCGTGAGCAGCGCAAATCTCGACCACCCTGTCCATATTGGCAATATGACCCCGCATGTGGGAAAGTAAAAGAAATTTGGCATCACTTTCCGCCGCTTTTGCATCGAGATCCTCGAAGTCGATGTGGTAGTTCTCATCAATATCTACCAGAATGGGATGAGCGCCAACATTGTGAATGGCACCGGGAACGGGTGCTAGCGTGTAGGCATTGGCGAGTATTCTGTCGCCCGGCTTTACGCCGCAGACACGCAACGCCAACTGGATCGCATAGCCACCAGAGGTGCAGGCGAGGCAATAGTCAACGCCTTGCCATTTTGCATATTCCATCTCGAGGCAACTAGCCTCGCTGTCCTCATCGCCAGCCAGATTATAGCGGTGCAACCGTCCACTTTTCATAATTTCGACAGCCCGTTCAATACCTGCGTCGGGAATGGCCTCCTGCTGTGTGAAGGGTTTGTTAAAAACTGCCTGTGCCATAGGTGATCTCCATCACAATGGATGTCATCTAAACATCGAATTCATTTCGTCATTGTGTTTTGGCAGCCAATATATTGGCCCAGAGCTGGCAGCATGCAAGCTATTTCTGCTTGTGATGGGGGACACCAAGATGCTGTTTGCCCCGTTCCTTTGCCATCCTGATCTGTTTCTGCCTCTCGGCAAAACGCATGGTACGTACTGGGTTCTGAGTAGATCTGCAATGATGGCAACTGATGCCATCCTCAAAATCTGGATGCGTCATTTCTATCTGTGAGAGGGGCATGCGGCACGCGTAACACATACTGTAGCTTCCCGGTTGAAGGTCATGATCGACTGCGACTCGGCCATCGAAAACAAAACACTCACCTGTCCATTTGCTGGCGTCATCTGGCACATCCTCGAGATATTTGAGAATGCCGCCTTTCAGGTGATAGACCTCATCAAACCCCAGATCTTGCATCAAGGCGCTGGCCTTTTCACAGCGAATTCCGCCGGTGCAATACATTGCTAGCTTTTTCGGTCTTTTGTTATCACCCTGTTTCGCCAGCGCAAGCGCCCAAGCTGGAAAATCGCGAAAATTTTTGGTCCTTGGATCGACCGCGCCTTTGAACATACCAATGGCCGTCTCATAGGTGTTGCGAGTGTCTACCACCATGACGTCGGGGTCGGCAATCAGTCTGTTCCACTCATTCGCGTCAACATAGATTCCAGTCTGTTGCGCAGGGTTGATCTGGGGAACACCCATTGTGACAATTTCATTTTTCAGGCGCACCTTCATGCGAAGAAACGCCTGTTCAGTGGTGAAGGAAAATTTCAGCGAGATCTCCTCAAACCGGGGTTCGCAAGCGAGCCACTCAAGAATGCTTTTCATGCCGGTTTCGGGGGCGCAGATGGTGCCGTTTATACCTTCTTTGGCGAGCAGAATTGTGCCAAGCGCGCTAGCATCGTTGCAAAGCTGCTGAATCACCGTTTGGATCTCCCTGTAGTCTGGCAGGTCAGCAAATTTGTAGAGCGCGGCAACTACAAATCCATCTTCATTCGTGGTCTGCCTTACCTTTGCCAACATCTGCTTCATTTCGACAATATGGTCAGTCATTGATCTGGCTTTGGTCATTTACGTTAGTGGTTCAAAGGTTGCTTAACATTGCCAGTGCAAACTAGCATTGAGTCTTTACTTTTCCAATAGGGCCGTTTGGTAAGATAAAGCTGCTGCGGCAGGTGAAGAACCCTTACCGCCTCCATGGACTTGCGGCAGGGGTGGATGAGTGGCTAGAATGACGCCAACAAAGGAGCTTTTAAGATGTTAAGTAATTTGACCCTAAGAGATGATTGCTTGAGTGTTATAATTTCTGGCAGCGGTTCTGCTGATTTTGATTATTTCTGGTTGCGCGATAATGCGCGTGATCCAATCAGCTTCGACAGCCGGTCGCATCAACGGGAGCTCTTCACCTGCGAGGTGGATGCTGATATCAAGCCCTTTGAGGCTGCGCTTGTGGATAATGGCGTTGCGCTGCAGATCAAATGGCCGGACATGGATGACTCGGTTTGTTACGAGGAAGATTTTCTAGCATCCTATGCCGTGCCTACTCCTATGCTGGCAATGCCCGAACCAACGATTTGGGATAGTGCCAGCCTCGAAGATGATGCGGTCCGAATAGCTCACCACGATGTGATTAAGGATAATGGTTTGGGCACGCTGCTAGACATCATTTTGAAAACAGGCTTTGCCGTTGTCACCGGAACGCCTCAGAATGTGGATGCGGTGTCAGATTTGACTAATCGTATTGGCTACGTGAGACACACGATTTTTGGAGGCCTATGGGAATTTGAAGCCAATGAGAACATGGCGGATTCCGCCTATACACCAAAAGAACTCCGACCTCATACGGATGGTACATACAGTCATGACGCCCCCGGGCTGCAAATGCTGCTGTGCGTGGATTACGATGCAACGGGAGGTGCCTCAATCATGGTTGATGGCTTTCGCATTGCTGCCGAATTAAAACGAACGGCTCCTGAAATCTATGCAGATCTCACGCGTATTGATGTCACCGGTATCTATAAAGGTGATGGTGTGATTCTGCGAGCTCAGCGTCCCATTTTCCGGACTGACCGAGACGGGAATCTGGTGCAAGTTAGTTTCAACAATTACGACCGCGCAACGATAACTCTGCCAAAGGATGTCATGCGTGCGCTTTATGCAGGAATCATAAGGTTTGACCGTCTGGCAAATGATCCTCGCTTTCAATGGCGGTACACGCTGCAACCCGGTGATATGCTGGTGTTTGACAATTGGCGTGTCCTGCATGGTCGTGGCCCTTTTTGGGGCCGACGTAAGATGGCCGGCTCCTACATCAACCGTGAGGATTATGAGAGTGCGGTGCGTGTCAATGGCCTTGCCTTATTCGATAACTGGCTGGTTTAATTTTTTGAGTGATCAATGCTTAGCCAGCACGCCCTGGAGCGTGCGCGTCAGGTGTCCTGACTGCGGAGCCCGGGATCGGCGGCCCACACTTCTGCGAGCCATTCTTGCATGAGATGATTGCCACCCAGATCAATAGCGGCATTTCGTAGTTTTCCGGCAAGCCCAGAAAAGGCCATGATCTTCCCAGATATATCGGCTTTCTGGGTAATTTTTGCGACTGCTCCGGATCGATGGCGGGCATACGCAGCAAAGGCACTAGTGACATCAGTATGCTGCGTGAGTGACTGCATCAGGCACGCCGCATCCTGGAGGCTTTGACCTGCCCCCTGTGCCAGATGCGGAGGCATGACATGGGCGGCATCACCTGCAAGCACCATGTTGCCGCGCCGCCAGCAAATGTTGTTGCTTGATTGGGGCAGGGGCGTTGATGTCCACTCGATCGCTGGATCAACCAGAAATTGCAGTGGTGTGTTGTGCCGGAACAGCCGCTCTTGCCATTTGCTATGGGCCAGTCTTTTGGTCATGGTGGCAACAATGTTCGAACTATCGCCAATTGGATAATGGACAATATGAACGCCATCGCCAAGCCAGAGATTGCTGACGGGCTGGGAGAAAAAGTTTGGTAGATCCGATCGGTGTATAGTTGATCGCAAGGCTACCTTGTCTGTTGCTAGCGAGGCCCTTATCGCTATCTCGGACTGGCCGGAAATAAATGCACGACCAAAGCCTGCAACGCCATCGGCGGCGACCAGTCCGGCGACACGATAAAGGCGTTCATCTTTGCCAATGATGGTGACGCTGTCATTTTTTAGGCACGTCAGCTTTACAGTGGTGTAATGGTGGCGAAACCGGTCAGTCTTCTCAATCTTCTGCTTAAAGATAGTTGCCAAATCTGCCTTTGCCACACTGGCGTAGACATCCTTTAGCGGTAACCTTGCTAAAGTTGCGCCATTTGTCAGGCTACGGACGGTGATCTCATACAGCCGTGTTGCCTCCGATAGCACGTCCTGCGCCAATCCCAAAACTGATAGGGCGGCCCATCCATTTGGAGCAAGTTGCACCCCACCCTTTATCACCTGTGCGGGTGGCCCGAAGAGCACACAGTTGTGGTCTGCTGCGATGACGGCCGTGGCAGCAGCGAGCCCGGCTATACCAGTCCCGCTGATGGCGATTTCGTTGTCCATTATACCTCCGCCTCTTTGCTGGTAGGTTAGCGATGTTGATTCTCGAACGGCTAGTCCGCACTTAGATTATGCCTAACATTCTTTCTCACTTCCAATCATATGGTGATTATGGCGAGGAATGATACGTATCATTGTCAAAATCATTTCCAATCTCGAGTGAATGCAAGATCGACAGGCAGCTTTCCCTGAATTAGCAAGATATTGAGAAACACCGACTCGGGTGGAAAAAATTGATTTAGTGGGTAAGAAAATCAGGCAAAGTTTGGGTTAAAACTATTCTTAATTCAGTGCTTTTGGGATTTGTATTTCTTTTTTTATACAGAATGATACGATAAAAATGTTTCCAACAAGCGTGACGCCTGACGAGGTCTGACCTCATCAGGGGTAATTTGGGTTGGAATATTGAAACCGTAAAGACGCGTGAAACGTGTCACAGGGAGATTATTAATGAACAAATTTTTTAAAAAATACATGGTTGCATCTGCTATCGTAATTGCTGGTGGCATTGCCTCGGCAGCCCACGCTGCGGACTCCGTTAATGTAGCGTTTTTCCTCGAATGGGCGACCCCAAATCAAATTGCTAAAGTTGACAAGGTTTATGACGATGCCATGGGTGTCGACGTAAACTGGACTGATTTCTCAACTGGCGTTCAGATGACTGAAGCTATGCTGGCTGGCGACATTGACATTGCCTATTCTCAGGGTCTCGCGCCCTTTGTGACTGCGATCCAGCAGGGCGCACCGTTGAAAATGGTTTCGATTGCCGTTGTCTATGAAGCAAATGACTGCTTTGTTAATGATAGCCTTGGTATCACGTCTGCCAATGCTTCTGAGCTGGAAGGTCAAACTGTGGCTGTTCCATTGAATACAATGGCTGACTTCTCTTTCAGAAAGCAGATGGCAGCGCTTGATGTTGACATGTCAACAATGACAATTGTTGATCAGGCACCTGCTGACGGTGCCGTATCTCTTGCCGATGGTTCAGTGGCGATGGCCTGCATCTTTGGTGGTGCTTCAGCAAAGGCCGCTGGCGAGGTTGGAACGCCAATCATGTCATCTCAGGAAAAGACAGATGCGGGTATCGGTTCTTTTGATGTTGTATCTGTCACTGAGAAATTCGCCACAGAGAATCCAGATCTTCTGCGCACATTTTTGCAAGTGACCGAAGAGGCAAACCAAGCTTGGAAAGGCAAAACCCTGCAGATTAAGAAAGTATCGGCTGATGCCGGTATGGATTTTGAGACAACAAAGAATCAGATGGCAGGTTTCATCTTCCCAACCATCGCAGAACAGCAGAGTGGTTACTTCGGCAAAGATGGGATAGCCGTTTCAGCAGCAGAGTCACTTGGTCTGGTTTTCAAGAAGCCCGGCGCTTGGAACGTTAATGAAAAGATTGCCAAGGTGATTACAGGCGAATTTCTAGAGTAATTCAGAACGCCATACTAAAACACACAACAAGGCCCGCGATGCGGGCCTTGTTTGCTAACTAAAAGAATATAAATGGGGAAATATGTCCGATCTTTATTGCAAAGACCTTTGCATGACCTTTGTCAACCCAATGTCCGGGTCAAAGGTTGAAGCGCTTAAAGACATACAATTCAGTCTGAAGGAAGGTGAAATCCTGACTGTGCTTGGGCCTTCCGGGTGTGGCAAGACCACCCTGCTGAACATGATTGCCGGCTTCATTACGCCAACCAGCGGCACTTTGTCACTTGGCGGTGTAGACATTCAGGCGCCAGGCGCCGAACGCGGCATGGTGTTTCAGCAAGGTGCGCTGTTCGAGTGGCTTACGGTTGCAAGGAATGTTGATTTTGGACTTCGCATGAAGGGTATGGGTGAGATGGAGGCCAGAGAGCTAGTCAATTTTTGGCTGGACACTGTGGGTCTTCAGGGTTTTGGTGAGACGCCAACCTATCAATTGTCCGGCGGCATGCAGCAGCGTGTTGCGCTTGCCCGTTGCCTTGTGAATAATCCGGATTTGATCCTCATGGATGAGCCGCTTGGTGCGCTTGATGCGTTGACCCGTGAGAAAATGCAGTCACTGATACTTGAGCTGTGGAAAAAGACAGGCAAGACAATCATTGTAATTACCCACTCGGTTGAAGAAGCTCTGCTTCTGGGGGAGAGGCTGTTCGTGATGGCGCCCCGACCAGGTCGCATCCACCGTGAATATAATTTGTCCTTTGCCGAGATGGGGCTGAAGCGCTCGTTGCGCGAAATAAAGCAGGAAAAAGAGTTCAACACTACCCGTGAGGAGATCCTGAGCATGATTTGGGATATGGAAGAGGAGATCATGGGTGGTGTTTGATTGGATTTCAGATAATCGGGCATCCATTGCCCTTGTCATCATTATAGCATTGGCTGCTACTTTTGTGTTTTCGATCTTCGTTGGTATGAGGCAGACAAAGCTGCGCGCCAAGGATGAAGTGTTTGGTGATCCCGAGCGGACCAAAGGCGGCTGGTACTGGGCTTTGTGCGGTGTGTCGGCGCTGATGCTGGTCTGGTTTTATTACTCTTGGGGTATAGCCCGGGCGGTCTTCCCCTTCGCGGCGAATGAATTATGTCAGGTTGCCAAGGTTGAGGAAGCAATGTCGCCCATCACGGCGGCGTTGCCAGTTGACTCACGCTATCTAAAATCTACAGCGCTAGTTGTCAGAAATTCGGCACAGCTTGACAAGCTGGCGGTATCAATGCCGGCTGAGGTCTTTACACCGCGGGAGCAGACGAATCTGTCTCTTGCTGTGACGCAGATCAAGGATTTGCTTACTGTGCTGTCAAATCCTGAATTTTCGGATCAAGATGCCAGAAGTGCGCTTCTGGCGGTTGAGATGGATTTGCGGGATGTCGCTAAACGTTTGCGAGCAGATTATAGCGAGCTGCAACCCCAGAAAGAGGCGTTGGAACAGCCAAAATGGGGAACGTCTGAAGTCGAAATCCCAATGTTGCCGGTTACCGGCAAGGGAGTGCTTCTCGATAGCGTGACACTGGATGTTCAGGAAGTTGCCAAAGCTTTTCTGAAAGTGCGAAACATCTCTCCGCAGGCAAAGCAGCTGATTGCAGACACCAAGGTAATTTTGAAGGCGCTGAAGACACCCGATCCGCTGATGCAGCTTGATGAGCCCCAGGAGGGCACTCGCAAAGCCCATGTCAAGGCGGTCGACCGGATATTCAAACGCATTGACGATGGGACAATTTTCCCAGCGGAGTCGATGGATGGTGTCTATTTTGCCGTCAATGAGGTGTATGCGTCACTGGCTGTTGCTAAAGGTGGTCTTAGCGTTGTCGAAAGCCTTTTTTTCCCGGGTGATGGTGTGGTGAAGTCGCGCACGCAATGTACCGAGCAGGGTTCTGGGCGCTGGTTGCCGAAACCGACAGATGTAATTGCAACATTCTCAACACTTGCAAATCCTGATCTGGAGAGCGGTGGTGGTTACAAGGGGACGACCTTGTTGTGGTGGAAATGGTTGCCAATCGCCGATGTTGTTGCGTTTTTGATTCCTGACGGTCTTGTCGATATGCTGCCAGGCAGCTACGGCACACATGGCTACAGCGGCGAGTTCAAGCCAAATTACAAGGACAAGCTGCTTGCAGTCGCCCAGGGTGAAGTCAATCTAGGATCGGTGCCGATGCTGGATGGCCATATCTGGGATTCGCTGTTCCGGGTTCTGGTAGCGATGGGTTTTGGAATTCTTGTTGGTGTGCCCCTTGGCATCTATATGGGCGTATCGCGTTTCTTCAAATCCTTTTTCGATCCGATGATCGAACTCTATCGTCCTGTACCACCGTTGGCCTGGGCCCCTTTGATTCTGACCATTTTTGGCATTCAAGATGATGGCAAGATATTTCTGCTGTTCATGGTGGCGTTTGCGATCATGGTGATTTCAGCCAGAACCGGTGCCTCGGGAACGCAGCTCTCAAAGATTCGCGCTTCGCATTCACTTGGAGCAACTAATAGCCAGATCTTGCGCCATGTCATTCTGCCAAATGCCATGCCAGAAATCCTCACTGGGGTTCGCATTGCTATTGGTGTTTGTTGGGGCACGTTGGTTGCAGCGGAGATGCTTGCCGGAACAACGGGCATTGGTTTCATTGAGAATGTGGCGCGAACCGTGTCAGACTATGAGCTGATCTGGGTAACTATCCTGATCATGGGATTGCTGGGGTTGATTTTTGATCTTGTGATGCGGTTGGCCATTGCGAAGATCATTCCTTGGCGTGGAAAGGGCTAAGTGTCTTTGGCGCGCGTGCTGGCACCGTCGTCAAACACATTTCATGCAACAAGGGGGCCAAAAGCCCCCTTGCGTATTCTGACAGATGTCTACTGTAGTTGATCAAGCGTTTTGCGGAATTTATCGACTATCTCATCGATATGCTTACGTTCGGCAATAAACGCGGGTGCGATGATGGCGTTGTCACCAGTCCATTTAATGTGTAGTCCGTTCCAAAACATCGCTTTTTGCATTTCCATGCCACGCGCGCCGGGCGCCGCCCCGGGATGTACCTCGACACCAGCCATTAAACCGATACCACGGATGTCAGCAACCATCGGATGATCCTCAAGGCTCCAGATGGCATCAAGGAAATAGGATTCCATGCTGGCTGCTTGTTCAAATAGACCTTCTTCTTGATAGAGTTTCTGAGTTGCAATACCAGCTGCACACGCAGATGGGTGCGCTGAGTAGGTGTAGCCATGGAAAAACTCAATGGCAGTGGTTGGTGAGGCATCATTGATAGTGGCGTAGATTTCGTCAGTTACGGCGACGCCACCCATCGGTATGGCACCATTGGTCAGTGCTTTCGCCATGGTAATGATGTCTGGCCTGACATTGAATTTATAAGTTGCGAAGGGTGTTCCCATTCGGCCAAAGCCGGTAATTACCTCGTCAAACACCAGCAACAATCCATGCTTGTCACAGATTTCCCGCACTTTTTCGAGATAGCCGACTGGCGGTACCAATGTACCGGTTGATCCGGCAACAGGCTCAATGAAGACCGCGGCCAAGGTATTGCCTCCGAGATTCTCTGCAATGCGTTCAAGGTCCATTGCCATTTCAGCGCCTGTTAGCGGCTGTCCCTTGGCAAAGCGTTGTTCCTCGGTCCAAGTGTGGCGTATCATCGAAATGTTCGGCAATGTGAGTCCGAATGTCTCGCGATTCTTAACCATGCCGGCCAGCGAAACACCGCCCATATTGACTCCGTGATAAGCTCGCTCACGACTAACTAGACGGTTTCTCTGCGCCTGGCCACGGGCACGTTGGTAGGCAAGAATGACCTTAATTGCAGTGTCCACGGATTCGGAGCCAGAATTGGTAAAGAAAATATGATTGAAATCATCTGGAAGTAATCTACATACACGTTCTGCAAGCTCGAATGACCCTGGATGACCAAGCTGAAAATGCGGCGTGTAGTCATTGCTAAGCATCTGGTTATAAACAGCCTCGGCAATTTCGCGGCGCGCATGACCAGCAGGCGTACAGAATAAGGCCGATGAACCGTCAATAATTTGCCCACCCTTGTAATCCCACATATACATGCCTTCAGATTTGACAACCATGCGTGGGTTGCTCTTGAAGTCACGGTTTGCCGTAAACGGCATCCAGTGGGCCTCGAGTGAATTCACATCAAAAGACATCTCTGGGATCCTTCCCTTTACAATTAAATTTGGTGGGCTTTACGGTGTCATAGCCAAAGATCAGGAAACGATTGCAAACTGAACGTTAATATGACTGTTGATGCCACAAGAAACGCTAACTAGGGAGTGCGTTGAACATATAGAACCAGATAAGGCTTTAATTAGTACCAGATAATATGTTTTAATTGAGTCAAGTACATTGTTGGGACAGTTGATGGTGATAAGGCAGTGCAAGATCACATTGTCATCACATTGGACAGTACTTCTGGTATTAGTCTTCAGTCACAGATAAGGCAGTCTGTCGTGGAGGCTATCCTTGCTCGAGCTATCTTGCCCGGTGATAAATTACCGTCAAGTAGGGCTCTTGCTAAACAACTTAAAGTTTCTCGTAATACAGTCATTTTGGCTTATCAGGCCCTTGTTGACACAGGTTATCTTCAGCCACGTGAACGCTCAGGGTACAGTGTCAGTTATGATGCACCGGTCTCACAACTTTCCCAGCTGGCCTCAAACCAGCTCAGTGTAATTGGATCTAACGATAGCGTGATCGATTGGAAGAGTAAGTTGGTTCAGTCTTGTGCTGATATCCAACCCGTACAAAAGCCATTAAATTGGCGTGAGTATCCCTACCCATTTATTTATGGGCAGGTAGACAATGAATTATTTCCGATGTCGGAGTGGCGTGATTGCGCCCGCCAGGCCCTTGGGATGAGAAACTTTGGAAATATGGTTGGCGATTTTGGCATGAATGATGATCCCATGCTGGTCAATTATATATGCTCACGCAGTTTACCTCGCCGTGGAATAAGGGCCCGCCCTGAACAAATTCTCGTGACCCTTGGCGCACAAAACGCACTTTATCTTGTTGCCGAATTAATTGTTGATTCTGGGAAACATGTTGTAATTGAAAATCCAGCATATCCTGACCTGCGTGATATCTTGCGTAAGCGGACATCAAATATTTCTGAACTGCCAGTTGATGGCGGTGGTCTTGTCCTTGATGAAGCTGTCCTTAAAGGGTCTGATCTGGTTTTTATCACTCCTAGTCACCAATGCCCAACAACGCGCACCATGCCTGCCTCAAGAAGACGTCAACTGCTCGATCTGGCAAGTCAGCATGACTTGTTGATCGTTGAAGATGATTATGAATTTGAAATGAATTTTTTAGAATCTGCTACCCCTGCACTTAAGTCACTGGATGACGAAGGGCGAGTGATTTATGTAGGTAGCCTGTCTAAATCTGTTTTTCCAGGACTGCGGCTTGGCTATCTGGTTGCCCCTGAGAGCCTTATTGCTGAAGCGCGGGCACTTCGGCATTTAATGTTGCGGCACCCGCCCGGACACGCACAACGCACGTTAGCTTATTTTATGGCACTTGGCCATTACGATGCACAAATTCGACGGCTTCGGCGGCACTTGGCTTCACGTCGTTCTATTTTGCAAGAAGCAATGGATAAGCACAATTTGTTCAGCCAGACGGGTAGTCATTTTGGTGGAACTAGTTTTTGGGTGAATGGACCAACATGGCTAGACTCTCGCAAGCTCGCGGCAAAGGCTCTGGACAGAGGTGTTTTGATTGAGCCTGGCGATGTTTTTTTCAATCCAAAGCAACCACCGCTTAATTATTTTAGAATTTCGTATTCAGCTATTTCATCAGAAAAAATAGAAGAAGGCATAGCCCGCCTCGCATCAGTAATTGCCGATTTGACGCCATTTAATCAGCGTTAGGAGGCTATTCTGCGGCAACCTCTTGCACGACCTCGACCCGAGCAGCGGCAAATTTCAGTTCGGGAATCTTGCCATAAGGGTCTAGTGCTGGATTGGTTAGGTAATTTGCTGGTGCTTCATAGAAGCAGAAGGGCACAAAAATCATTCCACTTGGCAGTTTTGGATCGATGCGGGCAGCAAGTTCGATCTCGCCCCGCCTTGTTACTACGCGAACTAGATCGCCAGCTTTAACTTGCAGGCTTTGCAATATTTCAGGTGCCATATGCACTTCTGGTTCTGGTTCTAACGCGTCCAGCACACTTGCCCGGCGTGTCATTGAGCCGGTGTGCCAATGTTCGAGTAAGCGGCCCGTTGTTAGGACAATTGGAAACGCCTCGTCTGGTGCCTCGTTAGGGGGTAGCACGTCTGCGGGTGTCATTCGGCCACGTCCAGTTAGTGTTGGGAAGCCGTCACTAAAAATAACGTCCTGACCTTCGCTAGTTTCGTCTGCGCAGGGATAGGTTACTGCACCCTCGGCTTCAAGTCTGGCCCAGGAAATACCAGTTAGTGATGGCATCACCAGTCGCATCTCACCAAAGATATCGCGTGCGTGGCTGTAGTTCCAGCTTTGTCCCATGCGGTTTGCAATTTCCTGAATGATCCACCAATCCTGTCTTGCCTCGCCCGGAGGGGCGACGGCCTGCCGGCCCATCTGTACACGTCTGTCGGTGTTGGTGAAGGTGCCGTCCTTCTCGGGAAAGGCCGAGGCAGGCAGGATCACATCTGCAAAGGCTGCTGTTTCGGTCATGAAGATATCCTGTACAACCAGAATTTCCAGATTTGCTAAGGCTGCACGGGCGTGAGCTTGATTGGGATCAGACATTGCTGGGTTCTCACCCATGATATACATCGCCTTGATTTTGCCTTCATACGCTGCATCGGTAATCTCAACGACAGTTAGGCCTTTATTGGGATCAAGCTTGGTTTCCCATAACTCTTCATATTTTTTTCGAATCTCATCATCACCAACAGGCTTGTAATCAGGAAAGAACATTGGGATTAGGCCAGCATCTGAAGTGCCCTGGACATTATTTTGGCCACGTAGTGGGTGTAGACCCGATCCCGCCTTGCCAACATTGCCGGTTAATAGAGCTAATGAGATCAGACAACGCGAGTTATCGGTTCCATGCGTGTGCTGCGAGATTCCCATTCCCCAGAAAATCATTGCTCCTCTAGCACTTGCATAGCCGTGCGCTACATCGCGGATCACCGCAGGTTCAATTCCACAGATGGGAGCCATTGCCTCTGGCGTTGTGCTGTGGGTGCGTTTCTTCAGCTCGGCAAAGCCTTCGGTGTGATCACGCACGTAGTTAGCGTCATACAGCTCCTCGCTGATGATCACATTGATCATCGCATTCAGTAGCGCAACATCGCTTCCCGGGATGAAATTGAGCGAATGTGTTGCATAACGGTCGAGATGCTGGCCACGCGGGTCCATCACATACAGCCGCGCACCACGCTGCGCGGCGTTCTTGATGAAAGTTGCGGCGACGGGATGATTGACCGTTGGGTTGGCGCCGATAACGATGATCGCCTCAGCATTGCGGCATTCGGAAAAGGATGCGGTGACCGCACCGGAGCCGATATTCTCCAGCAGCGCTGCTACCGATGACGCATGGCAAAGCCGTGTGCAGTGGTCGACATTGTTGGTGCCAAAGCCGGCCCGGACCAGCTTTTGCAC
The DNA here is from genome assembly GCA_902596655.1 of uncultured SAR116 cluster alpha proteobacterium. Classification (GTDB taxonomy): domain Bacteria; phylum Pseudomonadota; class Alphaproteobacteria; order Puniceispirillales; family Puniceispirillaceae; genus MED-G116. The sequence continues at coordinate 32,444 of CACJUX010000004.1, read as the reverse complement.
GAGATAGGCCTCCTCATTGCTGCCCTTCGCTGATCCAAAGCCTGACATTGCGGCTGGCCCGTGCGTGTCGCGGATCGCCGCCAGACGGCCAGCGGCCAGATCGAGCGCCTCTTCCCATCCTGCCTCGCGGAAATGCGTCAGCGGTTTGGCTGGATCAAAGGGCAGGGACGCCGATTTTGGCACATCCTCGCGCCGGATCAGCGGCGTTACGAGCCGTTCCGGGTTGGCGATGTAATCAAAGCCATAGCGCCCCTTGACGCACAGACGGCCCTTGTTTGCCGGTCCCTCGCGTCCAGAGACGGCAACGATCGCCTCATCCTTGACCGAAAAGGTCAGCTGGCATCCAACCCCGCAATAGGGGCATACCGAGTCCACATGTCGGTCCGGTGTGATGGCCAGCTTCTGCTCGTCATCAAGCAGTGTTTTCGGCATCAACGCGCCGGTCGGGCAGGCTTGAACACATTCGCCGCAGCCAACGCAGGTGCTGGTCCCCATATCATCGCCAAAATCAAACACGATATGCGCGTCAGCACCGCGGCCGGCAAGGCCGATCACATCATTGACCTGCACCTCACGGCATGCCCTGACGCAAAGTCCACACTGGATGCAGGCATCCATATTCACCGCGATGGCTGGATGGCTGCTATCGGGTTCTGGCGAGAATTTAGGCGGAAAACGGCCTGTCTCAACGTCCTGCTCGGCTGCATATTTCCACAGTTCGGAGGAGGGGTCATGCGCCACCTCACGGTCCGGCTGGTCCGAGACCAGCAGTTCCATAACCATCTTGCGGGCTGTTGTCGCCCGGTGTGACTGGCTGCTGACAATCATGCCTTCACTTGGGGTACGGATACAGGATGCCGCTAGCACCCTCTCGCCCTCGATCTCGACCATACAGGCGCGGCAGTTGCCGTCGGGCCGGTAGCTGGCATTATCCTTGTAGCAAAGATGCGGAATGTCGATGCCAAGCCGGGCCGCCGCATGCCAGATGGTCTCACCATTCTCGGCAGTGACTTCCCTGCCATCAAGCGTGAAACTGATTTTACCTGAATTTCTCATGAGTTTACGATAACTCTGTAATTTTGTTTTTCAAAGTCGCAATAGATTTTTCATAGCTATAGTATATTTTTCATCAGCTATTTTGTTCCACCAATATCTTCTGGAAAATGTTTCATTACGCTGGTCAACGGGTTCGATGCCGCCTGTCCAAGGCCACAGATGCTGGCATCCGCCATTGCTACCGACAATTCATCTAGCAGACTGATATCCGGTGCTTCTGAATGCATTAGCATCACCGCTTTGGCCGTGCCATTGCGACAAGGTGTGCACTGGCCGCAGCTCTCATGGGCAAAGAACTGCATCAGATTTTTTGCCGCATCCCACATATTATCCTTGTCTGACAGCACCACCACCGCGTGCGAGCCGACAAAACAGCCCTCTTCGGCAAGTGGTCCGCCAAAATCAAGCGGGATATCACCCTTGTTAGCCGGCAGAATACCGCCTGATGCGCCGCCGGGTAGGTAGCCCTTGAAGTCATGCCCATCGGCCATGCCGCCGCACAGCTCAATGAGGTCCCTGACGCTGGACCCAGCCGGCGCGACAATCACGCCCGGTTTGGCCACGCGACCGGAAACCGAATAACTGCGCGGTCCTGGATGGTTATCCTTGCCCTGTGCATTAAACCAGTCGGCACCATTTTCGATAATGTCACGCACCCAATGCAGGGTTTCGACATTGTTCACCAGCGTTGGCCGGTCAAAAATACCCTTCTCCGCCACATAAGGGGGGCGGTGTCGCGGCAGGCCGCGCTTGCCCTCGATGGATTCAATCATCGCCGATTCTTCACCACAAATGTAGGCACCGGCACCGCGCCGCAGATGCAGCTGCACATGATCCGCCAGACCCGCGGCCTTGACCAGGGCAATCTCACGGCGTAACAGCGCAATGACTTCTGGATACTCATCGCGCATATAGATATAACAGGCATCGACATCAACAACATGCGCGGCAATCAGGACACCCTCTATCATCCGGTGTGGATCGCCTGACAAGTACAGCCGGTCCTTGAAGGTTCCGGGCTCACCTTCATCGCCATTCACCGCCATCAATCGCGGGCCAGCCTGATCCCCAACGATGCGCCATTTGCGCCCTGTGGGAAATCCAGCGCCGCCAAGGCCGCGCAACGCCGCCTTGTCCATGATGCCCAGAATCTCCTCACGGCTGTGTGTGCCGTCCAGAATGCCTTTCAGTGTCTGATAGCCGCCATTGGCGCAATAGGTATCAAAATCTATTGCATCCTGGGGAATTGCAGCGTGTCTTGCCTCGCGCACAGCCTTTAGCTCATCAAAGCTGGCATGTTCGACGAGCTGATGGCCAACCGCCGCGGCTGGTGCTTTGTCGCAAGCGCCAATACAGGGGGCGGCGACAAATCTTACGCTCTGGCTGGCATAGGGTTGCAGCTTTTCGAGCAGCTTCTCACCACCAGCCATCATGCAGGACAGCGATGTGCAGACTCGCACGGTGCAGGCCGCAGGCGCAGTTTCACCCTCTCGAACCAAATCGAAATGGTCATAGAAACTGGCAACTTCCCAGATTTCAGCCATTGGCAGGCGCATCAGATGTGCCAGCGCGGCAAGGTGTCGGGCTGAAAGATGGCTATGCGCATCCTGAATGACGTGCAGATACTCAATCAGCATGTCGCGCTGGGGTGTAATCTCGCCAAGCAGACTTTGCAACTCGGTTAGCGCGCTGGGGTCAAGCATCCGACCCTTGGGCTTATAATTCCCCTTACCACGACTTGATTTATGGCCCTGCTGGCGGTCCCCCATCGGGTGCATTTCATTCATTTGATAAAGCTACCTCTCTTCTACAAAAATGCCCTAGACAATTGTTATGCCCAAAGCACACCTGCAAGCATGGAGCATATTGTGATAATGCCGGCAAATACTGCAGATATTGCAAATATAGGATTTCTTGAACGCCACAAAAAATATGAAGCACAGAAAACTGCAGGAATTACACTGAATACTCCGAACGCTATTCCTAGAATGGTTATACTTTCACCAAAGTTAAATGTCGTTATGTAAAACTTTATGTCCGGAATTTGACTTATATCTGAACCGAGCCAAATTTCTTCAACATTTTTACCAGTAAGAACAGATTTGAGTATGTAGGCTGACGAGACCAAAGATTGAGTTTCAATAAAACTAATAATAGTGCCTAAAAGAACAACAAAGGACGAGCCAACCGTCAGCCAGTAGATAATCTCACCATAGACCACGCCTGATATTGGAACTGGATGTTTTCTGGGGTCTCTCATTTTATTTCCTTAGATTATGGGTATTTCAACGCCAAGGAGCGTCTCAAGTCCTCTGCCAATTAACTTTAAGCTTGAAGCCAAAAGCATGGTGATAAGAATGTTTCGAACGATTGAGGCCTTTACTGACGCTAAAATATGCGCACCGATGATTCCTCCAACAACTTGACCAAGCATCCATGGTGCTGCGACCACCCCAATTAATGCCCCTGCATTGATATAGGGCCAAATAGCTGCGGCGTTTCCAAGTGCAAGTAGAACACCGCTGGAGGCTGTGGATACTTTGAGTGGTATACTCATAACCAAATTGAGCACGGGCACCACAGCCCAACCGCCGCCAAGCCCAAAAAAACCACCGGTAAAACCAACAACTAGGAAGAGAAACACGGCCATTTTGATGTGGATGGCTTTATAACTAATGGTAGATTTCAATGAGTCTTCCCAGTAGCTGTGACGAAGCTTAAGTCTCATCGCAAGGCTATCTTTTGGTCGCGCGGCAGGGTATTCCATGTTTTTGCCGCTAAAGATGAACATGACAGCAATGAAGATAAGTAAAAGGCCAAGTAAAAGCCTTACTATAGCGTCTGAGGTTTCACCAAGGTGTTTGGCTAGATATATCGCAGACAGAGAGCCAAGCATACCTCCGACGATAATGGGAAGGGCCCCTAAAAATACAAGTTTTACGTCTGCTAAACCTTTTCGCATTAAGGGGCCTGTAGATACAAGACCACTGAACATTGCAACGACAAGGCCAGTCGATCGAATTATCAAAGTATCGATTGAAGTAAATGCTAGTAAAATAGGTGTGAATATAACCCCGCCACCCACACCAGCTATCACAGCAATAACTGCGATAAGAACACTTAACAGAAATGAAAGTACAATAAGATCTATACTTGAAAGGTCGCCTATGGAATCCAGCGATGACAAATTGATCTGTGTCTCAATAAATAAATAACAAGCAACGGTTGCTACGATTAGAGTAAATAGCTCCGGAAGGCTTTTTATATTTTTCATTTTTTAGTTTGGAGCATTACCCCCAGCCCCTAGTGTTTTCATTTTCAATTTGTCTGACTGACTTAAATAATGCCTGGGCTTTAATATTTATCGGCAGCACTGGCATGGTAATAATGCCACTACCAACCATGGCTAGAATAACCCCTCAATCTGACCTTGATCGTTGAGCATAATAGCCTCAGCAGAGGGGACACGTGGCAAACCGGGCATCGTCATGATTTCACCACAGATGGCGACAATAAAGCCGGCTCCAGCAGACAATCTAACCTCACGAATAGGAACGCTATGACCTGTTGGCGCTCCACGCAATGTCGGATCCGTGCTGAAGCTGTACTGAGTCTTTGCCATGCAGACGGGCAGATTGCCATATCCTTGATCTTCCCATTGTTTGAGTTGATCACGAATTTTTTGATCAGCAATCACCTCATCGGCACGGTATATCTGTTTAGAGATTGCCTCAATTTTTTCAAGAAGAGGCATATCATCTGGATAGATTGGCGCAAAATTTGCCATATCTGCATCGGCGACCTCAGCCACACGGGTCGCTAGTTCCAACGCCCCTTTGGAGCCGTTCTCCCAATGACGCGAGACAATCGCCTCTGAGCCCTGTTCGGCTACATAGTTCTGCAGCGTCTCAACTTCGGCATCTGTGTCAGTAACAAAATGATTCACTGCGACCACTACTGGGACACCAAATGATTTCATGTTTTCAATATGGCGACCAAGGTTTGGACAACCCGCCTGCACCGCATCAATATTCTCCATACCAAGGTCAGCCTTGGCTACACCACCATTCATCTTCATTGCCCGCACCGTTGCCACCAGAACAATGACGCTGGGGGCAATCCCAGCCTTACGACACTTAATATTCATGAATTTCTCAGCGCCCAGGTCGGCACCAAAGCCAGCCTCGGTGACAACATAATTGGCGAGCTTCAAAGCCGTCGTCGTGGCCACAACGGAATTACAGCCATGTGCGATATTGGCAAAGGGTCCACCATGAACAAAGGCAGGGTTGTTTTCAAGCGTCTGCACCAGATTTGGCTGCATCGCCTGACTGAGCAAAACCGTCATCGCCCCATCCGCTTTGATATCGCGGCAATAGACCGGACTGCGGTCACGGCGATATGCAACAATTATGTTGCCAAGACGTTTTTGTAAATCCTCAATGTCCAGTGCAAGGCAGAGAATAGCCATAACCTCAGAGGCAACCGTGATATCAAAACCTGCCTGCCGCGGAAATCCGTTTGAAACGCCGCCAAGGCTTGTGACTATGTCGCGCAACGCTCGATCGTTCATATCGACAACACGACGCCATGTAACACGGCGCTGGTCAATTTCCAGCTCATTGCCCCAATAGATGTGATTATCAATCATCGCAGAGAGCAGATTGTGCGCTGAGGTGATAGCGTGAAAATCACCCGTGAAGTGCAGGTTCATCTCCTCCATCGGCACAACTTGGGCATACCCACCGCCAGCCGCACCACCCTTCATCCCAAAACAGGGGCCAAGCGAAGCCTCACGTATACAGATCATGGCTTTTTTGCCTAATGCGTTGAGACCGTCGCCAAGACCGACTGTGGTCGTTGTCTTACCCTCACCAGCGGGGGTGGGGTTGATTGCTGTTACGAGAATTAGCTTACCATCCTTGCCATTGCGCTGCGCCTTGATAAACTCGGCAGAAATTTTTGCTTTGTCATGACCGAATGGCAGCAGATCTTTCTCTGGAATACTAAGTTTTGCCCCGATCTGCTGGATTGGTAAAATATCCGCTTCGCGCGCAATCTCAATGTCTGATTTGTAACTCATGGCTTTAGTCTCTAAGCAAAATTAAGGTAAAATTTTTTTGTTAATGGGTCTCGGATAAGAAAAACCTTTTTGATAGATTTTCCTTATCCAAAAACGGAAGATGTTTCGGACGAGAAGGATAGCACTTATAGTTAACCTAACTCGTCAAGCTTGCGTTCCCATTTCATATCTTTTGCAAATTTTCGCAACTCGTCTTCTGGCATTTTTATCGTGTTTTCAGGTCCGGGATAATTTCGAGTTTTGACATCGTCCATGTAACGCGTAATCACGTCTTCCATGATTGGAATAAGGTCCGTGTATATACGCGAGTGTTTTGGCACGTGTTCTTCCCATAGGTGGAACAGATCCGAGGAGATTATATGCACTCCATCCGCACAATTACCAGCGCCAAGGCTGATAACAGGAACAGGTAAGATTTCTGCCAGATATTCCGCGACCTCTGATGTTGTAACTTCGCAGAGAATTGAGAAACAACCAGCGTCATACATTGCCTTTGCATCATCTATTAATTCCTTGGCTCGATCTGCAGTTTTGCCCTGGGCTACAAAACCTCCAAGCTGCGGCATACGCATTGGGGTTATGCCAATGTGGCCTTGAACTGGGATGCCCGCACTTACAATGGCTTCGATGGCAGGAACGTGGTGACGGTTGCCCTCACATTTCATGACCTCGGCATTGGCTTCGTGAACAAAACGGCCAGCATTTTCCACAGCCTGCTCTTTCGAGACATGAAAGCTCCAATAGGGCATGTCAACCATTCTCAGGCCATATTGCGAGCCTCTGTCGATTGCCTTTGACATCATCATAACCTCATCAAAACTTACAGAGGTTGTACTTTGATGCCCGAATAAGATCATGCCGCCAGTGTCAGAAACGCAGAGAATATCCATGCCTAAGCGATCAGCAACAACGGCAGTCCGATAATCATAAGCTGCAAGCTGCGTAATAGGCTCTCCAGCTTCCATTTTTTTTAACAGTGTTTTGTATGTTACCTTTTTACGCGGTTTTGAATCGGCCATTTTGCTTCCTCCCTAGCAGCAAATGTTTTGTTCGCATGGGTGCAAACCTCTTTAACGGTAATGTAGAAGCAAAAAAGCCAAACAATAAAATCTGTCTTAGCTATTAGTGTTTCTGCCACAGCTATTTAGCAAGCAATTAAACAGCTCAAGGCTTAAATTATAACAGAGATGGTCATTGCGATTCCGATTGCAGCCAAAATAATCGCAACGCCTTTCTTAATTTGTGAAGTTGAAAATCCTCTAATCCAAACCCCTCCGTAGTAGGTGCCGAAAGCAATGCCCGTAGCCAGAGGAAATGCGATAGAAAAATTGAGAATACCGCTCCAGCTATTTCCGATAGTAGCAAAAATAGAAATAGGTAATTGAATCGACTGGGCAAGGCCAATAGCAATAGTTATTGGGACAGAAGACCAAAGCATTAGTGGGATGAGAATTAGCGGCCCACCAGTACCGCTTAAGGCCGAGAAAAAACCAGTGAAAGCACCAATGAAAATCAGCTTACTTCTCGAAATTACAATAGTGAAATCATGAGATTTGTTCTGCTGCTTAAGGAATTCCCTAATAGCAGAGCCAAGAGCTAAAAAAGCAATCAGTAGGGTCAAGAGTTCTTTGCTTACATGCGAAAGCAATATTGCGCCACACAGTGTTGATGGTGCAGCGCCAATCCAGATAAATTTTATATCTCTCCATGAAATTACCTTTCGTTTTGCATAATTAAAAGTGCCAACAAGACCCGAGACTACAAAAGCAAAAATGCTTGCCGCAATGCTCTGATAGATGTCCACACCAAGAGCAAAAGTCAGCAGAGGCACTAAAATGACGCCACCAATTCCAACTGCACCAATCAACAAGCCTGATAAAAAGCCACATGCAAGAAAAGAAAGGAGGTTAATGGATAAGGCTTCCAAGGTTCAATGCACCTCTAAAAATTTGTTTGGATAAAGCACCTCTGCGGCGCTTGTTACATCATTGTTGAGCAGTTAACATATCCTAAGTTGGACATTTTTTGATTCATATATTTATGTTAGTCTTTGCCTATGATATTGACATTTATTGATTGATATATGCTATATTATAGCATAAATAAAAACGAGTTAGTCCAGTCATGACAAACGTGTAAGTGTGGAATTTGTGATCTGAACTTTACGTCGAGCTGAAATGTGATTCACCAAATGTCTTTGGGAGCCAGTTGTGTTTTTGAGGCAACTTGAATATTTGATCGCAGTCATCGAAGAAGACCATTTCGGTCGCGCTGCTGAACGATGCAATGTAAAACAGCCTAGCTTGTCAAATGGTATTAAGCAGCTTGAGAGAGAACTCGGTATCACGCTTTTCAAGCGTGGTCGCGGACAACGCTTGTATGGCATTACTGAAGAAGGGCAAAAAGTGTCGAAGTGGGCACGTCTGATCCTCGCTAACTGTAACGCAATGCATGATGACATTGGGGATATGAAACACAACCTACAAGGTCGGCTGCGTATTGGAGCTATGCCATCCATGTCACCGGTTCTGCCAATTATTTTGCAAAGGATTAGATCGGCATATCCGGGCGTTTCGGTTGATGTTCATTTTGTTGGAAATGATGAGTTAAAAGTTAGTTTAGACAAATATGCTCTGGATTGTGCGATTACTTATAGCGATCACGAGGACGAAATGTCTTGGTGTAATGCACAGCCGATATTTGAGGAGAGTTGGAGTTTGCTCGTGCCTGACTCTTTTGAATTTGAGAAAATTGAGGAAATTTCTTGGAAAGATGCATCAAAACTGCCCTTTGCCATGCTTCGATCTTCAATGCATGAACGTCGGCTGGTTGATAATATTTTCCGACGTTTGGATTGTGAGGTTATTCCAAAAATTGAGTCTGAATCCATACTTCATTTGATGTTCCAAACACAGTACACTGAACTGTGTACTATCATACCCACTCACTTTACACGTATGCCAGGTTTGCTTGATGGTACCAAAGCTCTTTTATTGAAGGAGCCGTCGGTAGAAAAAACCGTATCTCTATTTTGGGTCAAAACTGATAACATAATGCCAATGCCGCGTATCGCTGAAAAAATTGCGAAATCGTTAGCAGAGACGGGTGAATTACAAAAATACCTTTACTAAAAGTTCGCCTCGCCATACGGCTTTTCTTGGACACCATTATTTACTTTATGATTAAAAAAAATGGCGGCAAAACGCCGCCATAAATCCGCTATTTCTAGCTCTTAGATTACTCTGCCGCTTGCACGTTGTCTTGAAGCACCGCAAGTGGGTTCATAGGGTTTAACCCAAGAAATCTTCCCCAGGCCTCGTAATAGTGTCTCATTCCAACTTCATCATGAATAGTTGAGTTTTCGTGTCGACCGTGAAGAATGTTACGGGTTTCTGTTCCTTCCCTCATAGTCGTGCCCTGACCTGCAACACCAATCAAGTCTTCATGCAGGTTTCTGCCAAAAGGGCCCCAAATTGAATTATGGGCTTTCACGCGAGTCGCTCTTTCTTCCGGTGTATCTTTTTTCAACCCATAACCGCGAAATTCGATAAGAACACGGTTCGGTCCCAACGGAGTAACAATATCGCTCCTATATGCATTGCCCCGTAAGTTAAAATTATAGCCTGGAAACAAATCCACCATATACCATTGGTTAGGCGGGAGGTTAGGAAATGAGAGCTCACCGCGGTCTTCAAAACCATCATATTCCTCGTAGTTCACGGTGAAGCTGCTAACATTCACGTGTCCATTGTCAAATGGTATATTTTTGCGAGCGAAGTATTCATCATTAAAACCCGACACTCGATTAAAATAATGCATAAAATCATGGTAAAATTCACTGTTTGTATCGTGCCAAAGTTTGTAATTCGTGTCGATCACTGCTTTGTGATAGTGAAACACTTCCATCTCTTCAGCATCAATAGCATCTGCGATGCAGTCAAAAGCGCCGCATGTCCATTCTTCGACACTCATGCTAGGATTTTCGTCGAGAGTGGTCCAGACCATTCCGCCGTGTTTAATTTCACTGTGCAGTCTGTGAAGTCCTTCAGTGTCTATGCCGTTGCCAGCAGGGAGATCAATTGATGGACAAATGAAGACGTGGACGTCACCGCTACGATTTACCGCTACAACATTTTTGTTCGCAATCTGTGTAGAACGGAAATCTCCATCATTGGCCATCTCACTTATGTGGCACATCGGCACCCAGACTTTTGAGAAGATATGTTCAATCTCTTGTTCATAAATGCCATAATTATTATAACACTCGCTTGAAATGTATTCTACTTTCGGAGTTTTCAACCAATTTTTGTGATTTCTGGGGGCCATTACTAACGTCTCCACGGTTTTCGCCTAAGATAATAATCTCACGATAGGCGAGTGTTCACAAGTAAAAATGACTACTTTTTTAAATCTATGGTTTCCTTTAGTAGACCTCAAATTTGGGTACTAATTGATCGGCTAATAGCCGAAAGCTAATAATAGGAATCGGCCCAAACAGACACCCCAGATTCAAAAAAAAACGAAAAACCGACAAGATCTGTATCGGTTAGGAACTGGGATGATTAATTGCTCATTCCTTTACTAAAAACGAGCACAAGTTGTTCACTAGTTCGTCTTGAGTGATGGCTTTGCTGATGATCGATTCGAGGGTAATTAAACATTCAGGGTTGTAATCCAAAAGATGGTTTGTTGAACCGTTAGCTTGATCAATCGATTTGGTAAACAAAAAGGGTGTTTGACGTAAATTATCGCCGGCACTTAACCCAGTAGTAATTTTCTGGTTAACGTTTTTGGTTGGAATGTTGGTCAAAATCAAGGTAAAGGTCTCTGGCTCCAAAACGATTTTATGTGGATCTTTTCCTATTTTGTTATTAATTCGCAATCGGTTCGCTAGCCCTTCAAGGATGGGAATTGTATTATGAATGCAGTCTTTCAGAGCGGTAAGTTCTTTTTTGTATAGTGACGCATTGTGATCCTGCGTGTCTCCCATCACCATGTTTTTTGAGTCGAATGGTAAGGATGTTGAAAATGTCTCAGGATCAATACCCCTGTGCAGTAATTCTACTAAGTACCAAGCCTCAACAAACGCGGGAGTTCTATCATCAAGCCAAAAACTGTGCGGCACTTTTTCTTTTTTTTCACAAAAATAAAGCTCCAATTCAGGCAAATTTATGCCGATTTGTATATTGTCACCAAAAATTTGCGTTCTGAAATCGGCAGAATCATTTTCCCATGATAAGTTTAAGTGAGCATTCTCTGGCATTGGTTCCACGAAACTGTGAGCAGCACGTGCCATCCAAAAAAGCGCATTATGAGCTTCAACGCGCGCATCACGGTATTGTTTCGTCTGAAATACTTCAATGTTGGGCCAATTACTCAATGAATACAATTTTTTCTCACTATTGATTAAAGCTATCGTGTTGCTTACCAGATGTCATCGTAATCATCGTCATCGTGAAAGAAAGTCTCTTCATCAATATCTTCATCTTCGTCAAATGTGTATTCTAACTGCTCAGTGACGTAGACCATTAGATTATCCCCGTCGACTTTTATATCGTAAGTTTTCAACGGAAGTTCCGCTTCATCTTTAAGCTCAAGGGTCTCTAGGTCCCACGACCATAGATGTTTTGTACAAGTTAATTTGCATCCAGTGACTAAACCGGAATCTTCTAATGGCTCTTCTAGATGTGGGCAGACAGGTGGGATCGCGACATAGCCGTTTTTATGGTGAGCGACTGCAATGGGTATGCCCCCTCCAATTCTTGCCCACACTTTTTTAATTGAGCCTTCGGGTATTTCACTCTTTTCACAGACTTTTGTCCAAGCCATGCAATCTACCTTCTATAATTTACAAGCGTTCGGCACTAAGGCGCTAAGTCTTTGCAGGATAGAAATCCTTACAAAGGCCAATGAGAACCCTTATCAAGACGTCTATTATCTAGTTTAGTTTCACGGTTCAAAAATTTTGGGTTGCCATTTTCTATCGTAAACTCGTCGAAGTATTTGCCGATGACAAAGAGCCTGCTCTCACCCGAGTCCAGATGAGAATTAATGCCATCAAGCATATTTTGATAAATTGTTACTGAACTGATTGCTGTAGCAGACCGACCTTCATCCCCAACGTCAATAGTATAGACAGAGGTATGTCGGTGAAGTGGAGAGTGATCGGTGTTGTGTTTTGGTAACATGTCCATCAAACCAACCAACTCTTTTTTGTTGCCACTAAAGTAGGTCATCTTTTTGTTTATTTCCGGACTGAAGGACGTGATCGAGTAAAAAAAGGCGTCATCACAGAGGTCAAACCAACTCTTCCAGTCATTATCGTCTAGGGCTAATGCGGTTTGATAGATAATTTTTTCGATTTTTTTTTCGATTTCCACTGCGCTTGCGTTTGTCATTCTGATTGTTTCCCCACTCTAAAATTCTAAATGCTTTAAATGCCCTACCCAAAGCGGCTTAGATGTTGTCGCAAGTAACATGAAGTGTTTACGACAACTAACCTATAGCAAAAGGCCTCAGGATCGCGCTCCTCCACTATCAATCGGTGAATAAGAGCGATTTGAGATTTGTTTCGGGTCTGGCGACTGCTTGGTATCCAAACATTGACGCGCTTCCATGTAAGTCGCGGGGTCATTGACAACCTCGACAGCTATCAAATTTTCATCTCTATAGCTCCAAAAGGAAATGCCGCCCTCTTTTTTGCCTGGTCGCGCAACTTGATAAACGTCACTGTCCCCCACTGGAACGATACCAACGGATTGCAATTTTGTGTCGTATTGGTCAGACCAAAACCAGGGTGTTTGTATAACTGGTAATGAAGTGTTGGTAATTGCAGCAGCAGCTATTGAGGCCGTTTCTTGGGCATTGTGCACTGACTCGATTGCCAAGTCTTGATCACGCCGGATAGCAACATCACCAATTGCGTAAACATCTTCGTCGCTTGTTTTCATTGTCTCGTCGACAAGAATGGCTCCACCGTTTTCACGCTGAGTTTCAATCCCTGCATCTGCTGCCAACTTGCTATCTGGAAAAACTCCAATGCCTGTGATCAAAATGTCTGCTTTGATTTCGTTTCCATCAGATAGAACGACTCCAGTAAAAATCCCATCTTCATGGTCAATTTTATCTACTCCAATCCCAGTGAAAATTTTGACCCCTTGATTTTCATGCAATTTTTGGAAATGCTCTGCCAAGGGCTTGCTTGCAACCCTCGCTAGAATCCTCTCAGCGGCCTCAATCACTGTGACCACCAACCCTTTTTTTCTTAGCGAGGCAGCCACTTCTAACCCAATGTATCCTCCACCAATGATCACCACTGAGTCGGCATTGTTTGCTGCTTGGCGGATTGCATTGGCATCGGAAGGCTGTCTTAGAGTAAACGCATTCGCAACGCCAACCGTGTCAGGTAATTCTCTAGGTTTTGCTCCGCTGGCAATCACAAGTTTGTCATAGTTGACAATCACTCCATTGTTAACAGTTATAGTTTTTTGTGTTGTGTCAACAGAGTGTACTATGGATTGCGTTTTGAGACGTACCTTGTTGTTTTTGTACCATTTTTTTTGTCTAAGCAGCGATTTAGCCTCTACGGTCTCCCCACCGCCAAGAAGAAAGCCTTTCGATAATGGCGGCCTTTCCATAGGACCACCGACCTGTCTGTCAAAAATCGCGATAGGCCCGGTAAAATTGTTTTTCCTAAGTTTGTCCGCAAACGCAATACCGGCATGGCTGGCTCCAACCACAACCACTTTCGGTCCGGCAAGGTCAGACTCCAAATCGGTATTGGCTCTCTGACCCTGCGCAACGAGACGGTCGGACAAATCGGATCCCCCTTTATAGTGTTCGTCCATCCATCGTGACCATTCCTCATTGTAATGCTTGGCCAACTCTGGATTTTTGCTCTCTGGCTTGCCGTTGGGGGTCGAACTTTCGCTTTTTGGAGACCGAAATGGGCCGAAAATGCTGTTGTAATGCTTAGAACGTGAAAGGCGATCCTGTTCACTATCATTCGTTGGTGCCAACCCTCTATGTTCTACCATGACTTGGTTTTCCGACACAGGTGTGATGGTAGAAACATTAAGAGTGGGTCCGTCTAAGTGGAACACGTAACCTGGAAACAAATTCACCCTGATCGACTGTGTTGAACTAGGAGCGGGAAACTTATTTTCGCCACTTGAACCAATTTTTTCGTCCGCGCTGTGAGAGGCGCAGTGCCCAAAAGGAAAGAACAAATTATTAAACAGTCCTACGGTACGTCCTAGCCCATTCAAAATTTCGTCTTTGTATCCTGTTTGTATCATTTCCTTGTGATAATGCACCACTTCCAAGCGGGAGGAGCTAATTTGCTTCTCTATTGGTGCGAGGGCTTCTCCAATCCAATACTCCAGTGAAGCGACTGGCTGATCACTCATATTGACCCATACAAAACCTCCAAAGCCAACTGAGCACCTTAATCGTCTGAGTCCTGCATCATCTTTACAAAACCTATCTTGGTAACCTTCTTTTTCGCGCGCAACGTAAACGCAGTTGCCTCTCATATCAAACTGCCACGCATGAAACATGCAGGTGATTCTTTTCGGGTTTCCGGATGCTTGGCCTTCAAGGAAACTGCCTTGAGGACGACGTTCAATCAACATCCCACGGTGTGGGCAAACGTTTAATAAAGCATTGACTTTCCCGTCGGGTGCTCTGCAGATGATAATGTTGTCATTACCAATACTGCTTGTTCGAAAATCGTATGGGTCTAGAAGCTCTGACTCATGACATACGGGTACCCATACGTTTTTGAAAATGTTCTGCTGTTCCTTGTAAAACGCCTCTTTCCCGCGCTTTAACGTTTCGTTAGAATTATCATTAAAGGGGCTTTCGTTTGCGTTCTGCCTGTTGGTTGTTACACTTTGTCCCATCACTATTCAACTTCCTACGATATATGATTTGATCTCGGTACGTTTTTTTACAGCTTAATTCACTGAACTACTTGAATATTGAATAACGTTGTCAATTTAAACACCTCGATTTGTAAAACAACTACCGTGAATTACATAGCTCTCTATCACTCAATAAGCGTTGCGAATTAGATGGACCCTTGATAGCGTTAACCAATCAGACCTAGGCTACTACAAATAAAAAAGGTTCGGCTAAGGGCTGGATATGTAAAACTGGCGTTGTCAGATCGGAGTAAAGCATTGGTGTTTTGAGATATAACATGTTCTGCATTTCGCCTATCGTTCCAGCGATAAGCGCGCTTGCTAGTTCTGAACAATTGCTACTTATCACGAAAAATGGGAGGAGAATAAAATGCCAAATATGAAAAAACTTAAAAGCCTTGGGATAGCAGCTGCTGTCGCGATGGCACCTTTGTCTGCGTCTGCTGGCGTAGATTTTGGGAAACCTGGGGAGGCCGTTAACTTGGTGATTGGTTACCAGCCTTATTACACTGAGTCTTGGACGGGCGTGGTAAACAATGGCAAATCTTTTTGGAAAAACCATTTGCCAGCGGGGTCAACAGCTGAGTTTCAGGTCGGGCTTCAGGGTTCGGTAATTGTAAACGCCATGGCTGGTGAAAAGCAGCACATTGGATACATGGGCGACATGCCAGCCATCGCTTCGACATTTAAATATCTTCCTGAAAGGGGCGGCACAGACATAAGGATTGTTGCAGCACTTGGAACGTCAAAGCAGCAGTGTAACATCTTTTTGGTAAGAAATGATGCGCCGCAATTTGCAAATGGCGTTGATGCTGTCAAGTGGATGGATGGCAAAGTTACTTCAGCGCCGCATGGTGCTTGTACCGACAGGTTTGCACAGCTTGCGTTCAAAAAAGCTGGCATCAAACCCGCTAAGTACCTCAACCAGAATATTGAGGTCATCACGACAAACTTCCGTGCAGGTAAACTGGACGCTGCGGCAATCTGGGAGCCTACCGCATCTAAAATGGTCTCAGCTGGGATTGCTCGCCGAGCTGCATCTGGAGAGGATTTCGGTGCGCAAGACGGGGCATTCATGGTGATGTTAAATGACCTTATCTCGCAGCGGCCGGATGCTGTAATGGGCTGGTTGGAAGCTGAGCTGGATGCTCAAGAGTTTGTTGCTGATCCAGCAAATGCTGATGCGATAGCAGCTATGGCTGAGGCTCAGACTGAGAAGATAGATAGGTCCGTGTTGAAAGCTAGCCTGTATGACTCACCAATGTCAGGCACAACAAAGCTTCAACTAGACTTTGTGATTAGTGATGACGCAAAATCTCTACTTCGTGATGCAACTGCTTTTCTTTACAGCCTGAAGAAGAAGCCTGCTGCTGCGCCACAAATTCGTCCCGAAGGCGTGATGGGTCAGTTTGCTGAGCGTGTGTTAGAGAAGCGTGGTCTTACCACGCCGGTCGGGCGCATCGTCGCAAAATAAAAACATCGGTTGGGGCTCAGACTAATCTGAGTCCCAACTCCTCTATTAATTTAATTTATCGTTAACGACAGTCTTTTCGATGGCATTGGGCATCGTATTAAGTGTGGGGATCGACATGAGTGCAAACTCCTCAACTACAAATCAAAACGGCAAAATGGTTGCACCTCAGGGATTTAATTTGTTTGTCTACAAAACAAAGAAGTACCTGGGTCAATTAGACCCTTACCTTACATTAATGGGTATTGGTTTGTGGCTATTTGCCTATTGGGTACTTTGCGAGGGTTTGCAAATATGGAGATTTGATAAGCTTCCGGGACCAGTTGCAATATCAAAAGATTGGTTTGCAGTTGATCCATTTCAGGGAATATCAATATTTACTCAGGAATATTACGATCATATTATCGTAAGTTGCCGACGTATTCTTATCGCGTTTGGAATTGCCACGGCATTTGGGGTGCCGCTGGGCCTCTTCATGGGGTGGTCTAGAACAATAAGAGATTATATTTTTCCAATAATCGAAGTTCTAAGGCCAATACCAATTCTTGCTTGGGTGCCACTTTCGATTTTGCTGTTGCCGGGTTTTGAAGGGCCAGTGCTCTTCCTCGCAACTTTGGCATCATTTTTTGTAACAACTCTCAATGCCATGTTGGGCGTTGACTCAATTGATGAGGAGTATTTTCGAGCGGCTGGATGCCTTGGTTCGAGTAGGTGGGATGTTTTTAAGAATGTTGTAGTCCCAGGTGCGCTTCCCTTTATTTTTACTGGACTTCAAATTTCAATCGGCGTGGCTTGGTTTTCACTTGTAGCCGCAGAGATGGTGTCCGGTGATCTTGGCTTGGGTTACTTGATTGTGGACGCCTACATGAACAACGTCACCGTACCAATGGTAATTGCGATGATTACTCTTGGCTTCATAGGCTATTTCAGCTCAGCACTGGTCCGTATGCTTGGAAATAAATTGATGGCTTGGCATGTCAAAGAGCTTAGCCAACAAGGTCGATAGGGATGTGGGGAAAATTTGATGACAAAAGAAAAAAATAGAAACTCAGGCTTAGGCGCACTGAGCATCAAAAATGTCACGAAGGTGTACGACCCTGAGGGAGTAAATGTCATGGCAGTTGACAATTGCTCTATGGAAATCGCTGGCAGTGAAGTTTGTATGATTGTCGGGCCATCTGGTTGCGGCAAAACAACACTTTTGAATGCAATTGCTGGTTTTCACTCTGTCACTGAGGGAAGCATTCACCTCGACGGGGAGCTTTTGTGTGGCCCTAGCAAACCACTAGCTGACCAGGGCGCAGATAGAATGGTGGTTTTCCAGCATGGCGCTTTGTTCCCATGGAAAACTTTGCAAGAAAATGTGGCGTACGGCCCAATAGTCCAAAAAGTTTTGGGATCGCGCGAAGCAATGGATAAAGCTGGTACGATGCTTGCCGAGGCAGGGTTGGGAGATTTCCTCACAAAATATCCGGGGGAAGTCTCATCTGGCATGGCCAGGCGTGCAGAGATTGTTAGGGCCCTTATAAACGACCCTAAAGTTTTGCTACTTGATGAGCCCTACCGGGCTATGGACGCTCTAACAAAACAAATTATGCATGAGTCTTTACTTGAGACTTATGACCGCACCGGCGTTACGATCTTTTTCATTACGCATGATTTGGAGGAGGCGATCTTCCTGGGTGATAAGGTGCATATTGTCACAACGAGACCATGCCAGCTTAAGAAAACCGTGGAAGTGAAAATTCCAAGGCCTAGATCGTATGAGACTCAATCGTCAGAAGCTTTCAGAAAGTTGCTGGAGGAAGTGAGTGATGCCGTTCATGAAGAGGCTGTGAAGGCATTTCAGGCTGGCGAAAGAGAAATGGCTTGATTAAGGCTGACAAAAACTTTGCATAGATTGGTAAACTGTTCGAGGAAACGATGACTTCAACGAAAAAAAGTTTTTTTGCTAAACTCATGGGACAGGTAACCTTGAAAAGGGGTGTTAGTGCGATCCTAATTTTTCTCGTGATTTGGCATGTAGGAGCTTTGTTTGATGATTGGTTTGGTGTTGATATCATCGGTATTGGTTTAGTCCCACCACCAGCAGATGTGTTTGCCGCGTTTTTGGAGGTGATACCAAAAATCGGCTATTGGCAGAGTTGGGTTTCCAGTTTTAGTCGGGTGCTCACTGGCTTTTTGGTTGCAATGTTGATTGGAATACCTTTTGGGCTATTGTTGGCAGTTAATAGGTATTTTAGAGGCTTGTTTTTCCCACCATTCGAAATTTTGCGGCCGATACCGCCGCTGGCTTGGGTGCCAGCATCTCTTATTTTTTGGCCAACTAATGAGATGTCAATCGCATTTGTCACTTTCCTAGGAGCGTTTTTCACAATCGTGATCAATGTTCTTGGGGGTGCAAGGTCTATTGACATCAGTTATCTCAGGGCAGCTCAGTCAATGGGCGCGTCGCAATTCGACCTGTTTTGGAAGATTGTCTTACCAGGCACTCTCCCGTCCATTTTTACCGGAGCAGCTGTGGGTATGGGTATTACGTGGGAGGTTGTGCTTGCCGCAGAAATGATCTCCGGGGGCGGTACCCAAGGTGGCGGAGGACTTGGTTTCTTCATATGGAATTCCTACATGGGCGGATCTCTCGAACAAATCGTGGTAGGTATGATTTCGATTGGTATAGCCGGCTATTTATCATCAAGCGCAATAAGGAAGCTTGGTTACTTTATGATGCCGTGGCGTCGCCTTTTCTGAAGTAAAAATAACTGGCCATAAATAGACTGCGAAAAAATAAAGTGCTGTGTTAGGAGAATGCAATGGCTGTGAAGCAGACCTTAAAATCGAAACCCGCTAAAAAGGTTGTGCCAAATGATGCAGCGAGCGTGACGTTACGTAATGTATCAAAATCATACGGAGAGGCCTGGCTTTCTGATGACGTGCTTAAAGATGTCTCTATCGAATTCCCAGCCGGTGAACTCACAGTTATTGTTGGTCCTTCAGGTTGCGGAAAGTCCACTTTAGTTAATATCATGGCTGGCTTTGAAACGCCAGATAGCGGGGAGGTGCTGATTGATAACAGGCCTATAACAGGGCCAGCTAAAGACCGCATGGTGGTTTTTCAAGAGACAGCGTTGATTCCCTGGCAGACCACTTACGAGAATGTTGTTTTTGGCCCTAAAATGCGTGGCGACAAGTCTGGCCAGGCTTTGAAAGATGAGGCTGAGGCGCTTCTCGTCAAAGTCGGTTTAGGAGAATTTATTCACAAATATCCAATTCAATTGTCGGGTGGCATGCAACGAAGAGCGGAACTTGCTCGGGCCTTGATAAATGAACCAACGGTCATGATCATGGATGAACCCTTTCGGGGGCTAGACGCAATGTCTAGGAGTTTAATGCAAGAGTTTTTTCTCGATTTGTTCGAGGAAAACAAAAAAACTAACATCTTTGTAACATCAGAAATCGACGAAGCTATTTTTCTTGCCGATAATTTAGTCGTTCTCTCAAATAAGCCAACGACAGTGCAAACAGTTATGAAGATTAAGTTACCAAGACCCCGAGACTATAAGATGCTAACGACCGAACAAGCGTTTGAATATAAAAAAGAGGCTATGGAGCTATTGCATGACGAAGCTATGAAGAGCTTCGCTGTACTAAAATAACCTATTTTGCAGACCCGTTTGTCGGTTGGCGGTCTTCGATGAAACATGGAGTGGTTTTGGACCCTTTGGAAATTCTGAAATTGCTGAGTAGCAAGCCAATAGTGGTGGGGCTCGCTATTACAGGAGCTATTTTTACCATATTGCCCAACCTTCTTTCTAGGAGGCCAACTGTTGATAATTTTACAATCGATGATGACAGCGGAAGTAGGGATGGAACGAGGTCTACTTGGGAAAAATTAGCCAATAAAATAGGCTATTGGTTGATGGGTCTGAGCGTTTTCTTGTTTATCGTTGCGGGGTTTATCGTCGATCTGTGATCAAAGCTGACGGCACTATTTCTCTGCAGGTGTTGTGATGACAATTAAAGCCCGTTTGCTCAACAAATCTTATGGCACAACAAATGCAGTAGTTGATGTTTCGCTCACAGCCTCGCATGGTGGCGTTCTTGGGCTTTTGGGGACCAACGGCGCAGGTAAGTCAACTTTGATTAAGATGCTTACAGGTTCTCTAACTCCTGACTCTGGTGATGCGGAAATCAATGGCTGTTCAATTGTTAGCGAAAGAGTTTCTGCTCAAGCGCAGATAGGCTACCTTCCAGAAGCAGTAAACGGTTTTGAGAGTCTTTATGTATCGGAATTTTTGCGTTTTGTGGCTAACGCAAAGGGGTTCTATAACGATGCTGCGGATTTTGAAATTAACCGGATTATCGAAGTCCTTACGCTCGAGGAAGTGCTGACATCACAGTTAGGAAGACTGTCAAAAGGTTGGAGACAACGCGCTTGGTTGGCACAAGCAGTGTTAGGTGACCCACCGGTTCTATTTTTAGATGAACCAACTGATGGCCTTGACCCAATCCAGAAATCTGCAATTAGGGCCATCTTGAAGCGTATGGGGCGAAGCAAAACAATAGTGATGTCGACCCATATCCTCGAGGAAGCAGAGTTACTGTGCAGGGACTTGGTAATTATGCGTCATGGACAAATTGCTGATGCTGGACCTATCAAAAAATTTTTGAGTGAGAATGGTCGATTAGAACCAAAAGTCAAAATGCTTATTGGTGATTATAAAAGTGAGATTTCTGGAGATGCTTGTGTCATCTAAAATCAGTAGGGATTTATCAAAACCCGCTACGATGATTTGGGTAACTTTGCTGCATGAATTGAGACAACAGGTTCACTCCTCTGCGATGCCAATATTTGCTGTTGGGTTTCTTGTGTTTCTTAATGGTAGTGTCTTTTTCATCGGCAATTTTCTCAACTCAAACCTAGCTAATCTTGATTTGCAGTGGCAATTTCTGATTTTGATCAGCGTTTTGCTTGTGCCAGCCTTGGCCATGCGCGCGTTTGAAAGCCATGAGAAGCCTGGAAGTGTCAATCTCTTGCTGTCTTTACCTATACCTGGGCCAATTTTTATATTCAGCAAGTGGTTATCTGGCACCCTACTTTTGCTGGGGATGTTGATACTTACTTTTCCTATGGTTATCACAATTGCTTTTTTGGGTCAGCCAGACTGGGGAATTATTTTCTCGGGTTATCTTGGAGCAGCCTTACTACTTGCTTCACTTTATGCAGTCGCGGTGCTTGCAGCGGCGATATCAAGGGAAAAGGTTTCATCTTTTCTCCTTGGTATCGCACTCGTATTAAGTTTGTTGGTTTTTGACATAGAAAAATCACTTTTGATTTTACTGCCAAATCAAATAGCTGAGTTCTTGAGGTTTACTTATGCACTGAGTCCAAAACACTGGTTTCAAGAAATTGCGTCAGGAGAGATAACCCTTGCAGCTTTGATTTACTTTACAACGTTGTGTTTAGTCTCGCTTTGGATTTCTGCACTTCAGTTTGAAGCCCTACGCCAACCAACGGCGAGCAGGTTAAAAGAAGTAATAGGCAGTCTGGCTGTGTTCATAATTTTTGTAGGATTGATTGCAGGACTTGTAGTAGTTGTCTCAAAGCTAGATGTTGGAGTGGATGTTACCGAACAGCGTGAATTTACTTTAAGCGCACAAACAATAGATATTGCTCGCAGTGTTCCAGAGACTACCAATATTCAGTTGTTTTTTAACAAAAGTTTAGCTCAGGTGCCGCCAACAATTAGGAATCACCGCAACCGGGTAGAGAAGCTGTTAAAACGGATAGAGAAAAAAAGCCAAGGCAAAGTAAAGGTTAAATTTATCGCTTTAAGTGAGGACACCGAATTAGCCGAAATGGCGGAGCTGGCTGGTGTCTCAGCGGTCCCAATGAGTTCGGGGGACACTCTATATTTTGGCGCGGTTTTTAAAGCAGATGGCAGAAATCTTGTGATAAACTACTTTGATCACAAGCGCGCAGCACTGTTGGAATATGATATAGCCGTTAAACTAAGCAATTTTTCTCGCCAACAGACGCACCGAGTTGGTGTTTTATCATCGTTTCTTAAACCAAGGAATGCCTATGAGCCACACCCGTCATTTTCAATTTTGGAAGAGTTAAAAAGCCAGTACGATATTACGATAGTCCCTTACTTTGCTGACAGTCTGCCCGAAGATATTGATATATTAATTGTCATAGATGCGCCGGTGCTCCGGCGCGGCATGCTAGAAGCAATCGATGCACACATCAGTAGTGGCCTAGGAGCATTATTTTTGGTTGATCCGTATCAACGTATGAATGAGGCTAATGCTTCTTTGGTGATTAATGCATCAAAAGAAGGCGAGATCAACACATTAATAGATTTGTTGAATGCTTATGGACTTGCGTTTTCGCCTGACAAAATTGTGGGAGATGATTTAAACTCCTCACTCGTTCAGTCAGATGTAGGTGCTGCCTATCCATTTCCTTATTGGTTGCAAATTGGGCCAAATAATATTTCCAAAGAGCATCCAGTATCTATTGCGCTGAATCGGCTACTTTTCGCGGAAGCAGGCCATTTCGAAATTGATGAAAGCAACAAATCTGTCCATCCGGTAGTATCCACAAGCACTCAGACTGCAGAGCTTTACAAGCGCGAAATCAAATTAAATGAAGCCAATGTTCTTGCGGCTAATTTCTCACCGGGAACAAATCCTCCCCGAAATCTGGTTGTTTATATGGATGGTGAAGTCAAACCAGCTCTGGTGGAGAGCTCTAAAGTGACAACTAGCACAAAAGCCTCATTTTTTGCGGTGGGTGATGCTGATTGGATTTACAATGGGTATAGTATGACTGAAGCGCAAGTCGGTGGAACGACGATGCCCAGGCCCATAAATGACAATTTCTCGCTATTTTTGAACATGGTTGAGTACCTTACTGGAGATGACCGTTTGTTGGCTATTCGTTCAAACGGAAACCCTATAAGACCCTTTAAAAAAGTAGAGAATATGCTCTTTGAAACGCGTCAAATTTATCGCGAACGTGAAGCTGAGTATCTCTCCCAGATTTCAAAAGCTGAGACAAGTATTGCAGAGGTTTTGCAAATGACAGGTGCTGCCAATCGTGAACAATTGCCCAATGATTTACGACAACAGGTTATGCAATTGCAGGCGCTTGCTTATCCAATTAAGCGTAATTTGCGTGCCCTGCGTCAAGAAATGCGTGAGAGGGTTGATACCCTATTTCGAAATATCATAATTTTTAACATAGCTTTTGGTCCACTAGTGGTAGTTGGACTCTCCACATTTTTGAAGAATATGCGCCGTAAACAGACAAGGCAGTCTAAAAACGTTGCTTAGTTATGACCCCATTGGAATTGTCGCACGAAAAAGTGCGTTGCATAAAAGACACCTAAATCTTGGTGCAGTGATGGTCAATTGGAACGGCTTAATGCTGCCCTTGAGTTACAGTCATTCCCTGCAAATGCAACACCTGGCCATAAGAACCGAATGTGGACTAACTGATATGTCTGGCATAAGAAAAATTCTCGTGAAAGGAAAGCAGGCTCAGTGGTTTCTCGATAGCTGTGTCACCAGAAACTGTTATGCCCAAGAGCCAGGAACCGCTGTGTATACAGTAATACTAGATGCGGATGGGAATATTCTCGACGATGCCATACTGTTTCGACTTAACTCTAGACACACTTGGCGCGACGCTGTGGTTAACGGTTGTGAGCATGCTTGGTTGATTTGTTTTGGCGCTGGACGTGGCTTTGCTATGTTACGGAGTGAGGCGAGTAAATTCGATGTTCAGCTTACTGAATGCCAGCATCTTCATTGTCTGATGATTCAAGGTCCAAAAGCTGCAAGCTCCTTTGCCTCAGTGTTAACCAACGAAAATTCACGTGACAAAATGGCCAAGATGAAGCGCTTTGAAGTGAGAAATTTCGATCTCGCTGGTCATCCAGTCCTTGTCGCGCGGGTAAGCTATTCTGGGGAGGACGGATTTGAAATCTTTTGTGATTATAATGTTGTTAAAGATATATGGGATTTGATTCTAGGCCGTGGTGTGCCTGCGGTATGTCCAGTTGCGTTTGGCGCTTTGGATATGATGAGAATAGAAGCAGGACTTTTGATTTTTGGACAAGATATGACAGGTGTTCAGACTCCAAGGGAAGTTGGGCTGGATTTTGTTGTCGACTATACTAAGACAGAATTTTTAGGAAAGGAGTGCTTGTTGTCGCGTAATTGCAAACTCCAAAAATGCCTTGTTGGATTTCAATCTAGTCAGCAATTATCAATAGCAAACAGAGCTCCTCTCTGTAATGGAGGTGAGAGGATTGGACAAATTACGAGTTGTGGTTATTCACAATGGTTAAAAAAGACTATTGGCTTTGCGCATGTGACACCTAAAAGTGCGTCACCTGGAACCACTGCATACGTCAATACTGCTGAGGGCATCGCTGAGGTTACTATAACCAACAGAAGATTTTACCAAAATTTGAATTCCAATTAGACCTGTAGTTTGCAAGACGTCATAATTTACGTTCAAAATTTTATAGAATTTAGTCTAAGCTACAGTACTTTAGCGCAGTCAACAAAGAAATTACAGGATACTTTCTCCCCCTTTATCCACACTTGTTTGAGTAGAGGAAGCCAAGTGCAGTCAGAACCCCATCAGAGAAATGCGACAGACTTTCAGCCATCGGGCTCTCCTTTTCTAGGCGAACAGACAAACAATTGTCCTGAGAGTTTGTTGAGGCTAGTAGATAAGTTGCCGCCTTTAAGGGTAGCTTTTGTTCGAGCAATCGGGAAACACGTGATGGAAACAGCGCGTGAAGCACTGGACCGAGGTCTAGCTGTTCCCATCATGGTTGGTGAAGTTGAATCAATTATTTCAGATGCAAAAGCACTCGGCTGGAATCTTGATGGGGTTCGCCTTGTAAACGCGGTGGGTGAGAGTGAGGCAATTGATACATCTATTTCACTGGTCAATAGTGGAGAAGCA
Source organism: uncultured SAR116 cluster alpha proteobacterium (assembly GCA_902596655.1). GTDB lineage: Bacteria > Pseudomonadota > Alphaproteobacteria > Puniceispirillales > Puniceispirillaceae > MED-G116. The sequence continues at coordinate 6,924 of CACJUX010000004.1, read as the reverse complement.
TCGGGATTGATAAAGGGACAAATACACTCCAATATTTTTATGGGAGGTATTGTTCGTCGTGATGCTAACATACGCACCAACGGCCGTATGATACACATTTTTGCGATGCTGCCGCCCGACGGTGGTCAGGCATTGCTTATATCCGATGCTGCAGTAAATGTTTCCCCGAGCGTCGAGACACGAGTTGATGCCGCTTTGCAGACGGCGGAAATGGCACGCAAGCTCGGTGTTGCAAGGCCAAGAATCGCAATCCTATCTGCAACGGAGGCTCTGTCAAAGGCCATACCATCAAGCATAGAAGCAGAGCAGATAGCTCAACTAGCGCGAAAAGTTGACAAAAAAGCAGATTATGCCGGCCCCCTATCACTTGATCTTGCTCTATCCCCGAAGTCTGTGAACTCTAAAGAGATTGCTGAGGATAGTTTGCTGGGGATCGTTGCAGGAAAAGCAGACGCGGTGGTGGTGCCTGACCTTGTTTCAGGAAATGTATTGTTCAAGTCATTAGTATACTTTGCTAACGCTCTAGCCGCTGGAATTGTCGTTGGTGGTAAGGTTCCAATTGTATTAACCAGTCGCTCTGATCCTCCCCAAGCTAGAATAGCATCAATTGCTCTTGCGGCTTTGATTAACGCTTAACTTTGAGAGGTTGAAACTAATATCTAAGTCATTTCCAAATTTTTCGAAGTTAGCATCTCAATAAACGCTTGGGACACATTGCTAAACTTCCTATTTCTATGAGTAATTAGCCTAAATTTCCTCACAGGAAGTTCAACTGGAATTAATTTTAAGAGGCCACTTTTCACCGACGAGCTAACAACGTATTCAGATAGGAGTGTGATACCAGCACCAGACTCTACCGCTTGCCTCACCGCCTCATTGCTGGGTAACTCTAGGGCAATATTAACCTCGTCCCATTCGATTTGGCGTGAGTTCATATAATATTCTAGTAAGCGTCGCGTTCCAGATCCTACTTCGCGCACGACCCACGGAAGATTTTTTATGTCTGTATCGTTATAGTTTTGGTTTAAAGCAGTGAACAATTTCTCAGCGGCTACAAGAACTGGTTGGTCATCATCAACGTCGGTAACTAAAAGTTGCTCAGAAGTTATCTCCCCCTCTACGAATCCAATTTCTGCGCTCCCATTCAAAATGGAGTTCTCCACTCCAGCTGTATTGGACATAGTTATGTTAAGTTTAGCGTCAGGATTAATAGTCTGAAATTTTGCGAGTACAGGCGGTAGCCAATAATTAGCAATTGTCTGACTGGCTGACATTTGGAGGTTGCCAACTGCTTTACCACCGATCTCAATAAGACTCTTCTTCGCAATTTCTGAACTCTCAAAAAAATGCCTCGCTGCAGGTAGAAACTGTTTTCCCTCTTCAGATAACACAATAGACCTGCCCACTCTTTTGAAGAGTTTTATTTGATACAACTCTTCTAATGCAGAAATTGAACTTGATGCTGCAGATTGAGTCACCCCAATGTGCTTTGCAGCCTGAGTTAAATTACCAATTTCAGCCGTAGCAAGAAATATTTTGATCTGAGTTAATGTCATAACAACTCATAAGCATTTTCGAACGTATTTATGAAAATTACCAGTTTGACTAATGATTGTTAACGGGGCATTTTATCGCATAGTCTCAAACTCTCATATTCCGTTCAACCGCAGGTAAGTTCCATGTCCTCTGAGCCTCAAATTGAATACAGTCCAAAAGTCAATGACGAGATCAAGAAGACGACATGCTACATGTGCGCGTGTAGATGTGGGATCAATGTACACATCCGTGATGATAAAATTCGGTACATCGAAGGAAATCGGGATCATCCAATAAATAAGGGGGTGTTGTGCGCTAAAGGGTCCGCTGGCATTATGCAGCACTATTCGCCGGCACGCCTCAAATCACCAATGCGCAGAGTTGGTCCGCGTGGGTCTGGACAATTTGAACCAGTGAGTTGGGAAGAGGCGTTATCCACTGCAACCAATTGGTTAGAGCCGGTCAGGAACACAGACCCAAAAAAACTAGCTTTTTTTACTGGCCGGGATCAATCACAAGCGCTGACTAGTTGGTGGGCGCAGCAGTTTGGGACTCCAAATTTTGCGGCGCATGGTGGCTTTTGCTCTGTCAATATGGCGGCCGGTGGAATTTATACTGTTGGTGGAGCTTTTTGGGAGTTTGGCGCCCCTGATTGGGAACTCACGGAAATGTTTGTTTTATTTGGTGTGGCAGAGGACCACGACTCTAACCCAATCAAAATCGGACTTGGCAAAGTCAAGAGCCGCGGAAAAAAGGTTGTTTCAGTCAACCCAGTCCAAACTGGCTATGCAGCGATCTCTGATGATTGGTATGGGATCACACCGGGAACTGATGGTTTGTTGATAATTGCGCTAATCCGAGAATTGATGCTTTCTGGTAATATTGATGTGGATTATCTCCGTAGGTATACAAATTCTCCATGGCTAGTCATCCGAAACCCTGGTGCTGCGAATGACGGTCTATTTTTGCGTGACGCTGCGGGTGAACCACAGGTTCTCGATCGCTCAACAGGTCAAGCCGTTTCGTATAAATCAAAGAATGTCAGCTCTGCAATGAATGGCCAAATACCTTTGGACGGTGGTGGCATCGCTACTCCTGCATTTACGATTCTAACTGAAACTTACATGGACGATGCATATGCGCCGGAGGCAGTAGCTAACACTACTGGAATTGCGGCAGATAGAATTCGGCAATTTGCAGCAGATCTTGCCGAGGCTGCCTTTGCCAAAGAAATTGTTATTAAACAGCCTTGGACGGACTGGAAGGGAGAACGGCATGAAACGATGATAGGCCGTCCAGTTGCCATGCATTCTATGAGAGGAATATCAGCTCATTCAAATGGCTTCCAGACATGTAGAGCTCTCCATGTTTTACAATTGATGTTAGGATCTGTGGAGGTGCCAGGAGGATGGCGGTTTAAACCCCCTTATCCAAAACCGCCGGAAGCGCACCCAAAGCCTGCAGGTAGACCAGATCAGGTCAGCGCGGGCAAGCCATTACCTGGGGCTCCTTTAGGATATGTTCTGGGACCAGAAGATCTTCTTCTTGGTTCCGATGGAAGCCCACAAAGGATTGATAAAGCATATAGCTGGGATGCACCTATGTCAGCTCATGGTTTGATGCATATGGTTATTTCCAATGCTGTAGCTGGGGATCCCTATCCTGTTGATGTGTTGTTTATGTATATGGCGAATATGGCTTGGAACTCATCGATGAACACTCGCGGTGTGATGGAGATGCTCACCGAAACTGATCCTGAGACTGGTGAATATAAAATCCCAAAAATTATCTATTCAGATGCCTATTCGTCGGAAATGGTCGCCTATGCAGATCTCATCTTGCCAGATACCACTTATTTAGAACGCCATGACGCTATTTCTTTATTGGACAGACCAATCTGCGAGGCAGATGCGGTTTGTGACGCCATTAGGTGGCCAGTTTTTGAACCAGACCGTGATGTGAGAGGATTTCAATCGGTATTGCTAGATTTGGGGGCGAGGCTCGGTCTTCCAGGCATGGTCGACGGGGAAGGGGGAGCCAGATACTCAGATTATGGAGATTATATTGTCAATCACCAGCGCAAGCCAGGTATCGGGCCACTAGCAGGATTTAGGGGTAATGGGGCCCAATCTGGACGCGGTGAACCTAACCCAGGACAACTTGATGCATATATAGCCAACGGTGCATTTTGGCATAAATCCATACCGCATGAAGCGCGATATTATAAAATGGCCAACATAGCGTATCAGGAGTTTGCGGTAGATATGGGTATCTATGATAGCCCTCAACCCTATGCCTTTCAGATTTACAGCGAACCTCTGCAGAAATTTCACCTTGCAGCTGAAGGTCATGGAAATATTCAGCCACCTGAGCATCTGCGCGATAGAGTTAAAAGTTGTTTTACTCCTTTACCTACTTGGTATGCGCCATTTGAAGGGGCGTCTGTTGATGAGGAAGAATTTCCATTACATGCTCTGACCCAACGCCCTATGGCAATGTATCATTCATGGGGCTCGCAAAACCCTTGGCTTAGACAAATCCATGGGCACAATCCCATGTTTGTTCCTCAAAAATTGGCAAAAGAACATAACCTGTCTGATGGGGACTGGATTTGGGTAACGTCGCACCACGGTAAAATTCGTGTACCAGTGGCTATAATGGCGGGTCTTAATGAAAAAACCATTTGGACTTGGAATGCTATTGGTAAGAGAAAAGGTGCCTGGCAGCTGGAAGACGATGCTCCTGAGGCTAAAAAAGGTTTCTTGTTAAATCACTTAATTCACGAACTGTTACCCGCAAAGGGTGACGGCCAGAGATGGGCAAACTCAGACCCAATAACTGGTCAAGCAGCGTGGTTTGATCTGAAGGTAAACATAAGAAAAGCTGACGCAAATGAACCAACTCAAGCGTTTCCGCAATTCCCAGCCTTGCCAAGAATGAACGGTGTGGTGCCAACCCCGAGTAAAACCTTGAGGTACGGGCTTCAATGGACTGGAAATAAAACCAAAGTCAAGAGTGAGCCTAAAGTATGACAAGCCTTCCAGAGCCTTCTGCTATAAAACTTGGATTAGTTATAGACTTGGACTTGTGTGTTGGATGCCAGGCCTGTGTTGTTAATTGCAAAGAATGGAATACTTCTGGCTACGGCGCGCCGCTCAGTGATGACAACGCGTATGGGGCAAATCCAAATGGAGCATGGCTTAATAGAGTTCATGCCTTTGAAGCAGGTGACGCAGAAGACGCCAAAACTGTTCATTTCCCAAAATCTTGTTTGCATTGCGAAGACGCTCCTTGTGTAACTGCGTGTCCAACTGGAGCATCGTTTAAGCGCGCGGAAGATGGAATAGTTTTGGTAAATGAGGATTGGTGTATTGGATGTGGCCTTTGTGCTTGGTCGTGCCCATATGGAGCAAGAGAAATGGACCCAGTCGAAGGTGTTATGAAGAAATGCACGCTCTGTGTAGATAGAATTTATAACGATAATTTGCCTAAAGAGGATCAGATTCCTGCCTGTGTTAGGACCTGTCCTACTAATGCTCGGCATTTTGGTGACTTGGGTGACCCTAACTCTGATGTTAGCAAACTTGTATCTGCCAGGGACGGTTTCGACCTTTTGCCTGAGCAAAAAACAAAGCCTGTTAACAAATACCTTCCTCCTCGTCCACGCCGGCAAAAAGATGAAACACCTATGTCCCTGGTTGCCATGGCCGAAGCTCAAACTCCAAAGGGTTTTTGGAAATGGATGGATGCAACTTTAGAAAGACTTGGATAGAGTATGCATCCTGCATGGTCGATTATTTTTTTCACCTCCGCTTCTGGTTTGGGTTTGGGCCTAGCCGCATGGGTTGTCTTAGGCTTAATTGACCTAGGAAACGTCATTAATTTTTTCATTGTTTCAGTTTTTACTTTTGGCCTTATTGGAACAGGCCTATTGAGCTCGACGCTGCATTTGGGGCATCCAGAGCGAGCATGGAGGGCCCTAAGTCAGTGGCGCTCAAGTTGGTTGTCACGTGAAGGGGTGCTTGCTGTTTTGGTTTTAAGCTTGCTAGCCGTGTGGTTTGGATGGAACTATTTGATAGGCAGTGTTCCTTTTTTGTTAGGTTTGCCGCTAGTGTTTTTGATAGGTGTGACTGTTTACGCCACTTCTATGATTTACGCCTCCTTAAAAACGGTTGCCTGTTGGCATCATCCCTTAACTCCTGCTTGCTATTTGCTGTTCAGCGTGTCTGGAGGCCTTCTGGCCAGCATGTGGTTATTAGCAGTAGCTGGTCAAAGTTTTATTTCTGAAATATACCACCTCACTTATTGTTTATTAATTTTAGCTTGGGTAGCTAAAGTTCTCTGGTGGAGAAACCTAGATAAACAGTCGCCAGAGAGTACGCTGGAGTCCGCAACGGGACTTGGAAGTTTTGGAAAAGTGAGACCTTTGATGCCCCCTCATACCTCAGAAAATTATCTACAGACAGAAATGGGGTTTGTTGTAGCTCGCCGTCATGCACTTAAATTGCGTGTAATGTCGATATTGGCAGGAGGCTTCATTCCCCTTCTTGTTTTTATTTCGTTTCCGTCATCTTCTGTGCTTCTCGGATTAGCGTTATTTTTACACTTTGTTGGAGTTTTCATTGAGCGTTGGTTGTTTTTTGCAGAGGCAAAACACGTCGTTTCCCTCTATTATGGAGAAGCACAATGAGGCAACGTTGGCGTTGAAAATTAAAAACTGGCCATGAGAGACCGGTTTCGAATTTACGGGTTGCCCTTAACGCTAAACTAGTAAAGGTGCAATTACTAAACTAACAATTGCCATCACATTAATTAGGATATTCATTGATGGCCCAGAGGTATCTTTTAAAGGATCACCAACCGTGTCACCAACCACTGCTGCCTTGTGAACATCTGAACCTTTGCCACCCAGATTTCCTTTTTCGACATATTTCTTAGCATTGTCCCATGCGCCACCAGCATTGGCCATCATCAAGGCCATCATGACGCAGCAGATCAGCGCGCCAGCAAGCATGCCGCCAAGCGCCTTCGGACCCAGGGTAAATCCAATAATCACCGGTGCCAGCACTGCCATAGAGCCTGGCATCACCATTTTGCGCAAAGCAGCGCGTGTAGCAATATCGACACAACGGGCCGTGTCTGGCTTGCCTGTACCTTCAAGAAGGCCAGGTATCTCACGGAACTGTCGACGCACCTCGACGATCATGTCAAAAGCAGCATCACCAACAGCAGTCATTGTCATCGCGCTTACCAAAAATGGGAAAATACCACCGATGAACATGCCACACAGGACCATTGGATTATTAATAGCAAGAACAAAGGTGGGATCACCATTGCTGACTTTAGCGATATAGGCGCTGATAAGTGCAAGCGCCGCAAGCGCAGCAG